>NZ_CAJPGQ010000015.1:0-163100 GCF_905339595.1 Burkholderia sp. BCC1977
TTCCGACGCGATCAGTTCGATGTGATCTTCCTGGCGGCGGTTTTCCTGCTCGATCGCTGCAAAGAGTTCGGGATCGACGTTCGCGATGGTGCTTTGGGCTCTGTCAAACATACGGTTTCCGTTAAGTGTGTACAGGTTGACCGGGGTGGCCGAGTACATTGCGCTGCTGGCGGAACCAGCTCGACGTGGCGGAAGAATCCGTATGACGCGAGGCAGGACAGCCACCGGCGATGCACGCAACGGCGCACAACGGCTGCCCAGGCGAACGGCAAAAACGGCGCCCCGCGCTTCACGGTGGGATGCTCCACCTTGAACCCGAAGGGTTCTATCGCCAGTCACGCAGGGGTGATGAGCGCGTTAGTGTATTGGATGCGTCATGAATAGGCAACCGCGCGGCAGCGGCCCCGAAACAATAAGGGCCAGACTCTACACACCCGTGCCGACGCGCTTTGGCGCCTTGCCGCGGTGCGGCAATCTCAGTAGGCTTGCGGGATACTATCCGCTACTTTGTTACCGACCAGGAGCAGCAATGATCGTGTTCGTCACAGGCGCGTCCGCCGGCTTCGGCGCCGCCATCGCCCGAGCCTTCGTCAAGGGCGGCCATCGCGTCGTCGCAACCGCGCGCCGCAAGGATCGTCTCGATACGCTCGCGGCCGAACTCGGCGACGCGCTGCTGCCGTTCGAACTCGACGTGCGCGACCGCGCCGCCGTCGAAGCCGTGCCGGCCGCCCTTCCCGCCGAATTCGCGGCGCTCGACGTGCTCGTCAACAACGCCGGTCTCGCACTCGGTGTCGAGCCGGCCCACAAGGCCAGCCTCGACGAGTGGCAGACCATGATCGACACGAACTGCTCGGGCCTCGTGACCGTCACGCATGCGTTGCTGCCCGGGATGATCGCGCGCGGCCGTGGCCATATCTTCAACCTCGGTTCGGTGGCCGGCACCTATCCGTATCCGGGCGGGAACGTATACGGCGCAACCAAGGCTTTCGTCAGACAATTCAGCCTGAACCTGCGCGCCGACCTGATCGGCACGCCGTTGCGCGTAACCGACATCGAGCCGGGCCTGTGCGGCGGCACGGAGTTCTCGAATGTCCGCTTCCGCGGCGACGATGCAAAGGCAGCGAACGTCTACCAGAACGTCCAGCCGCTCACGGCCGAGGACATCGCCGACACGATCTACTGGATCGCGACGCGCCCCGCGCACGTCAACATCAACACGATCGAAATGATGCCGGTCGCCCAGGCCCCGGCCGGCCTCACGATCCATCGCGGCTGACACGGCAGGCGCAGCCGCGGGCCCGCCTCCGGCCGGCCCGCGGTGTGCTACGGCGTACTACATTCCGTTACGAATCGGTTACGAATCCGGCCTCGGCCTTCCGGTAAAATGCGCGCCATGACTCAGCCTACCCGCTCCCCGGACGCGCCTTCCGGCTTTACCTGGCCGGTACGCGTGTACTACGAGGACACCGACGCAGGCGGCATCGTCTTCTATGCCAACTACCTGAAATTCTTCGAGCGCGCGCGCACCGAATGGCTGCGTGCGTGCGGCATCGACCAGCGTCGGCTCGCCGACGACACGGGCGCGATCTTCATCGTCCGCAGCACGTCGCTCGACTACCGCGCGCCGGCGCGACTCGACGACGCACTGACGATCGCGAGCCGGCCCGGACGCATCGGCCGCGCTTCGGTGGAATTCACTCAGGAAGCCTGGCGTGGCGACACGCTGCTCGTCGCCGGACACATCCGCCTCGGCTGCGTCGACCAAACCGGCATCCGGCCCGCGGCGATCCCGCCGGTCGTGCTCGACGCGCTGCACCGCGGGCCCGTCATCGACACCGGGCAGACTGTATTGTCAACGGAGCTCGGATGAGCACCGTTTAGACAAAGCCTATGAACTTGCCTTCCTGAATCGATACTAAGCAAGGTTCGGCGCCAGGCCTGGCCGGCGCGCCGCGCCGCACGCATGCCGTGCACCCTCGCCGGGCACCCCCGAAGGGACGTTACTCAAACCTCTATGAACACTTCTCAAGACCTGTCGATCATTTCCCTCGTCCTCAACGCGAGCGTGCTGGCCCAGGCCGTGATGGGGCTGCTGTTGCTGCTGTCGCTGATGTCGTGGACCTTCATCTTCCGCAAGTGGTTCGCGATCCGCCGCGCACGCGCGCAGACCGAACGCTTCGAACGGGATTTCTGGTCGGGCGGCGACCTGCAGGCGCTGTACCAGAGCGCGGCCAACAACCGTCACACGATCGGCGCGCTCGAGCGGATCTTCGAATCGGGGATGCGTGAATTCCTGAAGGCGAAGGAAAAGCGCATCAGCGACCCGGGCCTCGTGCTCGACGGGGCGCGCCGCGCGATGCGCGCGTCGTTCCAGCGCGAAATGGACGTGCTCGAAGCGAACCTCGCGTTCCTCGCATCGGTCGGCTCGGTCAGCCCGTACATCGGTCTGTTCGGCACCGTCTGGGGGATCATGAACTCGTTCCGCGGCCTGGCGAACGTGCAGCAGGCCACGCTCGCGAACGTCGCACCGGGCATCGCCGAGGCGCTCGTCGCCACCGCGATCGGCCTGTTCGCCGCGATTCCGGCGGTGGTCGCGTACAACCGCTACGCGCACGACATCGACCGCCTCGCGATCCGCTTCGAGACCTTCATCGAAGAGTTCTCGAACATCCTGCAGCGTCAGGCCCAGTAAGGAGAGGAGCGCGCCATGGCAGGAAGTCCCATTCGATCCAGCATGCGCGGCGGCCGCTCGCGCCGCGCGATGGCCGACATCAACGTCGTGCCGTACATCGACGTGATGCTGGTGCTGCTCGTGATCTTCATGGTCACCGCACCGCTCGTCGCCCCGTCGATCATCAATCTGCCGACCGTCGGCAACGCAGCCCCGCAGGAACAGACGCCGCCCGTCGTCGTCAACATCAAGGCCGACCGCACGATGAGCGTCAAGTACAAGGGCGACGCCGGCGCGACGCAGGAAGACACGATGACCAAGGCCGAGCTCGACAGCTTCATCTCGGCCCGGCAGGCTGACCATCCCGACCAGCCGGTCGTGATCGCGGCCGACAAGACCGTGCAGTACGATGCGGTCATGACCGTGATGTCGGATCTGAAGGCGCGCGGCGTCAAGCGCGTCGGCCTCCTCGTCAAATCGCAATGAACCGGCAGCAATCCACGCGCGGCAACGCCTACCCGTCTCAGCCCCCTCGCGAGCGCGGCACCTGGCGCGCGTTCGCGCTCGCCGCGCTGATGCACGTGCTGCTCGCGCTGTTTCTCTATCACGGCGTGCAGTGGCAGAACAGCACGCCGGCCGGCGCCGAAGCCGAGCTGTGGACCGAGGTGCCCGACGTCCCCGCGCCGCGGCCCGTCGTCACGCCCACGCCGCCCGCGAAGCTCGCACCGCCCCCTCCCCCGGTCCGGGACGAGCAGGCGGACATCGCGCTTCAGCAGAAGAAGCGGCAGCAGGAAGCGGCCGCGCGCGAAGCGCTGCTCGAGCAACAGCGCCGCACGCAGCAACTGAAGGCCCAGCAAGACGAAACCCGACGCGAGCAGCTCGCGGCCCAGCAGGCTGCCGCGCTCGCCGCGCAGAAGGCCGCCGAGCGCGAAAAGCAGAAGCAGGCGGACAAGCTCAAGCAACAACAGCTCGTTGAGCAGCAGAAGCTCGAACAGCAGAAGCTCCAGCAGCAGAAACTGCAGCAACAGAAGCAGGCGCAGCTGGAAGCGCAGCAGGCGGCGAAGGCCAAGTCCGACGCGGCCGCGAAGGCGAAGGCGGAAGCCCAGGCCAAGGCGAAGGCCGAAGCGGCGGCGCACGCGAAGGCCGACGCGGCGGCGAAGGCGAAGCTCGACCGCGAACGCAGCGCCCGCCTCGCGCAGATGCAGGGCATGTCCGGCGGCGGCGAAGGCGGCGGTGAGGGCCTCGCGAAAAGCGGCACCGGCACGGGCTCCGGCGGCAATGCCGCATCGCCCGGCTATCCTGACAAGGTGCGTCGTCGCGTGAAGCCGAACATCGTCTGGGGCGGCGAGCGCGCGGGCCTCACGACCGTCGTCGCGATCCGCTGCACGCCGTCGGGCGACGTGCTGAGCGTTTCGATCCGCCGTTCGAGCGGAAATTCGGGGTGGGATCAAGCCGTGGTCAATGCGATCCAGGCGTCGGTCCCATTGCCGCCCGATTCTAACGGTCGTACCCCGTCCGACATTACGATTACCTTCAAGGCGGCGGAGTGATCGCAAATGCGCTTACACTCCGTGCGTCGCTGCCGGACGGGAACGAATCGGGTATTTTTACTGTCTCTGCGGTTGCGCAGCGATCCAAGTCACATGGGAAGCAAGAAGCATGAGTTTGATGACGAAACTAGGTTTCAGGGCACTCGTGGCCTCGTGTCTGATTGCGGCCGGCGGCGCCGCTAACGCGCAGGTCAACGTGCTGATCACCGGCGTCGGTTCGACCCAGTTCCCCATCGCCACCGCGAACTTCGCGAACGAGGCAGGCCTGCCGCAGCAGGTCACGTCGATCGTCCGCGCCGACCTCGCCCGCAGTGGCAAATTCACCAACATCGATGCGGGCAGCACGCCCGTGCCCGAGACCGCATCGGTCGATCTCGGCGCATGGAAGGCCAAGGGCGCGAACGCGTTCGTCGCCGGCAGCGTGAACCGCGAAGCGAACGGCCAGTACAAGGTGAACTTCATCCTGTACGACACCGTGAAGCAGCAAAGCCTCGGCGGCCTGTCGCTGACGGCAACCGACACCACGCTGCGCACGGCCGGCCACAAGATCGCCGACTACATCTACCAGAAGCTGCTCGGCGTGCGCGGCGTGTTCGCCACGCGCCTGTCGTACGTGATCAAGACGGGCAACCGCTACCAGTTGCAGATCTCGGATTCGGACGGCCAGAACGCGCGCATCGCACTGTCGAGCACCGAGCCGATCATCTCGCCGGCGTGGTCGCCGAGCGGGACGAAGGTCGCGTACGTGTCGTTCGAGCGCAAGAAGCCGATCGTCTACATCCATGACCTGCCGACCGGCCGCCGCTACATGGTCTCGGACCAGAAGGGCAACAACAGCGCGCCGGCGTGGTCGCCGGACAGCAACACGCTGGCCGTCGCACTGTCGCTGACGGGCAATACGCAAATCTATACGGTCAATGCAAACGGCGGCGGTCTGCGCCGGCTCACGCAGAGCAGCTCGATCGATACCGAGCCGTTCTACTCGCCGGACGGCCGCTGGATCTACTTCACGAGCGATCGCGGCGGCGCGCCGCAGATCTACCGGATGCCCGCACAAGGCGAAAGCGCCGGCGCGGCGCAACGCGTGACCTTCACCGGCAGCTACAACACCAGCCCGCGCATCAGCCCGGACGGCAAGCTGCTCGCCTACATCTCCCGCACGGGTGGGGGCTTCAAGCTGTACGTTCAGGATCTGCAATCCGGCGCGGCGAACGCCATCACGAATACCAATCGCGACGAATCGCCGAGCTTCGCGGCAAACGGCCAGTATCTTCTGTACGCTACCCAGTCGGGTGGTCGCAATGTTCTGGCTGCAGTGCCCTCCGACGGCAGCGCGCCGCCGCAAATCCTGTCCGTCCAGGGCGGCTCCGTTCGTGAGCCGTCGTGGGGGCCCTTCATGCAATGACCACAAGGAGAGTAACCATGATGTCGAATAAAGCTCGTCTGGCCCTGGCCGTGATGATGATCAGCGCGCTCGCAGCGTGTAAGTCGGGCGTGAAGCTCGACGACAAGGCCAACGCGGGTGCGGTCAGCACGCAACCGAGCGCCGACAACGTCGCGCAAGTGAACGTCGATCCGCTGAACGACCCGAACAGCCCGCTCGCGAAGCGCAGCATCTACTTCGACTTCGACAGCTATTCGGTGAAGGACGAGTATCAGCCGCTGATGCAGCAACACGCTCAGTACCTGAAGAGCCACCCGCAGCGCCACGTGCTGATCCAGGGCAACACCGACGAGCGCGGCACGAGCGAGTACAACCTCGCGCTGGGCCAGAAGCGTGCGGAAGCCGTTCGCCGCGCGATGGCGCTGCTCGGCGTGAACGACTCGCAGATGGAAGCCGTGAGCCTCGGCAAGGAAAAGCCGCAAGCATCGGGTCACGACGAAGCATCGTGGGCGCAGAACCGTCGCGCCGACCTCGTCTACCAACAGTAAGTAACGGAAGAGTTGCCGTATGACGCACCGTGTATCCTGGCTGCGCATCGCCGCAGCATTCTGCGTCGTCGGCGCGGCGTGGTCGGCCGCGCCGGCGCACGCCGGCATGTTCGACGACAACGAGGCGCGCCGCGCCGTGCTCGATCTGCGCAGCAAGAGCGACAACCTGTCCAGCCAGTTGTCGGCCGCCCAGCGTACGATCCTCGATCAATCCGGCCGTATCGACCAGCTGAACCAGCAGGTCGCCACGCTGCGCGGCGAGAACGAGGATCTGACGAACCGGCTGACGACGCTCGAACGGCAGCAGAAGGAGTACTACCAGGATCTCGACACGCGGCTCAAGAAGTTCGAGCCGCAGCAGGCGACGATCGATGGTGTCGAAGGCACCGTGCAGCCGGGTGAAACGGATGCGCTCAGCGCGGCGCAGCAGCAATTCCGCAACGGCAACTTCAAGGCTGCCGCGGCCTCGTTCCGCAGCTTCATCGCGAAGTATCCGCAGAGCCCGTACCAGCCGACCGCGCAGTACTGGCTCGGCAATGCGCAATACGCGCTGCGCGACTACCGCGGCTCGACCGCGACGTGGCAAGCGATCGTGAGCAAGTATCCGCAGCATCCGCGCGCGGCCGACGCGCTCGTCGCGATCGGGACGAACCAGCTCGAGCAAGGCCAGAAGGCGGCCGCGAAGAAGACGTTCGAGCAGGTCGTGTCGCAGTACGCCGGATCGAACGCCGCGCAGACGGCACAGGGCAAGATCGAAAGCATCAAATAATTATCGCGGCGGGTTGTTGACAGGCCTTCAATCCGTCGCTATAATTTTTTGCTCTTTGGGTCGTTGTTCAAGTTGTTGAAGCAACGAACCAACAGGTTTCAAGAACGTGGGGTGGTAACTCAGTTGGTTAGAGTATCTGACTTTTAATCAGAGAGTCGAGGGTTCGAGTCCCTCCCACCCTACCAACTATCTTTGATAGTGCAACGAAAGCCTCCCTCGCGGAGGCTTTTTTGCGTCTGCTTTCCGCGTCTGCCTCTTGCTGAGGCCAGTCATCCGCACTATCTGCACCGCCATCCGCAGCGACATGGATGAAACGACCGGACGCGGCGCACCGTTGAATGCGGGTCACCCGCGACCGGCAGCGCCAGCCAAGCGGGCGGCACTGACGGCGCCCGCCTGGCGTGCCGTCACTCCTGGACGGACGATGCGGAATCGGCGTCGGCGAAACTCGGCTTGGCGTTCTACATGTCGCGCGTATTCTTCTGCACGGTCACCGCACCGAACAGCGCGAGCACGGACGACATCGCGTAGAAGCCCTTCTCGCTCAGTTGCAGCGTCGCATTGAAGAGGCCGAGGACCAGCAGCGCGATCGCGAGCAACAGCGCTACCCAGCTGAGTCCGTAGTAGATACCGGTGACGGGAATGCCTTCCGCGCGGTCACGCACGCTCTTCTGCAGCGAGATCGCCGCATAGAGGCCGAACGCGAGCACGGTGAAGTAGTAGCCCTTCTCGTTGAGCTGCATGCCGGCGTTCCACAGGCCGATCAGGAATGCGGCGAAGCCGGCGATCAGTGCGGCCCACGACGCCGCGACGAATGCGAACGACGGCTGCTGGATGGTGGTGTGGTTCGTTGCTTTTGCCCTCTCGTTCTTGTTGTGTCTTGTTCGGAATCGATTTCGTTGTAATGCGTTTCGCACACGGTGCAGCTTTGCCGCACCGCACGACGATCGCGCTTGCAGCCTTACGCGCCGCGCTGCGCGCGCCGCCAGCGCCCCGGCGTCGTGCCGAGCACCGCGCGAAACGCTTTCCCGAACGCCGCCTCCGACTGATAGCCCACCGCCTGCCCGATCTCTGCCTGGCCGCGCTGCGTGTCCTGCAGCAGCGCGCATGCGTGCATCATCCGGATCTGCGCGACGAACGCGCCGACACTCATCCCCGCCTTCTCCCTGAAATGCCGCGCGTAGGTCGCGCGCGACATCGCCGATGCCGCGCCGAGCGATTCGACCGTCCACGGTTGCGCCGGCGCCTGCAGCACGGCCTGGACCGACGGGCCGAGCCGCGCATCGGCAGCCAGCGCGAGCCAGCCGGCCGGCACGCGCGCATCGCGGCCGTACGCGCGCAACGCGTAGGCGAGCAACGCCTGTCCGAGCGCGTTCACGATCGCGCGCGCGCCCGGCTGCGCATTCGATGCCTCGGCGCGCAGCACGCTCGTCAGCAGTTGCAGCGGCGCAAACCCCGACGCCTCGCGCAACCCGACGTGCAGCACGCGCGGCAACGTACGCATCAGCAATTCACCGGCACCGCGCGCATAGACGAAGCGCCCGCAGAGCAGATCGACGCTTGCATCGGCCGGATCCGCGAGATCGCGATTCGACTTGACCGGCAGCACCGCGCCGCCGGCCGCGCCCGGTTCACGCAGCGACGCGACCGACCGCGCGCCGCCACCCTCGACATCGGACAAATCGTGCGCATCGCCCGCCGGCAGCAGCACGAAGTCACCGTCGGCCAGCCGCAGCGTGCGCCCGTCGGCCGTGCGCAGCCGGCACGTTCCGGACAGCAGCAGGTGAAACGCCGCCTCGCCGGGCGGCAACGGATCGTGCGGCATCGCGAACGGGCCGTCGAGCAGACAGCGCACGTCGAGCTCGACATGGCTGCGGCCCAGCGACAACAGTTGACTCAACGCGTCCATGAGACGTTTGCGCTAAAAATTGACACTCTAGCGTATCGAAACCCTCAGCGCGAACGCTCAGAATAAGTCCTGCATCGCCCGAGATCGCGGCATCCGCCGCCCGACCCACCTCTTCTCGAAAGGACGCATCATGCTGAACTGGAACGAATACCGGAAGGAACTCTCGACGCGCATTGGCGATATCGCCAAGCTGTCGCCCGACACGCTGGCCGGTTACAAGGCGCTGTCCGGCGCCGGCGCCAAGACCGGTCATCTCGACGCGAAGACGCGCGAACTGATCGCGCTCGCGGTGGCCGTCACGACGCGCTGCGACGGCTGTATCGCGGTGCACACGGCCGAAGCCGCCAAGCATGGCGCGACCAAGGAGGAAGTGGCCGAAGCGCTCGGCGTGGCGATCGCGCTGAATGCGGGCGCGGCGCTCGTCTATTCGGCCCGCGTGATGGACGCGCTCGGCGAGTGACGCGCGCATGAAGGGTGCGGCGCCCGCCGCATCCTTCACTGACGATGGCCGGCGGACGCGCCGCACTCGCGTATGACGGCGCCGCGAACTCGGCTACCATGCGCGGGAAGATGCGTCGCGAAGGAGCGCTCCATGTGCCGCTGGCTCGCCTATACGGGAAATCCGATCCATCTCGAGACCGTACTGTTTCGCGCGAAGCATTCGCTGATCGACCAGAGCCTGCATTCGGAGCTGGGCGCCACGACCACCAACGGCGACGGGTTCGGCATCGGCTGGTACGGCCACCCCGACGAACTGCCGTTCCGCTACCGCTCCGTGCATCCCGCGTGGAACGACCGCAACCTGCGCGAAGCCGCGCGCGCGATCCGCTCACGGATGTTCATCGCGCACATCCGCGCGGCAACCGATACGCCTGTCCAGGAAACCAACTGCCACCCGTTTCGCCACGGCCGCTGGCTGTTCGCGCACAACGGGCTGATCCGCGATTTCCACAAGCTGCGCCGCGACCTGACGATGAAGGTCGACCCGGCGCTGTTCCCGACGCTCGAAGGGTCCACCGACTCCGAGCTGATGTTCCGTCTCGCACTGACCTACGGCCTCGAGCAGACGCCGCTGCCGGCGCTCGAGCGCATGGTCGGCGTGGTCGAGGAAACCGCCGCGCGATATCACGTCGCCGCGCCGCTGAACATGACGATCTGCGCGACGGACGGCGACCGGATCATCGCGGTGCGCTACTCGAGCGAACGGCAATCGCGCTCGCTGTTCCACAGCACGTCGTTCAAGCATCTGCACGAACTCTATCCGCACAATCCGCGCATCGCGGAAGCGGGCGACGACGCGTTCATGGTCGTGTCGGAGCCGCTCGTCGACCTGCGCGGCGCGTGGGAGGAAGTGCCCGAAAGCATGGCGATCGTCGCGCATGGCGCCGATGTGCAGCAGCGGCCGTTCAATCCGCGGCGCAAGTAGGTTGAAGCGGTGTTTAATGCACACGCGGTGATGGGCAAAATGTGTCCGAATCGAACCGGATTCGACGTGTAATCCGCCATGCGCGGCAACGGCCGCGGCGTTACCGGGATCCATGGCGGTAAAGCAGAAACACGGCGATTTTAAATCGATAAATAAAATGAACGATTCGCACCCATCGAATCGAGCATGATATAGTTATCGCCGATTTTAAGTATCGCAAAATCGCGCATCGCATTCAGCATCGAGTTCCGTCTGCAGTTTCTTTGCCGCGCTCGGCGCAAATGTTTGCGCGCGATAGCACATCTGACGAACTTCGCGCAAGCGAACGGGAAGTGGCGATACGCTGCAGACGACGGGCACCGGGCGGGTTCCGCGGTATAGAGAATTAATAGTCTTTCACCGCAGACTGCCCGATCGGCGCATGCGCCGACCCCAAGGAATATCCTAGAATAGGCTTGCAATCCAGCCCGCCTACATCCGCCGGGCCCGCACGTTTTCTTGATATTGCCCGTCCTGCATCAATCGAGGGCAACGTGCACGAACGAGAGCAAGGCAGGATTCACTGCCATTAACATATAAAAGAGGCTACATGATATTGGTTACAGGTGGCGCCGGCTTTATCGGAGCCAACTTTGTGCTGGACTGGCTGCGTCAATCGGACGAATCGGTACTGAACGTCGACAAATTGACCTATGCGGGCAATCTCGGAACGTTAAAATCGCTGCACGGAAACCCGAAGCACGTGTTCGCGCAAGCTGATATTTGCGATCGCGCGGCGCTCGACGCGCTGTTCGCCGAATACAAGCCTCGCGCGGTCCTGCATTTCGCGGCGGAAAGCCACGTCGATCGCTCGATTCACGGGCCGGCGGATTTTGTTCAGACCAATGTCGTCGGAACCTTTACGCTGCTCGAAGCCGCACGCCAGTACTGGAATACGTTGCCCGAGGCGGACCAGGCCGCATTCCGTTTTCTGCACGTTTCCACGGACGAAGTATTCGGTTCGCTGTCGCCTGCCGATCCGCAATTCTCCGAAACGACCCCGTACGCGCCGAACAGCCCCTATTCGGCGACCAAGGCCGGTTCCGACCATCTCGTGCGCGCGTATCAGCATACCTACGGCCTGCCCACGCTGACCACGAACTGCTCGAACAACTACGGCCCGTATCAGTTCCCGGAAAAGCTGATTCCGCTGATGATCGCCAACGCGCTCGCCGGCAAGCCGCTGCCCGTGTATGGCGACGGCCAGAACGTACGAGACTGGCTGTATGTCGGCGACCACTGCAGCGCGATCCGCGAGGTACTCGCGCGCGGCCAGACCGGCGAAACGTACAACGTGGGCGGCTGGAACGAGAAAACGAATCTCGAGGTCGTGCATACGCTGTGCGACCTGCTGGACGAACTGCGACCGAAGTCGGCGGGCTCGTATCGTGACCAGATCACTTACGTGACCGACCGGCCGGGCCACGATCGACGCTATGCGATCGACGCACGCAAGCTCGAGCGCGAACTCGGCTGGAAGCCCGCCGAAACGTTCGAAACCGGTCTCGCGAAAACGGTGCGCTGGTATCTGGACCATCAGGAATGGGTCGACGAAGTCGCTTCGGGCGACTACCGGAAGTGGGTCGCAACGAACTACGCGCACCGCGCGTAAGGGGAACGGACATGGCGCGCAAGGGCATCATTCTCGCCGGCGGCTCCGGCACACGACTGTATCCGATCACGCATGCGGTCTCGAAGCAGCTGCTGCCGGTCTACGACAAGCCGATGATCTATTACCCGCTCTCGACGCTGATGGTCGCGGGCATTCGCGACGTCCTGATCATCTCGACGCCGCAGGACACCCCGCGCTTCGAATCCATGCTCGGCGACGGCAGCCAGTGGGGGATGAATATCCGGTACGCGGTGCAGCCGTCGCCGGACGGTCTCGCGCAGGCGTTCATCATCGGCCGCGAATTCGTGGGCAACGACCCGTCGGCGCTCATCCTCGGCGACAA
Source organism: Burkholderia sp. BCC1977 (assembly GCF_905339595.1). Classification (NCBI taxonomy): domain Bacteria; kingdom Pseudomonadati; phylum Pseudomonadota; class Betaproteobacteria; order Burkholderiales; family Burkholderiaceae; genus Burkholderia; species Burkholderia sp. BCC1977. The sequence goes on from NZ_CAJPGQ010000015.1 coordinate 12,252, forward strand.
CATCTTCTACGGTCACGATCTCGCGAAGCAACTCGAGCACGCGGACGCACAGGAGAACGGCGCGACGGTGTTCGCGTATCACGTGCACGATCCGGAGCGTTACGGCGTCGTCGAATTCGACCAGGACTTCCGTGCCGTGTCGATCGAGGAGAAGCCGGCCAAGCCGCGCTCGAACTACGCGGTCACGGGGCTGTATTTCTACGACAACCGCGTGTGCGACATCGCCGCCGACATCGAGCCGTCGCCGCGCGGCGAGCTGGAAATCACCGACGTCAATTCGCGGTATCTGAAGGACGGCGCGCTCAATGTCGAGATCATGGGCCGCGGTTATGCATGGCTCGACACCGGCACGCACGATTCGCTGATCGAAGCGGCGAGCTTCATCGCGACGCTGCAGAAGCGCCAAGGCCTGGTCGTCGCCTGCCCCGAGGAGATCGCGTACCGCCGGCGCTGGATCGATGCCGAGCAGGTGCAGAAGCTCGCGCAGCCGCTGTCGAAGAACGGCTACGGTAAATATTTGCTGAACATTCTTACGGATCAGGTTGCATGGCCATCACGGTAACCGCTACGGCGCTCCCCGAAGTCAAGATCGTCGAGCCGAAGGTATTCGGCGACGCGCGCGGCTATTTCTACGAGAGCTTCAACGGGCGCGAATTCGCGCAGCTCGTCGAGGCCGACGTCGCGTTCGTCCAGGACAACCACTCGCGTTCGGCGAAGGGTGTGCTTCGCGGGCTCCACTACCAGATCGAGCACGCGCAGGGCAAGCTCGTGCGCGTGGTCGAAGGCGAGGTGTTCGACGTCGCGGTCGACATCCGGCGCAGTTCGCCGAATTTCGGCAAATGGGTCGGCGTGACGCTGTCGGCCGACAACCATCGCCAGCTCTGGGTGCCGCCCGGCTTCGCACACGGCTTCGTGGTGCTGTCGGAATCGGCGCAATTCCTCTACAAGACCACCGACTACTGGTTCCCGGAGCACGAGCGCAGCCTGCTGTGGAACGATCCGGAGATCGGCATCGAATGGCCGCTCGACGGCGAGCCCGTGCTCGCGGCCAAGGATGCGGCGGGCAAGCGACTCGCCGAAGCCGAGTACTACAAGTGAGCGGTGCCGTGCGACAGAAAAAATCGCCTGAGCAGCGGACCATCCTGCTCACCGGCATCAATGGCCAGGTGGGATTCGAGCTGGCGCGTAGCCTGCAGGGTCTCGGCAAGGTGATCGCGCTCGACCGCGGCGGGCTCGACCTGTCGCGCCTCGATCAGGTGCGTGACGTCGTGCGCGACGTCAAGCCGGACCTCATCGTCAACCCGGCCGCCTATACGGCCGTGGACCAGGCGCAGAACGACGTCGCGCTGGCCACGCGCCTGAATGCGGAAGCACCGGCCGTGCTCGCCGAAGAAGCGAAGCGCATCGGCGCGGCGCTGATTCACTACTCGACGGACTACGTGTTTGCCGGGACGAAGAACGGCCCGTACGTCGAGGACGATCCCGTCGATCCGCAAAACGTGTATGGCGAGACCAAGCTCGCGGGCGAACAGGCGATCGCGGCATCGGGATGCGCGCACCTGATTTTCCGTACGAGCTGGGTGTACGGCACGCGCGGCAAGAACTTCCTGCTGACCATGCTGCGCCTGGGCGCCGAGCGTGACGAACTGAAGATCGTCGCGGACCAGATCGGTGCGCCGACCTGGTCGAAGACGATCGCCGCGTTGAGCGCGAATGTCGCCGCGCAGGCCATCGGTGCCGATGCGACCGAACGGGACGGACAGGACGAATGGTGGAACACGCATTCGGGCGTCTATCACCTGTGCGCGGCCGGTTCGACTTCATGGCATGGATTTGCCGAGGCGATCTTCCGTCTTTCGAATCTGCCGAACAAGCCGTCGGTGTTGCCCATTCCCGCCAGCGCCTATCCGACACCCGCGTCGCGCCCGGCCAATTCACGCATGTCGAATGCGAAACTGGCGGAGCACTTCGGCTTGTGCGCGCCGCATTGGGACGCCGCGCTCGAACTGTGCATGAAGGAAATCTGATGCGCGCCGTCAGCCGCGACGCGTGAGCCGCATGCGTACGGAATCGAGTTCGGCGGGCAACCGGCGCGAGCGCTGACGCGACCGCGCCAGCGCGGCAAAGCCGAGCCGCTCGTACAGTTCGCGGGCGCGCTCGTTGCGGGTCAGCACATCGAGCACGATGTCGCGGCTGCCATCGTTTGGCAACGCACCGGTCGCGAGCGCATCGCGCAGCAGTGCGGTGAAGATGCCCGTGCCGCGCCGCCGCTCGTCCGTCGCGCAATGCGCGACGAGGATCTGCGCACGCGTCGGCGCCGGAATCTCCGTTTCGAGCACGAGCCCGCGCAGCAGCTGGCCGATCGTGCGGCGCACGCCGAAAAAGCGCGCCAGGGCCCACACGACGTGAACGTCGTCGAACATCGTCCGGCGCCCGTCATGGATGGCCATCACGGCATGCACCGCGCCGTCGGCGCCGACCGCGACCCGATGCCGGCGCCACGAGAACCGGCCATGACGCGAGCGGAACGCCTGTTGCAGGAACGCAATGCAGCGCGCGTCGCTTTCACCGAGGAAGAAACCGAACTCGCCGACACCGGAGGCGAACACGAGCGGCGCGCACGCCGCCGCATCGTCCGCGCATGCGGCGCGAAACGGCGTCGACGCACCGGCTTGCAGCGCGTCGAAGGATGGCGCGAGCGCCGCGGCGGACATCACGCTGCCCGCCCCGCCAGGCGGGCCAGCACGCCGACGGTCCGGCTGATCTGCGCGGGCTCGTGCGTCGAGCAGATGAAGAAACGCAGGCGCGCGGCCTTCTCCTCGACGGCCGGATAGAAGATCGGCTGCACGTTGATCCCTTCGTCGAACATCGCGTTGGCCCACTGCGCGGCTTTCAGCGAACTGCCGGTGATCACCGGCACGACCGCATAGCCGGCGCTCGTGCCGGTGTTGAGCCCGGCGGCGCGCGCCTCGGTCAGGAACTGCCGCCCGCGCGCCTGCAGTTGCGTCACCCGCTGCGGTTCGGCCTGCAGGCGTTCGAGCGCGGCCAGCGACGCTTCGGCGAGCGTCGGCGCGAGTCCGACGCTATAGAGAAAGCCCGGCGCCAGATGGCGCAGCATGTCCACGAGCGGCTGGCAGCCGGCGATGAAACCGCCGCAACCGGCCAGCGTCTTGCTCATCGTGCCCATCCACATGTCGACCTGGTCGGACGCGACCGCGCAATGTTCGCGTATGCCCTTGCCCGTCGCGCCGAGCACGCCGAGCGAATGCGCTTCGTCGACCAGCAGGAACGCGCCGTGGCGCGTCTTCACGTCGACGAAGCGCTGCAGGTCCGGGAAATCGCCGTCCATGCTGTACAGCCCCTCGATCGCGATCAGCACGTGCCGGTATTCGCGACGCACGCGCGACAGCAGTTCGTCGAGCGCCTGCCAGTCGTTGTGCGCGAAGCTCAGCCGCTTCGCGCCGCTCAGCTGCGCACCCTGCACGATGCTGTTGTGCGCGAGCGCGTCGTGGACGATCAGGTCGCCGGGGCCGAACAGCGCGCCGATCACGGTCACGTTGGTCGCGTGGCCGCTCACGAACGCGACACAATCGTCGGTCTCGTAGAACGCGGCGAGCGAGCGCTCGAGGTCGCGTTGCACCGGACGCTCGCCCGCGACCATCCGGCTCGCGGACGCCGACGTACCGTAGCGGTCGATCGCGGCCTTCGCACGTTCGGATACGGCCGGATCGCCGGCGAGCCCGAGATAGTTGTAGTTTGCGAAGTTCACGTATTCGCGACCGCCGATTTGCGTGGTCGCGCCGGCGATGCCATCGTGCACGCGGAAGAACGGCGAGTCGACGCGCAGCTTCTCGCCCATCTCGCGCATGATCCTGACCTGCTGATACTGCGGCATCGATTCGAAACGGCTGCGCGCCGATGCGGCCTGCGCCGCCGGCGCAGCGGGCACGCCGGGCGACGCGACGGCTTCCGTCGCGCGCTCCAGCTGCCGTTTCAGGGCTTTCGCCGCCAGTTGCTGGCGAAGGTGTTCTCCGAGTGCCATTGCTTCCTTCGCTTTATCTCGAAAAAACGCTATGTTACGCCGCGTATCTTACGAAGCGGGGTATTGCGCGTTGGAAAACTCGGTCCACTGCCAGGCGTCGGTATCGGCCAGCAGCGCATCGATCAGTCGGAAATTCATTTCGTGGCTCGGCCGCACTGCGCTCACGCGTGCAAGCAGCGGGGCACCGGCCAGCGCGAGATCGCCGACCAGGTCGAGCACCCGATGCCGGACGAACTCATCCGACAGCCGCATTCCACCCAGCACGCGACTGCCGACGATCGCCGCCGTACATGACGGCCGTGCGCCGCGCAGGATCGGCACGCCGCGCACATAGCCGGCGATGATCGCCGGCACGGCCCATTTCACACGCCCGTACGAGCGCGACGGCGCAATTTCGGTCGCAAACGCGTCCGGTGTCAGCTCGCCGTCCCAGTGCATGTCGCCAAAGCCGCGCAAGTCGTTCCGCACGCTCAGTTCGTAGCGCGCTGCCGGCTCGATCCGCATTTCGCGTCGCTGATCGCCAACGCCGTCCGCGACCACGACCGGCCGCAGCACACGGATGAAGCGCTTCGGCGCATCGAGCGCGAGTCGGCCGCATGCGCGGATCGCGTCGACCCACGGCGCGGCGCTGCCATCGAGAATCGGCACTTCCTCCGCATCGAGTTCGACGATCGCGTGATCGATCTCGCACGCCAGTAGAGACGCGAGCAGATGCTCGATCGTGCGCACGCCAACCCCGTCAGCGTTGCGCAGCATTGTGCAAAGCGGCTGTGCGCGACGCAGGGCGGGATCGACTTCGAGCACACCGAGTTGGCGTCCGTTGCGCTTCCTTCGAAACACGATCCCGTGCCGGCCGTCAGCCGGCATGACCGGATGGATTTGCACCTGCACGCGCCGACCGGTATGCAGACCGTGGCCCGACAACGCGAGTGGCCGCGCCAGCGTTCCCGCGCTCGGCTGCCACCCCGCCGGCAGATTGATTCGGGCGATCTCCGCGCCGACCGCCACGCTTGTGCCCCTTGACGCGTTCAATTTGAACCCCGCTCGAGCTCGGCCCGCGCCTCGTCGCCCAATGCATGCCGCGCGACCAGCGCTTGCGCCAGTTCGTCCGCTGCCGCTGCCGCTATCTTCTCGCCGCCGTGCTGCACATCGAGCAACTCGACGATGCGCTCGGCCAGCGTATGCACCGTCGCGCCTTCCGCGATCGCCATGATCGACAGCTTGACGCCGAAGGTCTCCTCGACCGCCATGCCGAGCTCCATGCCCATCAGCGAGTCCATCCCGAGATCGAGGACCGACCGGCCGGCATCGATGCGCTCCGGCGACATGTGCAGAATCCGCGCGATCTGGCCGCGCAGCGCGGTCTCGACGAGCGCCACCGCGTCGGCGGGCGGCAACGCGCGCAACTGCTCCAGCAACACGCGATCCTCGCTCGACGTCTCGGCCGCCGCACCCGTCTGCAACGCCGCGTAACGCCGGGCGTGCGCGGCCGGCATGCCGCGCGAGATGGCACCCCAGTCGAGGCGCACGACGGCTTCGCCGGCGGCCCCGCGGGCAAGCGCGCGTTCGAGCGCGGCCATCGCCTCGTCCGACGTGATCGACGCACCGCCGATCCGCGACTGCAACGCCTCGCGCGTGCCGGCATTGCGCGCCAGGAAACCGACGTCCTCGATCGGCCCCCACGCCATGAACATGGCCGGCTGGCCGGCCGCGCGACGATGCGCGACCAGCGCCTCGAGGAAGCCGTTGGCGGCGACGTATGCGCCCTGCCCCGGATTGCCGAGATAGGTCGTCGCCGACGAATACATGACGAAGAAATCGAGCGTGCAGCGCTGCGTCGCGCGATGCAGGTTCCATGCGCCCGCCACCTTCGGTTCGAGCACGGCCGCGAAGCGCGCGTCGTCGATGTTGCGCAGCAGCCCGTCGTCGATCCGCATCGCCGAATGCAGCACACCCTTGAGCGGCGTCCCGCGACGCTCGATCGCATCGACGAGGCCGTCGAGCGCCGTACCGTCGATCACGTCGCATCGCGCGACCGAAACTTCCGCGCCGAGCACGTCGCGCCAGCGATCGACTTCCGCCTGCATCGCGGCGCCCAGTGCGCCACCGCGACTCGCGAGCGTCAGGTGCCGCGCGCCGCGCTCGATCATCCAGCGCGCGGTCGCGAAGCCCAGCCCGCCGGTGCCGCCGACGATGAGGTACGCCGCCTGCGGGTCGAGCCGCAGGGTCGGCACCGCGACGCCGCGCGTCGGTACCGGCGCGCCCGACGGATAGGTGACCAGCACCTTGCCGATCTGGCGCGCCTGCTGCATGTAGCGGAACGCTTCCTCCGCACGCGCGGCCGGGAACGCGCGATACGGCAACGGATGCAGCACGCCGCCCGAGAACAGGCCCATCACTTCCTCGAACAGTCGCGTCGTCAGCGACGGCAGCACGCCCATCAGCTGATCCGCATCGATGCCGAAATAGCTGATGTTGTTGCGGAACGGCCGCAGGCCGATCTGGCTGTTCTCGTAGAAGTCGCGCTTGCCGAGTTCCAGGAAACGGCCGAACGGACGCAGCGTATCGATGCTGCGCACCATCGCTTCGCCGGCGAGCGAATTGAGCACGATGTCGACGCCTTCGCCGTGTGTGCGCGCGATGATCTCGTCGGCGAACGCGAGGCTGCGCGAATCGAACACGTGGTCGACGCCGAGCAGGCGAATGAACTCGCGCTTCTCGTCGCTGCCGGCCGTGGCGAACACTTCCGCGCCAAGATGCCGCGCGATCTGGATCGCCGCGATGCCGACCCCGCCCGCGCCGCCGTGCACGAGCACGCGCTCGCCGCGTCGCAGCCGCGCGAGTTCGCACAGTGCGTAGTACGCGGTGAAGAACGTCGTGGGCACCGTGGCGGCTTCCTCGAACGACATCGTGTCGGGCTTGCGTGCAATCGCGGTCGCGCGCGTGACCACGCGCGTCGCGAACGATGCCGGCGCGAAACCCAGCACCGCGTCGCCCGGTGCAAAGCCGTCGACGTCCGCGCCGACCCGCGCGACGCGCCCCGACATTTCCATGCCGATCGTCGCGCCCGCGAAGCCCGTCTCGACGGCTTCGTCGGACAGCAGCCCCATCGCGTACATCACGTCGCGGAAATTGAGCCCCGTCGCCATCGGCTCGATCTCGACCTCGCCGGCGGCGAGATCGCGTGCCGGCATCGCGAACCATTCGAGGTTGCGCAACGAACCCGGCATGTCGAATGCGAGCCGTGCGCCCGGGCGGTCCGATGGGGTCGACAGCACGTTGTCACGCTCGGCCGCCTGCGCGGCCGGCAGCATGCGCGGCACGCAGCGGCCCTGCGGCGCCAGCAGCACTTCTTCCTCGCCGTCGTCGCCAAGCAGCGCCATCGCAAGCTGCCGCGCCGGTTGTTCGACGGCCTGATCGACGTCGATCAGACGGATCGGCAGCGTCGGATACTCGTTCGCCATCACGCGGCCGAGACCCCACAACGTTCCATGCTCGGGATGTGACGACGGTCCCGCAGCAAACGGCGCGCCGCCGCGCGTCACGACGCACAGTCGACCGCGCTCCATTGCACCGGCCGCTTCGAGATCGCGCGCGAGCGATGCCAGCGCGAGCGCGCCGCCGTGCTGCGCGCGCATCACGGCCGCACCGTCGGCCGTGTCGAGCGATGCGAGCGGCGCCACGAACACGACATGCGCCGGATGCCCGGCCGGCTGACGCGCCGACCATGCCGCGGCGTCGCGCACCGCAGCCGACTCGACACGGCAACCCAGCCGCTCGAGCTCGCCTGCCACGGCGATGCCGAACGCGTCGTCATCCTCCTGCACGATCAGCCAATGCGCGCCGTCACGCTCCGCCATGCAACGCACGCGCGCCTCGTCCCGCGCTGCGCCGGCCGTTTGCTCGTCGGCAACCGGCTTGCGCGCGACCACGAACGTCGGCATGCCCTCGAGATCGAGGCCTTGTTCGGTATCACGCACCACATCGACCAGTCCCGCGCGTTCGCACATCGACTCGATCGCGGCGGGCGCCAGCGCGCCGTACGAGCCGGCGGCAACTGCGCCACCGGCCGTGCCGAACACGATGTCGGAGAACCGGCTGCGGCGCGCCTCGGCGATGACGACGAGCCCGCCCGGTGCAAGCCGTTCGGCGATCGCCGTCAGCGCGGCGAGCGGATCCGGGTGATCGCCCAGCATCCGGTTGACGATCACGACGTCGAACGGCGTCGTATCGCGGTATTGCGAGAACAGCGGCGCGTCGGTCGCGAACGCCAGCGTCTGCACCTGCGCGTGCGCTTCCGCATCGAACCCGGCGAGCTGCCGCTGCGTGCCCGCCAGCAGGTATTCGCAGCGACCGGCCGGCACGTTCACGTCGAGCGGTTGCAGCACGTCGCCGCTCGCGGCACCGATCTCCAGTACACGCAAGCGGCGTGCGTCCGGCCACGCCGCGACCGCCTGCGTCGCGCAGGCAGCGAGCAGCGCGCGCGCATGCGCCCAGGTCGGCGAGGCATCGAAGAACTGTTCGACCAGGCTGCGCCCGGTCGACGACAGCAGCGCACCCTCGGGCAACGCATCGCGCAGCACGCGCGGCAGCGCCGCGCCGACGTGCGCCAGCAACGTCAGTTCGGCGACATGGGCCGGCGATGCCGCCAGCACGTCGCGCCACAGCGCGTCGCGCGCGGGCATCGCCGCGCAGGCTTCGTCATCGCGAACCAGACGATCGCCTTCGAAGCGGGCCAGCCCGTCCTCGACGACGATCTCCGCAAGTCGCGCGACCTGTTGCGGGTGGGTGTCCGTCGGCAGCACCGGCCGGACGAAGGCGCCAAGCGCATCCAGTGCATCGAGTGCATGCAGACCGGCCAGCACGTCGAGCAGCGGCAGCATCTCGGTCAGATGCTGCGTACGGCGCGCGAGGTCCTCACGCGCCGCGACCTGCGCGTTCGCACGCTCGACGAGGTCGCCCGGCGGCGGGAGCGCGTCGGCCGTGTAGCCGGCCGGCAGCGGCCGCGCTTCGAGCACATAGGCGAAGCGGGCCGGCGCGCCGTGGCGGCGCCCGGCGAGATCGACGCGACGGAAGCGGCACGCCGAAAGGCGCGTGACGATCCTGCCGTCGGCATCGATGAATTCGAACGACGCGACGATCGAATGCGGACTGCGGCGGTGAATGCGCGCCAGCACGCGACGAATCGATTCGCCGCTCAGGAAATCGACACGACCGATCTGGACCGGAACGAATGCCGCCTGCGCATCGTCCGGCGCGGCACCGGCCTGCCCGAGCACCGCGAACAGCGGATGGAAACCGCTGTCCATCAGCGCGGGATGCAGCAGATAGTCCGACCGCGCACACGCATCGGCGAGCACCGACGGCACCTCGAGCTCGGCCAGCGCGTCGTCGCCCGACACGCACAGCGACCGCACCCAGCGGAACGCCGGTCCGTAGCTCAGGCCGATTGCCGTCGTGCCCGCATACAGTGCGTCGCCGGAAAGCGCCGGACGCGACTGCAGGTGGGCGACGGCGGACGCATCCGGCGTGCTGTCCGCATCGAGCGTATTGCCGCTTTCGAGCAGGCGCCCCGTCACATTCAGGTTCCACGGGCCATCCGACATCCGGTCGCGCGTCTCGATCGTAAACGACGCGGTGCGCACGTCGATCGCGAACCGGAACAGCTTCGCGTGCTGCGGCTGGAACACGACCGGCAGGCGGATCTCGACGTTTTCGATGGCGACATCCGCTGTGCCGAAGAACGTGCGCGCCGCCGCGAGCGCCATTTCGACGTAACCGGCGCCCGGAAACGCGACGCCGCCGTCGACGACGTGATCGGCGAGCATCGGCACGCGCTGCGGATCGAGCTGGTTCTCCCAGGCGAACGCATGCTCGTGCAGGCGATAGCCGAGCAGCGGATGATCGACGCGACGGTTCACGAGCCCGTAGCCCTCGACGCTCGGCACGAGCCAGTAACGCTCGCGCTGCCACGGATAGGTCGGCAGCGCGGCGTGCGGCGCATCGGGCACAAGGCGGTCGAGATCGACGCGCGCGCCCTGCACGACCGCCGACAGGACCGCATGGGCGAGCATCTCGGCGCTATCGTGCTGGCGCTTGAGCGTCGGCACGACGACGCCCGGCGCGACGCGCGCCGCAAGCGTCTGCTTCACGTAGGTGCGCAGGATCGAATGCGGCGCGATCTCGACGAACACGCGCACGCGATCGTCGGCCAGGCGGGAGATGGCGTCGCCGAAACGGACCGGCTCGCGAATGTTGCGCCACCAGTAGCCCGCATCGAGCGCGGTGCCCGCCAGCGTGTCGCCGGTCACCGTCGACACGAACCGCGTATGCGTATCGCGCGGCGCGAGATCGGCCAGCCCGTCGCGCACGACCGGCTCGATCGCATCCATGCGGCTGCTGTGGAACGCGTAATCGAGGTCGAGCATCTGGTAGAAATGGCCGGCGTCCGCGAGCGCCACGCCGATCGCTTCGAGCGCGGCTTGCGAACCGGCGAGCGTCACCGAGTCGGGGCTGTTGGTGCCCGCGATTTCAATGGCTGCGGCGAGATCCAGACGCGCGATCCAGTCGCGCGCCGCGGCTTCGCCGATGCCGGCCGCCGCCATCCTGCCCGCGCCACGCGTCAGGCCCTGGGCAGCGCTGCGGATCCGGATCACGCGCACGGCCTCGGCAAGCGTGAGCGCACCCGACGCCCAGGCCGCGGCGATCTCGCCGACACTGTGGCCGACCGCCGCGTCGAAGCGGATGCCGCGTGCGGTCAGCACACGCGTGATGCCGACCTGCATCGCGAACAACAGCGGCTGCGCGTTCTCGGTCGCGGCGAGCCATTCGGCGTCGACGCCTTCGCACATGGCCTCGACGAGCGACGCGTTGCCGTCCGCACGCCAGAGCGCATCGACTTCGTCGAGCGCCGCGCGAAACACGGCGTCCTCGCCGTAGAGCCGCTGGCCCATCCCGGCCCATTGACTGCCGTTGCCCGCATAGACGAACGCGACCGGTGCGTCGCCTTCGACGGCCTGCCCCTGCACGGCACACGCCGGCAGCCCGCGCTCCGACGGCTCCGCCAGTTCGGCGAGCGCGGCCAGCCCTTCAGCCGGATCGGCCGGTGCGACGACCGCGCGATGCTCGAGCCACTGGCGACGCCGTGCGGCGGCGGCCGCGAGGGCAGCCCAGTCGGCACCCGCTTGCAGGCGCGCGAGATGGCGCGCGGCGACGGCTGCCAGCGCGGCCGGTGAACGTGCGGTCAGGACGAGCGGCGGCAACGGCGCATCGCGCTTTGCCGCCGGCTGCGCGGCTCGCGCCGGCGCCGCCGCTTCGGTGATGACGACGTGCGCATTCGTGCCGCCAAAGCCGAACGAGTTGATGCCGATCGTCAGCGGTGCGTCGCCGCGCTCGAGCGGCGTGAACCGATCGACCACGCGCAAGCGGCCGCCTTCGAAATCGATGCCGGGATTCGGCGTGTCGAAATGCAGCGAACGCGGCACCGCGCGGTGCTTCAGGCACAGCACCGCCTTCAGCAAGCCCGCCATGCCCGACGCCGTTTCGAGGTGTCCGATATTGGTCTTGACCGAACCGATCAGCAGCGGATCGGACTCGGGCCGGCCGCCCGACACCGCGTCGATCAACGCACGCGCCTCGATCGGATCGCCGACCGCGGTACCCGTCCCGTGTGCCTCGAGATACGCGAGCGTGCGCGGATCGATACCCGCGCGCCGATAGACGGCACGCAGCAGGTCCGCCTGCGTCGCCGCTGCCGGGACATTGATGCCGCCGTGCGAATGGCCATCCGAATTCACGCCCGAGCCGGCGATGACCGCGTGGATCGTGTCGCCGTCGGCCAGCGCCTGGTCGAGCGGCTTGAGCAGCACGAACGCACCGCCTTCGGCACGCACGTAGCCGTCGCCGGTCGCATCGAACGCGTGGCAGCGGCCGCGCGGCGACAGCATCGACGCCTTCGAGAAACTGACGAATCCGAACGGGTGCAGCAGCAGGTTGACCCCGCCGGCCAGCGCCATCGCGGTCTCGCCGGACTCGAGCGCCCGGACCGCCTGATGCAGCGCGACGAGCGACGACGAGCATGCGGTGTCGACCGACATGCTCGGGCCGCGCAGGTCGAACAGGTAGGACACGCGGTTCGACGCGATGCTGAGCGTGTTGCCGGTTGCCGAATACGGATCGATCGTGTTCATGTCGTCCATATTGCGGTTGCCGTAATCCATGCCCGCCACACCGACGAACACGCCGCAGTCGCGTCCGCGCATCGCGGCCGGACGCACGCCGGCGTCTTCGAACGCCTCCCACGCGAGTTCGAGCAGCAGCCGCTGCTGCGGATCCATTTGCGCGGCCTCGCGCGGCGAGATGCCGAAGAATTCGGCGTCGAAGCCCGCGACGTCGTCGACGACGCCCGCCGCGAACGTGTAGCTCTTCCCCGGCTCCCGTTTCGACGGGTGCTGGTAGAACGCCGTACCGAAACGATCCGGCGGAATGGCAGTCACGGCATCGCGTTCGTCACACAGCAGTTGCCAGAAGTCGTCGGGACTCTCGACGCCACCGGGGAACCGGCACGCCATCCCGATGATCGCTATTTGCTTGTTCATGCTCTTTCTGCTTTGACCAGCGCATCGCGATCACACGCGCGCGGTTCGTTCGAGTAGGTGATGGCCGACATCAGCATTCGACCCAAATCTTCTGCGCGGATATCCTGTCCGCAGGCATCGACACACGCGTCGTTCTTCCAGACGAAATAATCGCTGCGATCGGGCAGGACACCGAGCTTGTCAAATACGCACCGCAACGCCGGTACGTGATCGCCGTAGAAGCAGACGATCGTCTCGCGGTCGCTTCGCCTCAGATGGTCGAGCAGTCGCTCGATCATCCGGTTCGCGTTATCCAGATGGCGCAAGTAGGCAGTCAGGTCGTGCCACGCGTCGTCTTCGCCGAGCGCATGGTAGCGGGCGGCTTCGCCAGCGGCCACCGCTTCGAGATGCAGCGGCCCGTGGTTCTCCATCGTCATCGCGAAGATGAACGCGGGATGCTCACGCGGTGCGTCCAGCACGTCGATGATCGCATCGGCGACGGCCGCATCCGCAACGTACTGCCCGGCGCGCGGACGACCGTCGAAGCTGCGGATGTCCATGAATGCATCGAAGTGCATCAACGGAAACACGCGATCGCGCCCGAAGAAATCCACGTGGTACGGGTGCATCGCAATCGTCCTGTAGCCGCCGCGCCTGAACCACCCCGCGAGCGACGGGCACACCTTGCGTAGAAATGCGTAGGGATAGAAGCGCGCATATCCGAGTCGCTCGGCAGGTATTCCCGTGAGGACGGCAAACTCCGTGCGCATCGTATTCGCGCCCCATGCGGGAACGATCAGCGCGCCGTGCGCGATCGCTTCGCGGCGTGCACGGTCGAACCCCGCCATCAGCGAAGGCGCGACCGCCGACGTCGCGCGCCGGATATCGAAGAACGACTCGCTCTGAATCACGATGACGTCCGGGCCGCGCGGCGGCGAGCCGGTCGCGTATTGGCTCGTACCGGCCGCGGTGTCGAACGTCTTCAGCGTCGCTGGCCGCAGACCATTGAGCAGATACGCGACGAACACCGCGAAAAAACCATGTCGCCGCTGGTCCGCCGTCGCATCGAGCGTCAACGGCAAGCGCGCCGCCACGCGCGCGCCGATCAGCAGACAGGCAAGCGCGACGGCCGCAGCGGCCGCGCGCGGCGGCGCATCCGCATGGTCGAGCAGGCACCCTGCAACGAGCAGCACGACGCCGGCCGCAATCGCGACGACCTTGCCGACGCTCAGAAACGGCAGATAGAGGCGCGGATGGGCAAACAACTGGCTGAACAGGCTGAGATCGGTAAAGACGAAGGGCTCGCGCAGAGATTCGAACTTCGCGTTGCTGATGGCAGCCAGCAGCGCCACCAACGCGGCTGCGATGCCGGCGGAAAATACGGGCCGCGACGTGGCGGTCAGCACGCACGCTCCGACGAACGACACCGCCAACCCATGCAGAAGCACGGCACGCGACGGTCTGCGCAACGGCGCACGCGGTACCGCGACGGCGTCGAGGCCGAACGAGGTGGCCAATGCCATCGCGAAGACGAGTACCAGCGTGCCGGACATGCTAGCGGCCCTCGCGTGGTAGATACGACAGCTTGCCGAGAATCGCATCGGCGACCAGCGCCGGCACCAGCGTCAACAATCGCATTCCGAACGCGAGCGTGCCCGGAAACGCGATTTCTGCCCGGCCTGCATGCAGGCTGCGGCGGATATGCCGCGCGGCGCGATCGGCCGACCACATGAACGGCTTGTCCCCGGGAAAAACGTCGCTCATCGCGGTTTTCACGAATCCCGGCAGTACGATCGACATCCGGATGCCGTCGCGCGCCAATACGGGCCGCACGGAATCGCCATAGGCCTTGATCGCCGCCTTGCTCGCGCAATACGCAGGCGAAATCGCCATGCCGCGCAACGCCGCGAGCGAACTGATCATCGCAACGTGGCCGCGACGGCGCCCGCGCATGCGGGCAATTACCGGCAGCACCGCATGCAACGCACCGTACAGATTCGTATTAACCACCACGGTCGTGCGTTCGAGCTCCTCCCAGTCGTCGGCGTGCGCCAGCGTACTCGCAACGCCCGCGTTCGCGATCAGCAGATCGATCGGATGCACGTCGTCGAAAGCATCCAGCCACGTGCGCAGCGCTTCGGCATCGCACACGTCGACACGACCGCATTCAACGATCGCGCCACGCGCCCGACAGGCTGCCGCCACATCGTCGAGGCGCGCAGCGTCGCGGCCGATCAATCCGACGACAGCGCCGGGTACCGCATAGGCCAGCGCCAGCGCGCGCCCGAGGCCGGCCGTCGCGCCGGTGATCACGACATGACGCGGTTCATGCGAATGCACGACTGACCTCCACTCTGGTTGCCTCCAGTCGTCGCACGGCACCTTCCACTGCCATGTCGATGCCGGTATCCGTATAGAAGTCGCCGTTGATCTGCGTGCGATGAACCACATAATCCAGAAACGCATGGAACAGGTTTTCGTCGGGCCGTTCGGTATGCTCCCAGAAGCTGTCGAGCCCGCCTTGCCACGTCAGTCCCGGCATGTCGTAGATCGCCACGCCGAGCGCGATCAGCGGGCAATGGTGGTAAAGCGCCGACATCCCCGTCGTACTGTTGACCAGCACCACGCCGCGCGCATGATCGAGCAGCGTCGGCAAATGGCCGGCGTCGATGAACGACACGCGATCCGCGACCCCGAGTTTGCGCGCAAGCTGGCGGACGTGTCCGCGATAATCGAACGCGCCCGTGTCCAGCGGATGGTTTTTGACCAGCAGATCGTGTCCGGCGGCTGCGTGCTGCGCGAATGACTGCAGGACGAGGTCGATCGATGCGCGCACGCTGCCGAATGGCGAATGGTGGACGATTTGCGCGTCCGCGTTGACCTGGAGCGGAAACAGATAATAGGGCCGGCCGGCAAGCATGCGCTGCGTCACTCGCTCCGATTCGCGATCGAATATCGGTTGTTTCAATGCGCGTGTCGCCAGTCCCGCGTATTCGACGAAGCCGTTGCGCGGACGATGGCTGCGATAATTCGGGAAACGGGACCGATACAGTGTATTGGCGGCACGATAGCGCATGTCGTGATAGGCACGGATGCCCAGTCGATATCCGGTGGCGTGCCCGAGATCGCGCGGCGGCGTTACGCTGCGCTGGTCCAGATACCACGCCGGATCGCGCGGCAGCAGTGAACGGCCATTGACGCCATGGCGCTCGAGCGTCAGCCAATGCGGACGCACGTATCCTTCCTCGAATACATGCACGGCGACACCGTGATCGCGGGCGACAGGATGCACGGGCCGGTGAATGGCCCGGCAGTCGCCGAACAGGATCACGTCCGTCACGTCGCCGGTTCGAAGCGTTGTCGCATACCACGCGGCAAGCTCGTCTGGATGCGCGGTGTAATCGCTCGCAGCGCCATTTCCGGAATAGACCAGGTCTCCTCCACAGAAATTTATCCTGCGTACACGATGGCCGCGGCTCCGCAACGCATCGGCCAATCGGCTAAAGAACGGCGAGGCCGTGCCCTGCAGAACCAGAAAAGAGCGTCGCATTATTAATATGATTTATCATTTTTCAATATTTTTACGCATACACACGAAATGAACGCCGAATGCGTCGGCAGTTGAATCACCCCTGCCCCGATTTTTGCCCCGGATTTATAGGTGAACGATTGTATCGTTTTACGAGATAACGATACAACCTCGGCGCTCCAAAAAGCGCTATAGCTGATTTGCGTTATCGGACACCGTCAGCACCACTCCCGGATGGCCGCCGGCTAAAGCTTCGCGAGCCAGCGCTGCAGCGACATGTACAGCTTCTTGCGCGCCGAAATCCGATATTCCGAGTAAGTCGTCAACGCCCACATCTTGACTTTCCCGGACTGCTGTTTCAGTCGATTTCGCTTCAACTTGCCCTGTCCGGTCGACTGCCGCTGCGCGTGCAGTATTGCAATTGCGTATTGTGCGTCGATTACGGCCCGGGATACCGGATGGACATAACGCGGATAGCGCAGCAGCGTCCCGGCAATCAACTCGTCAAGCGTTAGCCGGCGATTGCGGCGCGACCAGACCGGATGGCCGTACGCCCCGTCGCCGGCGCCCGGCATGCGTTCGGCGCCTGGCGATACGTTCGCGAACACGTCGTGCGTCAGCCCCCAGCCGGCATAAAACGGCGCGCCGTAACAGACGACCCGCTTGCCGCGCAGCAGCGCCTCGAAGCCGGTCAACGACGTCATCGTATGCACTTCGTCGGCCTGCTCGACGCAGGCGATCACGTCGGATTCAGGCGCCACGGCGTCAGCGAGCCGACGCGCTTCGTGCAGCGGCACCGCACCCGCGCGATTGCCGCTGACGACGTCGGGATGCGGCTTGAAGACGATGAACGCGTCGGGATGGGCGGCCCGCACGCTCGACAGCAAGCCGAGATTCGTGGAGATCCACGGTGAGCCGGTCCGGATCGATGCATCATCTTCGACCTGCCCGGGCACCAGAATCACCTTCGCGGGGCGCGGCGACGGCAGCGCAACGCCGCCGTTGCCGACGTTGTACTTGCCAATGCGGGCGTCGACGAGCGCCGCGCGCACGGCGCTGGCCTCGGCGAGTTCCGCATCGTCGAAGCCACCGCGCTCGAGGATCGCTTCCAGCCGGGACGGCGTGCGCGGATCGAAGTAGATGCCGAGATCGTCGATCACGAGCGAGAGCGGCGCGATCAGATTCGAGCCGAGACCGACAGACCGGATGAACCCGTCTTCCATGCGAAGCACCGGCAAGCCCAGCTCCTGCGCGGCGGCAGCGACATCGGGACGCCGGGCACCCCACAGCACGACGCGCCGCGATGCGTCAGGCGGCAGACGCCGCAGCGCCGCCGGCGAATCGACGAAACGCACGCGTGCGCCACCGTGCCGCAAAAACGGTGCGACCACGCTGCGCTTCCACAGGCTCAGCCCGACGCACACGAGTTCGCCTCTCGTCACTTCGTTCAGCCGGCGTTGCTTCGCGAGATGGGCGATCACGTCGAAGATCGTGCCGCGGCTGCCGGTTTCGGGATCGATGTAACGGCAATAGCGCAGGTACGCCGCATCGAACAGCTGGTGCAGCGTCGCGCGACCGCGACGATCGGCAACGATCGGTGCGTCCGCATGACGATCGTCGGTGAGCCCCCAGCCGGCGTACCACGGCAAGCCGAACGTCACGACCGGCTTGCCGCACAGCAGCGCCTCAAAGCCCATTTGCGACGAAACGGCGTAAACCTTGCCCACCCGCTTCAGCAGCGATGGCGGACTAACGTCGGCCGGCAGCAGACGCACGCGCGGATCGCTGAATGACGCGTCGACGAGATAGCCGGCCTTCTTGCCGCACATCACGTCCGGATGGGTCTTGATCCAGACCGGCTTGCCGGGGTTTTCGGCGAGCGCAGCGGCAAGCATCGCGCGGAACGACGATTCGTCGGCACCGCCCAGGCGGACAGCGACGTCCCCGCGGGTCTGGTCAATGACCAGGATCGCGTCGTCGCGCCAGTCGTCGGGGGACACGAAATCGGGCGCGTGATTGTATTTGGACAAGCCGTGGCGGACGATCAGGGACATCGCGCGGCCGGCTTCGTTCCGCGAGGCATCGGCACGGCCGCCCTCAAACGCGGCGGCTTCCTTCACGAGCATCTCGAGACGGGACGGACGGCTGGCGTCGTAGTAGATGCCGAGATCGTCGATGACGATCGACAGTGCGGTGTCGCCGAGCACGCCGAGGGAGACGGAGCGGAGGAAGCCGTCTTCGATGCGCAGCACGTCCACGCCGGCACGCAGGCCCCATGCCTGGGCGCGCCGGCCGCTTTCGCGCAGGCCCCAGCCGAGAATGCCTGATACGCCGGATCGCTGCCATGGAAAGCCGCACGCAACAATACCGTCGAGCCAAGGGGTCCTGCCGCACCATGACCAGAGGCCAACGCTTTGAATCGGAACGATCCAGCGCGGCGGACTGGTCATGATTCCCTCCCGCCGCTCATTCCGCCGTGCACGACGGAACGGTCGACGTCGACGAGCGGCATCGCAAACAATCCCTTCAACTGTCGTGCGAGACAACGCGCATACGGCCCGCGCGCATAGTGATGATCGAACCGTCGGGGATGATGCCAGGATCGCTTGACCAAGCCATCCGCTCCGAGCGCATGCGGACTTGAATCGAGATACGGGACGCCATGCGTACGACAGAATTCCTCGACACGAGCATTGAATTCCTGCGCTAGTTCAGTCCGCTCGCGCTGTGTCGCCGATACCTGTTGACGTACCGCGGCCGTTTCGTCCCGCGGCGCGGCCTGGTCGGCCAGCGTCGGCAACGGCGCGCTGAGCACGGCGACCCGGTGGGCCACGGCTACCTCGGCAATGAACTCGCAATAATTGCGAACCGCCTCGTCAAGCAATACGGGAATCGGACACGACCGGAACTCCACCAGTTTCCAAAGCGAATAGGCAGTATCGACTTCGCCTAGATTGAGCAACACCCAATCGTGCTTCGACGACTGAAGGCGATTCGTGAAACGCAGGAGTGCGGACGTAATCGAATGACGGTTATCGATGCCAATTGCGGTTGCGCCCGGAACGTAGTCGATGTCGAACTGCACGTTCGGCAATCTCAATGCGAACCATGCGTGCTCGAACACGCGAACATGGGAATCCCCCAGGACCAGTACGCGCTGCAGCGGTCGCTCGTATACGCGCGCCACACATCGTCGCCACACGGGCACCAACATACGGTCGCGGACGCGTTGCATGATCGTGCTCACTGCCCTACCACCTCAGCAATCTGGCGGAGTCGATGCTGCCACGTATGGTGCTTCGCAACGTACTCCGCACCTGCTCGTGCGCGCTCGAGATCATGATTGGACGGGCCGCCGCGCAACCGAGCGAACAGCTCGCGTGCCTCGTCGCCACTGCGCACGACATGACAGAAGTCGGAGAACATCGCGTCGACCGATCGCGCCGGTGTTGTGACGGCAATTCCGCCACAACCGAGAATCTCGACCAGCCGCCGCGAGAACATCGTCGGCGAGTCCTCGACCGTGTTCACGTTCAGGGACACGACATAGTCGCGGTACATCTGGGCCGTTTGTTCGTGTCGAACTGCATGTTGGATCTCCAGATCGTCCAGCGCCGGAAAGCGATAATGCGACGCTTTGCGGCCCGAATTTCGATCAACGACAGTCAGGCCCAGACCACTAGCGGATGCCGCACCAAACAACGCGTCCTGCCACGCACGGCGACGCGCGTGGTTCTCGCTGCTATAGCTGCCGACGAAGTTCGCACGCCGGAACTTGAAATCGAAACCGGTAAAGCCGTGCGTCCTCGGCTGAATCGCGAACATCAACGTGTGAACCGATGCCTGCTCGCCCATCACCGCCTTGTAGCGTGGCACGGCATTGGCGTCCACCGTAAACACGTGGTCGAACAGCTTCGCACTATCCACGAAACGATCGAAGTGAACCGAATCCTCCTTGTTCCAGAACACCGTCGGAATACCGCGATCCCTCGCGGCTTCGACTAGCCGGATCAACGCGTGATTCGTCCGCTCCGGGTGTCGCGGGTACGCGGCGATCTTGTACTTCCAGCGATCGCGAACCCCCGACCATGCCGACTCGACCAGCAAATAGTCCGGACGCGAAAACGCCAGGCGCCAGCGAAATCCACGGGGACCCAACGGAATGACGCGACTATCGAAAACGAGGCTCGATGATGTCAGGCCGTCTGCAACCAGAGCGACAGTCGGATGCTTTCGGATACTCAAGTCCACTCCCACCGGCAGACGCACGGCGAAGTGCCGCGCGCAGCCGAAGCGGTTCGATCCGGCATCACGCCACCTTCTCCAGCACAAGCACCCCGTCGAGCAGATCGGCGGCATCCTCTTCGATACTCAAATAGGCGAGTGCGCGCAAGCTGCCACCACGGAATCCGACCGAGAATCCGTCATCGGGAATCGGGTTGCCTTTGAAACGTTTGGCTAAATAGCGTGCAACATCCGGATAGCTGTCTTCGGCCGCACGGCTCGGAAACGGGACCAGAAAACATGCGCCCACCGGATGGGTGTCCGTGCTTTCGGCCAAGCCGACAGAACAGAACCGCGCAAAGTCGCCGTCGGCCGGATACGCCAGGTCGACGCATGGCCGACCCAGGAGCGAATCGAGCTTTGCGGCCAGCGATTCCCGCTGTACCGCTTCCCGCACGAAATTCCACTTCTTCAGCTTGAAACGTGACTTCTGGCCTTCACGTGAAACGGCCGGAGCCGGGTCGGAGCGCAGTTCGTCCGCTTGTTCGGTCTCGCGATACGAAATCGCATCCAGCGTGCTGTCATATGCGATGAAACGCTGCGAACGAAAGCCGACGCTGCGCTTGAAAAGGTTGATCCCCATCCCGTCATCCACGACGTACAGATAATTGATCGATTTAACCCACGAATACCTCTCGATCAACTCCTTCACGACGTGAAATACATTCAGGTTCATGACCCCGTTCTTCACGTGCTCCTTGTGACACAGAATATGATTGATCTGTGCGAGCTCGCCGAACATGAAGAGCGTGATGTACGAAACCAGACGTCCTTCGTGCAAGACACCGAAGAATCGCTCCGTGTGATATTCACACCCGGCGGCACTCGGGTTCAGCACATAAACGGGCGGATTCGAATAGTAGTACTCGGGAATCGGCCGCCCCTGGCGCATCGGGTCCGACGTGCGAATTTCGTAGATGTCCTGGTCGAAACCTGCATGGCCACCTTCATGGAACCGGTATCCGAGGCGATTCGCCTTTTGAATCATGTTCCGTGACTTGTCACCGATCGATCGCAGGTACGCTTCGATCGTATCGGGAATCGTCAGAAATGCAGGCCGCGCCTTCTGAAGGCTGGCCGGCATCAATTCCCCGCCCTCAGCCTCGAGGAATACGGGTTCCCGACCGAAACGATTGACATCGTGCCGTGACGCGAACGCGTCCATCGACGCAAACCATTTATCGCAATGGACGATACATTCCGGGCCGCAGCGGTGCCGCTTGAGCAGCAGATTCGCGCGAATCGCAGGCTCGCGCGTGATGTTGACCGACTGGCTGCCATCCTTGCGCTTCGCGGTCAATGCAGGACTATCGAGCACCGCGCTGCCGGATTCAAAGTTGACGTCCGAGAGGACGAACGGGCCATCGAAATTCCAGGTCAACACCTTGAGCGACGTGATCCGGCTGTCGACCGGGATCTCCGTCGTCAGTCGCTCTTCGCGCATGTCGCTCTTGAGATACCGGAAGTAGCCGACCCACGACTTCATGTACCCCATCGCATGCATGTCGGCATCGACCAGATTCTCGCCGGAGACGACAAGCAACAAGTTGCGGTTGCCCGACAGATCACCGTTGACGATCGCGCTCAGACGGATACGCGTCGCTGCCGTCGCGCGTACCGAAACCTCGAGACCCTGCATCGCCTTCTGCAACGTCACACGATCGGCGTGCCAGGCAGTCGCCGGGGTTGAGTCTTCTTGACGAAACCGGTTTCCGGCCAGCCGCAGCTTGTCCCGGACGTAGCTTACGAAACCCACGCTGCTCCCTTGCTTGTCAGAAGTTCCCGCGGCGGCGGCCCCGATTCGCGTCACATACCGATCGAGACATTCGAGCAAATGGGTGTAATACGCGGTCACATAGTGAAACGGGCTCTTTCCCCACTGATGATCGATTGCGCCGACGAGCAATGCCGAATCGAAATGCAGGAATTGTCCGTCGGCGAGATCCTCGCGCATCCGCGCATATTGCCGCGACAGGAAAGCGTTGGCCTGTGCAACGTCGTCGGGCGAATAGGCCGGCGAGAAATTGGTGCCATCGGAGCAGGCCGAGCTCCAGTACACCTCGTTCACGATCAGCGCGTCAAGGCGCCCGTGCGCCTTCAACGTTGCGACGAGGTGGCGCCAGCCCGCCTCCCAGCGATCGAAGAACGCATCCGTGAAAGGCTTGATCACCGTGCCACGACGCATCCCGGCATCGAATCCGGACGACAGCAGTTCACCCGACACGGTGCAGCACGCGCCGTGCTCGTCAACGAACACGCTGAATCGCTCGTCGATCAGGTCCATCAGCAAGAAATCAAATCCGCCTGCGGCCAGTACGGCCATCAAGCCGTGCTCGACGTCCGATTGCACCATCCTGCGCTGAAACGGTGACGCGATCGCGTCAAAATCGACCTTCTCCACCACGCCCGACGAAAATGCGGTCGCCAGCGAACTGCGCGCGAGATAGCCCGCCAGCTCGTACCGTTCCGCTTGCGGAAATCGATCGGTAAAGGCGTCTCGGCTCACGCAACTTCCATGAATCAGAAGCTTCGGTTTACTGCGCGCCATCCATTTTTCCTCGTACTTGCTTTTAGTTGTCGTCATGCAATCGCGCAGCGCCCGTCTCGAAGAACGGGTCCGTGCGCGCTGCGAAATTCATCGCTGCCGGCGAGCAGTCGGTCAATCCGCCCTCGCCGAGGCGAATGATCGTCGCATATGCCATGTCTCCGCCTCGCGAGCGCAGATCCACGCCAGTGGTCGGCACGACCTTGCCGAACTCGAAGGCCGTCCAGCCACGAATCCTGTCGTCACCCTGGCCCCTGTATATATCGGCATTTGCACCCCGATGGATAAGGGTGCCAGTGAATTTTTGTGCGCTCAGGCGAATGCACTCGTCGTCGCTCGCCACGTCGATCTCCGGGCCAAGGAGAAAGCGTTGCACCACATCGGCCGTATCGGGTGCGTCGAACGTGTCCACCACGACGACTTCGTCCGATCGCCCCACAAACACGTAACGATTGAGCGTCGCATCATATCCCGGCACCGTATACGCACAAGCGATTCGGACACCGTCATCCGATTCCTCAAACTGCTCGATGCGCCCCGAGACCGGGCCGAACTTCGACTGGACCTCGTGTCGCGGCAAGCCATCGAGCGTCGCCGGAACAATAGCACTATGGCCCGTGGTTGACGTAATGCAGCGCGAATAAGGATCGCTCTGATCGTATGAATAGCTGCCGGCATCGACTACGACGTCGACCCCGTTGTACTGCAAGTAGATCGACGAATCGTCCATCTGCTTGTGCCATTCGGTCCGCCCGCCACACACCAGCGAAAAGTAGAAGCCGTCACGCTTCACCACGGCAAATCCTGACTCGGAGAAGCAAAACGCGCCATCACGCGACGGCAGTCCGAGATCGTAGCGCGGCGAATCGCCTATCGGCGGAATTTTACCGTCAGGCAGCACGCACAGTTCGAGTGCATGGGATGCCCTTCCGATCAGTGCATCGATTCCGTCCCGCAGATCACCCGCGATCTCGAGATTCGCGAGTATGGCGCGCAGCTTGCGGTACAGCGACAGGTTAAAATTGTGATAGCCGATCGTGTTCTCGTTGCACAGACCGTCCTTGTCGAACGACTGCGCGGCAAGCGACAGAATCCGATCCGTTGCAATCTCCAGATAGGCGCGGCCTTCACCATCTGCCAGTAACGCACATACATAGATCAGTGATGTCGCGCCCATCAGCTTGTGGTTTCCGACACCAAGATTCCGGTCGTCGGCAAGCCACTCGGCCCAGCGATGAATTTCCCGCAGAAGACGCACGCGCAGCCCAGTCGACGCGCCGACCTCTTCGAGAACCTGGTGGCAGGTCAGCAGCACCTTCAACCGCTCGCTGGCCGAATGGTCGGCGGACGGAATACGACCGATCGCAAGCCGATTCTCGGCAATCGCCGTGAAATCCATGAAGCTCGAGATCAGGTCGATTGCCAGCTTGCGTGCATCGGCGTCCTTGCGCTGTGCCCAGGTTGCCAATAGACGGCCAACATAGGCGAGCGAGTAATACCACATGCGATCGGCATTCAATGCAAACGTGTGGTTCCACGGAAAGCGCGTGCCGACCTTGACGTCGATACGCGTCGCCCCTGTCATGAACGACATTTGAGCGGTGCCGGCCGTCAGCCAATCCGCTGCGAGTGGCTGGTAGTCGTCGACCAGACGCACCCTCTCCAGTCTTGACGGACGGACAGCCGTGGCTGTCAGGAAGTCGGCTTCGGCCTTGACCTGAACGTCCGGCGTCTCGCCGGTCTCCGATGCGGTGCACGGCGACTGGGTCACCTTCTCAAGCACCAATATGCCGTTGCAGAACTGTTCAGCCCAGTCTGTGATTTCAAAGAACGCGAGCGCACGCAACTCGCCTCCCTTGAAACCGGACTGAAAGCCGTCGTTTCCAACCGGGCTCCCTTTGAAACGCCGCTTGAGATAGTCAGCAACGCCGTGGCCGGTATCCGCGTCGGCCCGACCGGGAAACGGCACGGCAATGATCGTCCCGGCCGGCTGAACCGTGACAGACCTCATGAGTCCCTTGCCGATGTACTCGACAAATTGTTCCGGGATCGGCTGCGGCATCTCGACGACGGCGCGCCCGATCCTGTCGGCGACATGTGCGAGTGCACCCTCAGCCTCGATCGATTCGCGAATGAACGCCCATTGCGACAACCTGAGCTTTTCCTTTCCTTTACTTTCGTGCGGTGCGCTCAGCACATCGTCCGCGTTCTCGGACACCGATTTCGCGGGGATGTCGGCAAACATCGCCGGCGCACCGTCGTACGTCAGGAAGCTGCGAGGTGCAAATCCGACGCTGCGCCGGAATGTATCGATACCGCTATCTTGGCCGGCGATGTACATGTAGTTCACCGCCTTCACATGAGGATGATGCGTGATCACCTCATCGACCATGTGCAGGACGTTGAGATTCATCACGCCATTCGTGGCATGCGCCTTGTGGCAAAGAATATGATTGACCTGCGCCAGCTCGCCGAACAGAAATACGGTGATATACGACACCAGTCGGTCACCGAGAAAAATTCCGATAAATTTCTCGGTATGGAGCGCGCAACCCACCGGACTCGGTGCGATGACATACTGCGGCGGGTTCGTATGGAAATATTCTGGAATCGGGCGCCCCTGGCGCATCGGATCGGAGGTCCGGATCTCGTAGATGTCCTGGCCCAGCATCTCGGGTTCGGCGCACCTGAACGCGTAGCCGAGCTTCCGGGCTTTCCGGATCATGTTTCGCGACTTGTCGCCGATCGATTTCAGATACGCGTCGAGCGACGCCGGGATCTCGAGAATGGCAGGTTGCGCACGCTGCAGTGAAGCCGGGACCAGTTCCCCCGTGTGCGCCTCAACGTACACGTCATCGCGACCGAAGGCGTCGCTACGAGCCCGAACCGCGAACTCGTCCATTGACTCGAACCAGCGATTGCAATGCGCAACGCAACGAAACCCACAGTTCGTCTTGCGAATCAAAAAATTGGCCGACAGCGGCCGGCTGCCGTCCGCGGTCAGCGGGTGCCACCGCTTCACGACCCTACGCGTCGAGCCGGGAAACGCGGGAACGGCATCTGCACTCGTCAGTACGACGTCTTCGAGTACCACAGGCGTCGTCATGTTCCACGGCCGAATCTGGAATCCGGTCACCTCCGGAATCACCTCGAAGTCGAACGCGAGCTTTCCGTCCTTTATGGACGGCAGCAGATACCGATAGAAACCGGACGATGTCTTGATGAAGCCGATCTCTGCTGCCTTTGCTTCGGTCAGATGCTCGCCCGTGATCACGAGAAGCAGGTTGCCCTTTTCAGGCGGCGTCCATCCCACCACCGCGGACAGACAAACCACGCTCTTCCGCTCGACGGTGAACATACCGTTGAGCACCCCACGCCCGCGACTCAGTACAACTCGATCGATCCATGCTTCATTCATAGCGACACCATACCTTGCTCATTGTTCTCAGGCCCGCGGCCCATCTTCGGTCACGTGCGAATCAGGCGACACCCCGACATGATTCGGCATTCGGTCCGGCAGGACGCTGACTGATTCGATCGCGTCTGGGCCGGCCTGCGCAAGCCTGACCAGGAACGCATTGATAGCCTCTTTCGGTGGCGGTTCGTGTCCTTGCGCGAGACTGCCGAGGTGCAGGAAGAACCGCTCTTCCAGCCAGCCCCAGAACTCGGTTCCACGAACATCACGAAAGCTCGAATTCGACAGGAACGGTTTCAGGTGATAGTCGGTATGCCAGTCCGTGAAGTTCTGCAGATAAACCACTCGATTCCCGTCGCTTGGATAGACTTGCCACAAGTCGACCACGGCCACTTTCTCGAGCCGTGCGCGAAGCGTCACGAGATCGTCCGTACCAAAGCAGACGCGGCCGAAATTCCGCACGGCCATTTCCTCGAATGCCAGGATCGAAGTCTGCGGATTCCATACGAAGGCGGTGGAATCGGCAAACCTCGTCGACAGATACAGCGATGCGAACCCGCCGCCCGACCCGCCCCAGAAAACCAGCCTCTTGGGAGCGAGAACGGAACGAACCTTCTCCGTGATCAATTCATACAGGTATTGCAGCGGCGTGGTCGACGTGCCGACGTGCCATGCAAGCGTCAAATTCGGATCCAGCAGCAACGCAGGATCGGAAAATATGAGGACGGAACTGTTCACGTCGGTCATCATCGAAACGCCGCTGAACACGGGCAGCTTGAACACCTCGGAGCGCGGTGCATTGCCATGAAGAAAGCAAAATAGCGCCGGGCTGCGTCGATCGACGAGCAGGAATTCGATCAACAGATCATTGACCGGGATGATATGTGCGGAATTTGGCAGCGCTGTCGCAGACAGAAACTCGCTTATGCTGGCCCATACCTTCGGCGGATATCGCGCGGCATCGCGCGCAGCGGCATATCGTGCCGCCAGTTGATCGGCGGCAGGACTCGTGAGTGCGACGAAGGAGTGAAGACGCACGAAGTCGTTTGCCCCCCACGTCACAATCTTGAAGCGAACGGTACCTGCAAACGGCGTGGCTTGGGCAAACTCCCAGTCGAGCGATACACGTCCTGCGCAAGTCGGCACGTATCGATACCACCAGCCATGGTGGGAATATACAAGCCCCAGTCGTTCGGGCTCGCTCGGCAGTTCGCTGAACTCGACCTGAACCAATGCGCAATGGGTCCCGATCTGTGACCCGCAGACCAGGTCCATGCAGACGGAAAACCGTTGCACGCCCGTGATGTCGAGCGAAAATTGAACACCCGCATCGGACAGCTGAATTCCATCAGTCGAGTGATAGCAGTTTGAAATATCGTTCATAAGGCGAGACCGTGAATCCGGGAAAGGCAGCGCGACAACCGGTGACAACCGATCATCTCGTGAAGAACGGATCGGATTTTTTCGCAAATGCTCGCGCCCTGTCGGAACAACCTTCCGGATCAGTGCCGTTCAACACAACGATCGACGAGAATTCCCCGGCAACCGGTCCTCCGCTCAGATCAATACCCGTGGTCGGCGAGATTTCACCGAAGTCGTACGTACTCCAACCGCGCACTTTTCCATCCTGCTCGCCTCGATAGAAGTCCGCATGGTGCGACGAATGAATGATCGCCCCTGTGAACGTTTCGCCCTGCAGCCGGATGATTCCCTGTTCCGCGTGCGCCGAAACGTCCGGCGCAAGAAGAAAGCGCTGCACGGCAGCCGAAGGATCCGGCGACTTCACCATGTCCACAATGACAACCTCGCCGATCCAGTGGACAAACACGAATCTCCGGAAGCTTGTCCAGCACCCGGGAACGGAGTAAGTGCACTCGATCCGCACACCATCATCGCTTTCCTCGAACCGCTTGATGCTGCCCGACACCGGTCCATACTTCGCGATCAGTTCGTATCGCGGCAAACCATCGAACTGGGAAAGAAACACACCGCTATGGCCGGCCGACGAACTAATGCAGCGCGTATGCGGGTTCCGCTGATCGTACGAGTAGCTCCCGCCGTCGATAAACACGTCTTCACCCCTGTACTGCAGATAGATCGCCGTGTCATCCATGTGCTTGTGCCAGTTCGTCCTGCCGCCGCAGATCAACGACATATAGAAGTCGTCGCGCTTGACGACCGCGAACCCGGACTCGAAAAAGCAGAACGACTCATTGACGGAGGTAACGCGCGAGTCGTAGCGCGGCGAGTCGCCGATGGGCGGAATCATGCCGTTGGGGAAAATGGCGAGCCGCAGCGCGCGCATCGCGTTGTCGAGCACGGGTTCGATGTCGTCTCGCATCGGCGCTGCAATATCCAGTTTTCCGAGCGCCTCGTGAATCTTCGTGTACAACGACAGGTTGAAGTTGTGATAACCGATCGTATTCTCGTTACACAGCCCGTCCTTGTCGAACGACTCCTCCAGCAGCGCGCGCACACGGCTCAGCGCCGTTTCGAGATAAACCGTGCCGGCCTCGTTCGACAGAAGCGAATACATAAACATCAGGGACATGCAGCCCATGAGCTGATGGTTGCCCACACCGAGATTGGCCTCCTCCGTCAGCCACTCGGCGCAGTAATGCATTTCCGCAAGCAATCGCGGCAACAGGGCGACGCATCGAGGATCGTCCGAATGCCTGATGATCTGATGCAGCGTCAGCATTACCTTCAATCGTTCGGCCGTGGCATGATCTGCGGATGCAATTCCGTTCACGCTAGTGCGATGCTCGGCAACGGCTACGTAGTCGAGATAGTCGGACGTCAACGACAACGCGAGATCCAGGGACACGGAATCGTTGGATTGCTGGTAGGTTGCAAGCAGTCGCCCGATATAGATCAACGAGTAGTACCACATGCGCACCGAGTTGTTCGGTAGTTCCGAGTTCCATGCGAACGTCTTGTTCAGCTCGACATCGACGGTTGCCGTCGAATACGGGAACGACATCTTCACGATGTTTCCGAGGCGCCACCCATTGGCCAAGGGCTGATACTCGTCGGCAAGGCAGACACGGTCCAGGGGTGACACATCCGCCGGAACAGACGCCATGAAGCGATCTCGCGTAAGGAAGATTCCCTGAGGTTTGTTGCGCACGATCGAATCCGGACGCAAACCGCCTTTTCCGAACTTCTGGAACGCCTCGGTCAGACCGCGAACATTGCTCTTTCCTACTGGTGTCAATTTCTCGACCACCAATAGCCCCCGGAAGAACAACGCGTCGTCATCGCTGACCAGGAAATAGCCCAACACGCGAAAATCGCTGCCCTTGAACGCGGTTTCGAAACCGTCGTTCGATATGGGGCTCTGCTTGAAACGCCGGCGCATGTAATTGCAGAGATCATCGTCGGCATCGGGAATCCGGTCCGGGAACGGCACCGCGAAGCAACTTCCCTCCATCCAGTCGATTACCGTCTCGCT
The DNA here is from genome assembly GCF_905339595.1 of Burkholderia sp. BCC1977. Taxonomy (NCBI): domain Bacteria; kingdom Pseudomonadati; phylum Pseudomonadota; class Betaproteobacteria; order Burkholderiales; family Burkholderiaceae; genus Burkholderia; species Burkholderia sp. BCC1977. Next base: position 42,097 of record NZ_CAJPGQ010000015.1, read on the forward strand.
CAAGCCGCGTGACAGATAGCGCTCGAATTCCTGATAGATCGGCATCGGCAGACGCGCAACGCGTCGGCCGATGCGGCTCTCGATCGCCTGCATGACGTCACCGCTCACCTGCTCGCGCAGAAATGTCCGGTCGGCGTCTTTGGCCTTGGTCCTGAACGATGGCGCAGTTACCGCCGATGCCACCGTCGAACCACCGGTCGGCAACCGATCCTGCTCATGCCGGGCGTACAACTCGACCACGCTGTCGTACGTCATGAAGGCGGTATCGCGAAAGCCGACACTCTCCTTGAAATGATTGATCCCACCCGCGGCTTGACCGATGTACAGATAGTTGAGGATGCGCACCTCAGGCTGATGCCTGATGAGCTCGTCGACGACGTGAAACACGTTGAGATTCATCGCGCCGCTGCTGGCGTGGTCTCGATGGCAAAGCAAGTGATTGACCTGCGCAAGCTCACCAAAGAGAAAGAGCGTGACGTACGCGACCAGTCGATCGTCCTTGAACACACCATAGAATCGCTCGGTATGCAGCCGGCAACCGACGATACTCGGCTTCATTACATGCTCGGGCGGATTCTTGTAGTAGTACTCGGGAATCGGACGGCCCTGGCGCATCGGATCCGACGTCCTAATCTCGAAAATGTCCTGCCCATATTCGTCAGGGTCGATTGCCCGGTATTCGTAGCCGAGCCGTCTTGCCTTTCGCACCATATTGCGCGACTTGTCGCCGATGCCGGACCAATACAAGTCGATCGATTCGGGAATCTCGAGCATCGCGGGCGCCGCTCGCTGAATGCTCGCCGGAATCAGTTCTCCGGTGTTTCGTTCAACATAAACGTCGTCGCGTCCGAACTCGGCACGCTTCGTCCGCTGCTCGTAGCCATCCATCGAGTCGAACCATTTATTGCAATGCACGACGCATGCCGGCCCGCATGCATGCTTTGCGAGCAACAAATTCGCTGCAACCGGTCGGCGCTGCTGCCCACCGAGCGACTCCCATTTCTTGATGATGCGGCGCGGACGAGCGGACAGGAATTGAACGCTGCCCTCTGCGGCGCCCGTCATGCGAACGTCGTCCAGCACGACGGGCGGCACGCCAATGCCCCACAGTCGAATACTGACCGACGTGACTTCCGGCAAGATATCGAATGCATGGCACAGTCGTTCGTCCTTCACCGACGGCTTCAAGTACTGGTAATAGCCCCCCTTTGTCGGCACGAACCCGATTTCCGTCGCGTGCTGCTCGGTCAGTGCATCACCGTTGATCAGGAGAATCAGGTTCGTGCCATCCGGCAATCCCCCCGCGATCGTCGCACCGAGTTCGACCGACGTCTTCTCGGCGACGTTCGCCGCGCAGTAGATCATCGAGTTTCGCTCGCTCAGTACGACGCGATCCATGTATTGGTCTGCCATCTTTCCCCGCCGCAGTTCTTGTCGACGGTGCGGTTCCAGTCGTCAATGCCCCGCACCATTATCCTTTTCAGGCTCACCCGTCTTGGGTATGCATGAATCCCGATGCAACTTCGAGAATCATTGCGAGACCGATGTCTCTCCCGGCCTAGCCGCTTCCGGATCGCCCGCAAAGCACGCCAGTTCGCGTTGAATCACCGCATCATGGGCACTCTGCCGTCTCACGCGCCGTGCCGCGCTGGCACTCATGTCTGCAAACAGTCGCGGATCCTGAATCAGCGCCAGCAGTCCCTCGGCAAGTGCGTTCGCATCCTCCGCCGGCGCGAGCACACCGCATGTTTCGTCGACGAATTCGGGGATGGCCGCGACTGCACTGGTAACCGGGACAAGGCCCGATGCCATCGCTTCGTCGCGCGATACGCCTTGCGTATCCATTCTCGACGGGCACAGGAATACCCCGTATTCTTTGTGCAAATCGGCGATTTCGCGTTGCGTCAGGAAACGCCGTTCGATTCGGACATTCGGGAATCCACGCAGCGGCGCCACGGTTTCGTCAAATAGCGCGCCGTCGCCGATCAGGTGGAATTGCATGCGGTCGAAATCCGGCTTGGCCGACAGCGCAAGAATCGCGCCGACGCTCAGGTCATTGGCATAGACCTTCGACGCATAAGGACGAATCGACAGCACCTTCCAGCGCAGTTCTGCGCCCTTCTCTACATAATCGAATCGCGCGGTATCGATCGGGTTATGGATGACGCTGTACGCATCGTCCGGTAGCGCCAACCCGAGGTCCTCCATTGCGGTGGTCGCGAGATACTTCGAGACGAAGACGAAGTGCATCGATCGCGGCCGGTCCGTCAGCAGGCTCCGCCAGAATTCCGAACGCCGTTCGCTCTTCAGCGCAGCGGCCGAACGTTGCTCCACATCGTCATACAGGAACGCGCGACGCTCGAAGCGCTGGATGTCCGCGCCGTGAACCCAGACGACGATCTTCAGTCGGTCGGCATAAGGCTTAAGCGCGCGCCACATTGCATCATCGAGGAAGTGGACCAGAACCGAGCGGTATCGCCCCGTCTGAAGCAATCTATCCAGCACCTCCGCGCCCCCCGTCATCACATCGACGTTTTCGAACTCCTGGTACTCCACCGTTTGTTCGTCACGGAAGCGGAACACGTCGCATCGCACGCCATTTTCGCGATAGGCGCGCACCCGGCTATGCACGAACGCATTGCGATACAAATCGTCGTAGGACGGATAGTGGTTTGTCAGTACGAGATGTTGGCCCTGAGAAAACACATCCGCTGGCAGAAGTGAACGATGGCCGAGCAACAGCGATTGCACGCGCGCAGATCCGCCTGCGTACACCCGCAAGCCGATCCGCAAGAACGTCGTACCTGCAGGCAACTCGACATCGTGATTGCGATTCGAAGCCTTCACGACATGGCCGATCCGCGCCTTTGCACCCCCGAGAAACAACACGACTACCTGAATGTTCAGACCCGGCGAAACTTCGAGATGGAACTGAAGTTTCCCGTTTTCGACGGACAGATCGGACGGCGAGAAATCGCGATCGGCGTACCAATATTCGTGTGAGCCGTCCGGTAACACCGAATCGACCTGCAGGCAACCGCCGCGCTCAACCATCGACACGCGGCTGTTCGCCGGCGCCCTCGCGAGCAGCGATGCCAGATCGCTACCGCGCAACTGCGGAAGGGCATTGCTGTCGAGTCGCTCGGCAGCGATCGCTTCCGCCCTCCGCTGCATTTCGTCGAGCGTCAGTCCATGATCGGAAAGAACCACGTCGTCGACAGCCGCGCGGCCAGCCTCGTCCAGTGCGACACCGCTTCGGCAGTAGTTGAATTCGTCAACCGCGAAGCACGATTTGTGCTCGAATCGCGCGGTATACAGTTCCCTCATCCATTCGCGCAACGATACTGCGGGCAAGGTATCGAAACGCGCGATACCCGATCGCGCGTCAACCTCGGCAACGGGCGTATATGCTGCGTCCTCGCGAAGCAGGGACAAGCCTTTGCTACCCGACCATACATACTGGGCAACCTTGCCGATCGCAAGCGCCTGCGAGTAGCGCGTCGCGAGTGCAAGATCCGTCAGATAGTGAGCGCCGTAATAATCGTCCGCGACCATGACGGAAAGCCAGGCAGCCGGCGATGCCAGTGCGTGCAACATGACCGTATCCGACTCAAGCGACGACAATACGCGCACCGTGTCCCCGTCTGGCACGCCGGTGAGTTGGAACTGCTCCGGCACAACGAGCACCAGCGTCTTGGCCTGATATTGCTGCCGCTCGAACGCTTGCAGCACGCAGTCGGCTTGCACTTGATCCTTGGCGTGGGCGATCACGATGATCTGCGGCAGCAGTGACGGCAATGTCTCCTCGCTGACCTTCGAGATCACATAAGCCAGCCGGTCCTGATACGTATGCTCGTGCATCACCTTGCGAAGGGCAGCAAGGCGGAGCTTCCGTGCGCCCGCTTCGTCGCTGCCCAATGCCTCGAGGCGTCGCCGGATCTCGGCACCGCTGTCGCTCGTCACGACGAGATCGCCGAACATCAGCTGGACGCCGCGCGAGAAGTTGCTGATGGTGATCGTATTCGATGCCAGCAGTTCATAGACGCGACGTGCGAACATCGACTGCGATTGCTTGATCGAGTTGAGGTTGATCGCGTATCGATAACCCTTGTACGCCTTGTCGATCTCCGCATACGGCAAATTGCCGACGACGAACGGCTGGTATTCGTCCGGAAACTGATAGTTGGCGTCGCTTTTCCCGTAGTTTCTGTCGTAGATTTCCAGCGGACGGAACTCGGGCAGGTTGACGATGAAATTGCCCAGATCCCGCGTCCGCTCCGGATATCGGACGTAATAGGCCCCGGCAAAGCAGAACGCATCCTTCCGTTCGTACTTCTCGACGGGATTGTTGACGAGCGGTTGAGCAGCAAACGGCAGCAGATAGACCCGCTCGTGGCCGAGCGCGGCCTTGTAGCGGTGAATGCAGTCGATATCCGTCGTGAAGACGAAATCGAACAGCTTCGCCGTCGTCAGAAACGTCTCAAAATGAACCGGATCCTCCTTGTTCCAGAAGATCGTCGGAATCTTGTGATCGCGGCACCATCGAACGATACCGACGACTTCCTGACTCAAATGGCCGACCTTGCTCCCCCAGAGATCATCCTTGCCGCGCCACGCGGATTCGATGAACAGCATGTCCGGATTGAACGCATTGAGTTCGGTCTGCCAGTGGGCAGGCGTCAATTGCAACAGATTGCACTCGGGATCGTACGAGCCGAACGTGAACTCGTCCACGATCGCCGCGATCTTGAGTTGCTTCATCCGCTGAGCAAGCTGCTGGCTGTCATCGTCGTGCAAGCCCTTCAATCGCGCGCGCGCAGCGACCGCGACATGCTCGACGGTGTCCGGGAGCGATGAAGCCGGCACCGTTTGCAACATGGGACGAACGTTTGCGCTCTTCAGCCCCTTGGCTTGCCTGTCATCGCGACGTTGCTTCGACAAACGGTGAATCGCGAGCAGCTTGCCCGGCAGTGCGAAGAACCCGTTCCACGACTTGGTGCTGAATATCAGCGCGTGCCCGAGCTGAAACGACAGTGTGTTCTTCGTCCGAAGTACCTGCTGATTCGCAGCGATCAGTTGCTGACGCAAGCGCTCGATCTGTGCGTTCGCTTCGGTGAGTGCCATCCTGTTGCGAACCGCGTCCAGCTTGATCTTCTCGAGATTAGCCGACGACGACTTGCTCTCCGAGCGCGACACCGAGAGCATCGAACCCATTTCCTGCCGCTCGATCGCGCGGGCATTGCGTTCGGTCTCCAAAGCCGCAATTTTCTGTTCGAGCGCCGCAACGTCCGTCGCGCGCAACTGCTTCTGCTGCCGCGCAACGCTCCTTGCCGCATCGACTTCGCTCGTCAGGCTGCCGATCGTCTCACCGTGCCGCGACAACTCGGCCGCGAGCGCTTCGATAGTGGCGCCCGTGTCGGTGCGGTATTGCCGGAAAGTCGCCTCCTCCCGGTCACGTTGTGCCTTCAACCCGTCGAATCGGCCCTTGAGATCGATGATCGTCTGCTGATACCGGGCCATCTCGGAGGCGCCGTCGGCGTGCAGCGATGCCGGACCCGCGTCGATACTTGCCAAGGCCTCGTGAAGCTCGCGCAACCGCGCGGTTTCCGCTTCGAGCCGCGACACAAGTTCGTCCTGCGCAGCGCGCTCTGCCCGCAGTGTTGCGCATAGCGCAGCATATCGATCTCGCTCCCGTCGCAAAGCGGCGACCTTGCCCCGACCCTCACCTGCACCGACATCGATATTCACGCTCATCCCGACTTCCCTGCCTTTTCAAATTCGTCTTTGCTATTCCGCGTCGTGCGCGGAGCGCCGACAGGAGTCATTCAACCCCAGATGCCCTTCGTATCGACGAGTCGCTGCGATTCGCGCAGGGTCGGTTTCATCGCCTTGAATTGCGCGTGGTCGACCAGCATGACCAGGACGTCCGCGCGCGCCAACGCACCGTCAAGATCCATCAATCGCGCGCCGCCGAACTCCAGCTTCTGCGGAATCGCATCGATATGCGGCTCTACGACGAAGACTTGTTCCGGATACGCGTCGGAGAGCTTGTGCGCGATATCGATCGACGGGCTTTCTCGCAAATCATCGATATTCGGCTTGAACGCGAGGCCGAAGCACGCAATTCGAATGTCGCGTTGTGCCTTTCCGGCTTCGCACAGCGAGTCGACCGCCGTGCGCACCTTGTCGATCACCCAGTGGGGTTTCGAATCGTTCACTTCGCGAGCCTGTCGAATCAACTTCGCCTGGTCCGGCGTGTTGTTGACGATGAACCATGGGTCGACCGCGATGCAGTGACCACCAACGCCCGGCCCGGGCTGGAGGATATTGACGCGCGGATGGTGATTCGCGATGCCGATCAATTCCCAAACGTTGATGTTGAGCTTGTCGCAAATCAGTGAAAGCTCATTGGCAAACGCGATGTTGACGTCGCGAAATGCGTTCTCGGTCAGCTTCGACATCTCCGCCGTACGAGCGTCCGTAACAAGCAATTGACCACTGACGAACGTACGGTAAACCTCTTGTGCACGAACGGCGGACTGCGGATTCACGCCACCGATCACACGGTCGTTTTCAATCAGTTCGCGAATGACCTGCCCGGGGAGGACCCGCTCCGGACAATAAGCGACGTAGACGTCGCACTCGGCCCCGTCCTTCACCGGAAATACGAGGTCGGGCCGAGCCCGCGCCAACCATTCCACCATCTGCTCGGTCGCACCTACGGGCGAGGTTGACTCGAGAATAACGACGTCCCCCTTCTTGAGAACCGGTGCGATCGATTCGCTGGCTGCCTTGACATATGACAGATCCGGCTCGTAGTCGCCGTGAAACGGCGTGGGCACCGCGATCATGAAGGCGTCAGCAGCTTCGGGCCGGGTCGTCGCGCGCAGCCACCCCTCCTTCACGGCCGCATGCACAACGATGTCCAGCTCCGGCTCGACGATATGAATCTCACCCCGATTGATCGTATCGACGGCGTGCTGGTCGATGTCGACACCGACAACCTTGATCTTGCGCGACGCGAGCACCGCGGCAGTCGGAAGGCCGATGTACCCAAGCCCGATGACAGAGATGGATTGAATGGAATTTTTCACGGAACGTCCTTGAAGGTATGGAGGCGCGGTGCCTCTTCGGCACGCCGCGCGAATCAGAGCTGATCGGTCACAGTCACTGCACGGGGCATTAGCCGGCGAACGCCCGGGCCACATCCCGGGTCGACGAGAACGACTGTGGATCATTGCGATCGCTCTCACCGACAAGATGGCGAACGATGCGCTCGCATGCACGGCCATCGCCATACGGATTGTGCGCACGCGCCATTTCCCCATAGCGCTCCGCGTCGTCGAGCAGTTCCCGACACGCCGCGACGATCCGCCCACTGTCAGAGCCAACCAATCGAACCGTGCCGGCCGCAACGGCTTCGGGACGCTCCGTCGTGTCACGCATGACCAGCACGGGCTTGCCGAGTGACGGCGCCTCTTCCTGAATCCCGCCGGAGTCGGTCAGGATCAGTGTCGAACGCGACATCAGATAGACGAAAGGCAAGTAGTCCTGCGGACTCAGCAGATGGACGTTAGGCAGGCCCGACAGTATTTCCTCGGCCGGCAGCTTGACCTGTGGATTCAGGTGCACCGGATAGACGAAATCGACGTCCGTATAGTGTGCGGCGAGCTCGCGGATCGCCTGACAGATATTCCGGATCCCTTCTCCGAAGTTCTCTCTGCGATGAGCCGTAACGAGCACCATACGACGCCCGTCTTCAAGCGTCGGAAATGCATCGCGCATCTGCCGCCGGAGTACCTGATCGTGCTCGAGCCTGCGCGTCACTTGCAGCAGCGCGTCAATAACGGTATTGCCCGTCACGACGATGTCCTGGTCGCGAACACGTTCGGCGATAAGGTTCTCGCGCGACGCCTCGGTCGGCGCGAAATGAATGTCGGCAAGCTGACCTGTCAGCTTGCGATTACCCTCTTCGGGCCACGGCGAGTACATGTCGCCGCTACGCAGCCCGGCTTCGACGTGACCCACCTTGATCTTCAGATAGAACGCCGCCAACGCGCTCGCGAACGTGGTCGTCGTATCACCATGCACGAGCATGTAGTCCGGCCGATACGATGAAAGAACGGGCGTGATCTCGTTCACGATGTCGCACGTGATCGACTGGAGCGTTTGCCCCGCCTTCATCAGATTCAGATCGTAATCCGGCTTTATCTCGAAAAGTTCGAGCACCTGATCCAGCATCTGCCGATGTTGTGCGGTGACGCATACGCGACAGTCCACACCCGGCTTCCCCCTAAGCGCGTGTACCAGCGGCGCCATCTTGATCGCCTCCGGCCGCGTGCCAAACACGGTCAGAATTTTCATGATAATTATCGTTGCTATTATTTTACGAGCCCCCGAAGGAGCAAACTGCCGGTGCGCTCGTGCCAACGAGCGCCCGCGGCCCTCTCGGTGTCACATGACGCACTCTCTACGCGTTATGTGACGTGCTGCAACCATCACCAGAAGATCAGCTTCGCGGCCACTGCCATCTGATACAGGATCTGCGTAATCCCGCGCGTGATCTCGATACTCTTCGACTTCACCTTCGGTAACACCATGAGTTCATCGCCGGCCTCGATCTTCGTACCGCTGTCGGCCAGCTCAGCCTTGCCGTTCTGATGAATCGCGATGATCTTGCTGTTGTCGGCCTTCTGCGTATAACCGCCGACGTGGGCAACATAGTCACTCGCCGTCATGCCCGATTGCCATTCAACCGCGTTCGGGAAGAGCACCTCTCCATGCACCATGACGACACTGGTTCTTTCGGGGATGTTGATGACGTCGCCGTCTTCGAGAATCACGTTCCCCATCGTCTGCTCGTTGAGTACGACCTGCCCCTTGAACTCGGTCTTGCTCGCGAGCGCAGCAAACTTCGTGATGTTCTCGGCTTCCTTCGAGCGCAGATTGGCCTCCTCGCTCGTAGCAGACGGCGCGGACAACGCCGCCTCCTGAAGCTTCTGCAGTTCGACACCCAGCATTTCCTTTTGCCGGTCCGCAACCGACTTGCGGAACAACTGGGCTTCGTCCACGCGTGATAGCGGATTGGTACGAATCCGGCCCAGCACCTGCGCCATCGTCGAACCATACGGGAGCACCAATGCGTGCTCTCCTGAATGGGCACCTTCGACACGCACCTGAATCGTGCCGGCGTAGCGATCCGAAGTGACCGTGAGCTGATCGCCGTCGTTGAGCCTGACGTTCGACGCGTTCGAAATCGCGTAATACTCGGTAGTCCGCTCGGTGCCCTGGCGACGCACGATGCTGACATGCGTTGCACCGGGTTTCGGACGCGCGACCGCAAGTGCCTGCTGAAGCGTAATGACCGGCGTGGCGAATTCGAAGTCGTATGCGTTGTAGACTTCGCCTCGCACCGTAAAAACATGTTCGCGCGGCCCGACGACGATCACATCGCCATCGGCCAGTTGCAACTGATCGATCTCGCCATTCAACAAGAAGTCGTACAAGTTGAAACGCTTGCGCACCACACTGCCGCGCTTGACCGTCACATCGACATAGCTGCCTCGGTCGACGTCGACGCCACCGGCCTTGTCGAGGTAGGACAGGATGCTTTCTGATGCAATGCCGCCATACATACCCGGCTGCTTGACATATCCGGTGACGAACACCTTCACCGGCTGCGCAACGTCAAGGCTGGCATAAACGTTCACGTTTGCCTTGTAGACCTTGCGCACTTCATTCAACACACGCCCGTTCAAATCAGCATTCCGAACACCGGCGACCGTGACTGGCCCGACATTCGGCACGAAGATGTTTCCTTGAGGATCGACGGTCAATTGGCCGTCGAATGCGAAAGCACCCCACATCCGGAGCGTAACGGTATCGCCAATGCTGACCTGATAGCCCGGATTGAATCCGGTCCCCCGGCTGTTATGGAATGTCCCGCCAAACAACTGCGAGCCGAACATGCTATTCGGCGCCTGCGGGGCGACACTGACGTCGACCGGACTCGGAGCCGCACCTCCGGGTCCGCCTTGCTGACGGGACACCTTGCCGCCTTGAAGCATCATCGCGCCGGCTGCTACGTCGCCGGGGTTATACCCGAAGCCTGTCGAAGCGGCACCGCGTTGCCCACCGTCGGCCGCGACCCTGGACGACGTTGAGCCACTATCGCTGTCGGTTCCCGAGAGCCCGAACAGCGTATCGCTGATCCCGGCCCAACCTGCGGTGCTCGCGGTGCCCAGCATCAGGGCAATCAATGCCTTTCGGCCTCTTGATAGATTGATCATCTCAATATTTGCGTGGTCGATGCCTGCTTGCATTCGCTTCCCCGTCACGGGCAACGACGCTGTCCCAGCCATTCAATTTCGTCCGAACTGCCACCCAACCCGAAACCCCGGCAGCAGTCGTATCCGTTTTACGTCCGGTGATCTTCGATAATTGCTTGCGCCAGTCTCACAACACCGAACAACAGCAACAGTCCAACAACAAGGGACATCATGATGTGAAGCCTGCGCGGGTATTCAGCCTCTTCCGGCAGGTTGGGCGTCACGATCACGGACAAGCTCTTTGCCTTGTGTCCCGATTCGATCCGAGCCTTTTCGAAAGTCGACAGCGATACCTTGTACAAGTCGGTCGCAAACTGGAGACGAGACTTGAGTTCCGCGTACTGCGCGGCCGTCCGGTTCATCTTGCCGTCGCCGGGCGCACTGAGCTTGGCTCTCTCGACGGCGATCTGCGCGACAAGCGCCGACAGCGCGTTACGCTTCGCCACGACCGGTGGCGCGTCATCGTTCATGTACGTCTGCAGGTTGCGCAATTCCGCTTCGAGCTCCGCCTGCTTCGATTGCATTTCGACCACCATGCGCCCGCCTGCTTCGGCGCTCGCCGTCGGGTCCAGCATGCCGGTCTTGTTTTCGAATGCGATCACCGAATCACGGGCAGCCTTGACTTCGTCATACGAACGGTCGATTTCCTCACGGGCGAAAAGCATGTCGTTGCGCGAAATGCGATGCGACAACTCGTTCAGGAAGGTTTCGCTTTCGCTCAGCAACGTTCGATTGAACGTCTGCGCGAAGGCCGGCGACATACCTTGCACCCGAATCGTCAACAGCCCCGTCTTGTCGTCTACATCCACGCTGACACGCCGAAGGTAGTACTTCAGCGTTTCCTCCCGCGTTGCGTGCGGCGAAAGTCGGTTGAGCAAGTCGAATCCAACATGGCCGAATGCCTCCTTCAGCTTCAGCCGCGCATCCACTTTCGCCAGCATGTCCGGCGATTCGATGTACTGCTTGAGCACCACCGCGTCGTCTCGCGCCGACGCATCGCCCCCTCCTCCAAGCAGCGCCTGAATATTCAGCCCCGTCCCAACAGAACGGCCGGAGTCCTTGACCAGCACCTGCGATTCACTGACGTAGCGATCCCGGGAAACCAGCCCGAGATACAACCCGCAAACAACAAGCGGTACCGCGATAAGCGATACCTGCAGCCGATGCCCACGCAGCTTCCCCAACCAATCAGACATTGTTCTCTTGCTTGTAAACTTCGATTGCCTCATTCACGTCGGGGTAGTACGTGACTTTCCCGTTGCCGATCAGCAATCCGACATCGCAGACCCGACTTACCTCGTCGAGGCCGTGCGACACAAAAATGAACTGGCTGACGGCACGCCTTGCCATCATCAGCGCCTCGCTTTTTTTTCTAAAGACGGCGTCGCCGACCGCCGTCACCTCGTCAATCACGTAGTAGTCGAAGTCGAACGCCATCGACAGCCCAAAACCCAGTCGGGCGCGCATGCCCGTCGAGTAACTGCGGATCGGCATGTCGAAGAACTTGCCGAGTTCGCAGAAGTCCGCGACAAACTGCACCTTCTCCGCCAGTTCGGCCTTGCTCGCGTACAGGCGCGCGACGAACTTGACGTTCTCGCGTCCCGTCATGCTGCTTTGAAATCCGTTCGCAAGACCAACCGGCCACGAAATGCGCCGGTTCGTCACGACCCGACCACGATCGGGTCGATCAATACCGCCAATGATGCTGAGCAACGTGCTCTTGCCAGCACCATTACGCCCGATAAGGCCAATACTCTTCCCTGACGGCACCTCGACATTGACGTCCTTGAATACGTAATGTCGACCCGACGGCGTCTTATACGATTTTGTGAGATTCTCGAGTCGAATCATGATCGCAGCAGGGATGGTTCACGTGCCTTGTACAGGGCCATGCCGGCGAACAGAACGACAAGCGCGCAGAACGCCGGGTATGCAAGTCCAACGCTTTCGACCGCGTATGCCGGCACGATCGTATGCCGCAACAATTCGAGAATATGAACGAGAGGATTCCACAACACCCACCCGCGGTATTCCGCCGGGATTGTCGTCAGCGGATACATCACCGCACTGGTGAAATAAAGGGGACGCATGAACAACGGAATGACCTTCTCGCTAACCGGGAATTCGTGGCCGATAACCATGAAGATGATCCCGACACCCAGCCCGAGAAGAACAAGTACCGCCCAAATTCCAGCGAGTTCCGGAATATCACCCAATTGAACGGGTTGCCCACCAAGGCCCAGAATAACCAACAATACAACCAGGACAACTGCGCTGATAATGCATTCGAGGCCCGCACGCGCAATCAATGTATCCAATGGATGCACCGGACGGTAGCTCAGCAGCCCGAGATTCGCTTCCAGCGCGTTCAACGATCGCAGCGCGATGTTGATGAACATGAAATACGGTACCAAGCCGCAGATGAGAAATACGGGAAATGAAATACCGGGCATCGTATGTTTCGCGATCAGACCCAGGATCGCGAACAAGACGAGCATGTGAACGATAGGCTCGAGAAACACCCACAGATACCCGAGCCGATGCTTGCCGAACCGGGTCTTCAGTTCGCGCAAAAACAACGCATAAACGACTCTTCGCTGAATCGCAAATGCCTCGCCCAGCCTGGAATCCCCGTTTGGCGGTTCTGCCATACTCAACCCCGGTCATACTTTTATCGTTTGCGCCCCGTGCACGATGGACTTTTTGCCCCATGCCCCTCAATTTTTAAATCACCTCAATCTACCGAGGCGCCGCATTGTACCAGCTTACATGCAAGAAAACTTCCTTACCTTTAAACCTGTTAACGCTTCTACACATGCTTTCGATTCGCGCGACGCATCTACCGGTTCAGCAGTAAAAAATACCTTTCTTTAGTCGCACAATGCAGCCCCGGGAGTTATCGCCGAGATGCCTTGTAAAATCCGGTAATAATCAGACCAGATTCGGCTTTAAACTGCCACATTCCCCTCACCACGGAGCCCACATGCTCGATCTCGCCACCGCCCAGCAATTCCTGATGACCCGCGGCCTCGACTTCGGCCTCAACCTCCTCGCCGCGATCGCTCTGTGGTTCATCGGCCGCTGGGTGATCCGCATCGGCACCCGCCTGCTCGGCAAGGTCGTGCGCCGCAGCGGCAAGGTCGACCCGACGCTCACCGACTACCTGACCTCGGTGGTCGGCGTGCTGCTGACGATCCTGCTGATCCTCGCGATCCTGCAGATCTTCGGCGTGCAGACCACATCGTTCGCCGCGCTGCTCGCCGGCCTCGGCCTCGCGATCGGCACCGCCTGGGGCGGCCTGCTCGCGCACTTCGCCGCCGGCGTGTTCATGCAGGTGCTGCGCCCGTTCAAGATCGGCGACGTGATCAGCGCGGGCGGCGTCACGGGCACGGTGAAGGAACTCGGCCTGTTCGGCACGACGATCATCACCCCCGACAACATCGTGACGATCGTCGGCAACAACAAGATCTTCTCGGACAACATCGCGAACTACAGCGCGACGGCGCATCGCCGCGTCGACCTGAGCGCGAAGATCGCGAACGGCGTCGACGCGGTCGATGCGATCAACCGCCTGAAGACGCAGATCCAGCAGATCCCGAACGTGCTGACCAATCCGGCGCCGGACGTCGGCGTGCTGCAGTTCACGCCGGAAGGCCCGCTGCTGTTCGTGCGCCCGTCGACGCAACCGGAGCACTACTGGCAGGTGTACTGCGATACCAACCGCGTGATCCTCGAGACGTTCCGCGACGCGCAATACCCGACGCCCGAAACGCCGATCTTCCATCGCACGACCTGACGGAGCGGTGTCGCCCAGCGGTTCACGGGATTCTGACTGAAGCAGCCGGCGTCGAGCAGCCGGATCGGCCGATACCGCACATCGGCAATCGATCGGACCGGACGAACCGCACGGACGAAAAAAAAGCGTGGCAACCGCCACGCTTTTTTACTGCGCCGAAGCGAACCCGCGCCGGCTCAGTGGCCTCGCGTGTTCTGCGTACCGCCCGAATGCCGCCCGCGCACCAGCTTCCACAGCGCGCCGAGCGCGACCGGCACGATCGCCGCGCCGATCCCCGCCAGCACGATCACGTTCAGGTACTGGCGGATGAACGGGATATTGCCGAAGAAGTAGCCGAGCAGCACCAGCAGCAGCACCCACACCAGCGCGCCGATCACGTTGAACAGCTGGAAGCGCGCGACGCTCATCGACGACGCGCCGGCGACGAACGGCGCGAACGTGCGCACGACCGGGATGAAGCGCGCGAGCACGATCGTCTTGCCGCCGTGCTTGTCATAGAACGAGTGGGTCTTCTGCAGCGCCGCGCGATCGAGGAAGCGCTCGAGCACCGGGATATGGGTATTGAACACCTTCGGCCCGACCCAGCGGCCGATCATGTAGTTCACGGTATTGCCGGTAATCGCCGCGACCAGCAGCAGCGCGATCAGCACACCGACGTTCATGTCGCCCGTCGCCGCGAACGCGCCGCCGATGAACAGCAGCGAATCGCCCGGCAGGAACGGCAGCACGACGAGCCCCGTCTCGCAGAACACGATCAGGAACAGCACCAGATACACCCACGCGCCGTACTGCCGGATGAAGTCGCCGAGGAACGCGTCGATATGCAGGACCAGGTTGACGAAATGAAGCAGCGTATCCAAATGCGATTCCTCGAAGGCGAAAGGGCCGGAACGGCCGAAAAGCGGAAGTGCCCGCCGGACAAGGCGGCGCGCGGAACGGAGTCATCATACCGAAACTACCTTAAGGCTCCGTGAAAAAACGTAACCGGCCGCGGCCCCGGCATGCCCCCGCCGCCTCGCTATAATTCGGCCATGTCCGAAATCACCGAAACGGCCGCGGGCGCCGCGCCCGCCCCCGCTCCGCGCCCGCTGCGCGCGATCCAGCCCCTGCCCGACCAGCTGATCAGCCAGATCGCCGCCGGCGAGGTCGTCGAACGCCCGGCGTCGGTCGTCAAGGAGCTGCTCGAGAACGCGATGGACGCGGGCGCGACGACGCTGCGCATCGTGCTCGAGGAAGGCGGCGTCAAGCGCATCTCGATCACCGACGACGGCTGCGGGATTCCGCCCGACGAACTGCCGCTCGCGCTGATGCGCCACGCGACGAGCAAGATCCGCTCGCTCGAGGAGCTCGAGGCGGTCGCGACGCTGGGTTTTCGCGGCGAAGCGCTCGCGTCGATCGCGTCGGTCGCCGAGATGTCGATCACGAGCCGCACGGCCGACGTCGCGCACGCGACGAAGATCGACGCAACCACAGGTGCGCTGTCGCCGGCCGCCGGCGCGGTCGGCACGACGATCGAGGTGCGCGAGCTGTACTTCAACACGCCCGCGCGCCGCAAGTTCCTGAAAAGCGAGCAGACCGAGTTCGGCCACTGCCTCGAAATGATCCGCCGCGCGGCGCTCGCGCGGCCGGAGGTCGCGATCTCGGTGCTGCACAACGGCAAGGCCGTCGAGCACTGGAACGCGACCGAACCCGCGCAGCGCGTCGCGAAGATCCTCGGCGACGGCTTCGCCACCGCGCACCTGCCGCTCGACGAGCAGGCCGGGCCGCTCGCCGTCTACGGCTGCGCGGGCCTGCCGACCGCGAGCCGCGGCCGCGCCGACCAGCAATACTTCTTCGTCAACGGCCGCTTCGTGCGCGACAAGCTGCTCACGCACGCGGTGCGCGCGGCGTACGAGGACGTGCTCCACGGCGACCGCTACCCGTCGTACGTGCTGTTCCTCGACCTGCCGCCCGAAGCGGTCGACGTGAACGTGCACCCGTCGAAGATCGAGGTGCGATTCCGCGATTCGCGCTCGATCCACCAGTACGTCTTCCACGCGGTGCAGCGCGCACTCGCGCGCCATGCCGGCGCGTCGCCGGAAACCACCGCGGGCGGCCATGCCGCGCAACTGTCACCGGCGCCGAGCGGCCCCGCGTCGTTCCTGAATACGCCGCTCGGCCAGGGCGCGGCCTCCGGCACGGGCGGCAGCGGCTTCTCGGCGCCGTCCTCCTCCTCGTCGTCGGGCAACACGTGGATGCGCCAGGCACGCATGACGCAGGGCACGCTGCCGGTCGCGCAACCGCTCGCGCTCTACGACGCGCTGTTCGGCCGCAAGGAAACCGGTGCGGGCACGCCGGACGGCACGACGCTCGCCGCGCGCGATGCGGCGGATTCGGCTGACGCGCCGCTGGCCTCACTGCCGGGCTTCGTCGCGTCGCCGCTCGCCGCCACCGCGCACGACGAGCAGCCGCTCGGCTTCGCGCTCGGCCAGATCCACGGGATCTACGTGCTCGCGCAGAACGCGCACGGCCTCGTGATCGTCGACATGCACGCGGCGCACGAACGGATCCTGTACGAACAGTTCAAGAACGCGCTCGCCGACCGCACGGTCGCCGTGCAGTCGCTGCTGCTGCCGATCTCGATGACGGCGACGCCGGTCGAGATCGGCACGGTCGAGGAAGAACGCGACACGCTCGAATCGCTCGGCTTCGATCTCGCGGTGCTGTCGCCGACGACGCTCGCGATCCGCGCGGTGCCCGCGCTACTGAAGGACGCGGACCTGCAGTCGCTCGCGCGCGCGGTGCTGGCCGACCTGCACGCGTTCGGCGGTTCGCGCGTGCTCACCGAGCGCCAGCACGAGCTGCTCGGCACGCTCGCGTGCCACCACGCGGTGCGCGCGAACCGGCGCCTGACGCTCGACGAGATGAACGCGCTGCTGCGCCAGATGGAAGCGACCGAACGCGCGGACCAGTGCAACCACGGCCGGCCGACGTGGTATCAGCTCACGCTGAACGATCTCGACCGTCTCTTCATGCGCGGGCAATGAGCGCTTCACCGCAGTCCGCTCCGACCACGATCGCCTGCCTGCTCGGCCCCACCGCATCGGGCAAGACGGCCGCCGCGCTGGCGCTCGCCGCGCGCCGTCCGATCGAGATCGTCAGCGTCGATTCGGCGCTCGTCTACCGCGACATGGATATCGGCACCGCGAAACCGACGCGCGACGAACGCGCGAGCGTGCCGCACCACCTGATCGACATCATCGACCCGGCCGACGCGTATTCGGCGGCCGAATTCCGCGCGGACGCGCTGCGCCTGATAGGCGAGATCGCCGCGCGCGGCCGCACGCCGCTGCTCGCGGGCGGCACGATGCTGTACTACAAGGCGCTCACGCAGGGCCTCAACGACCTGCCGACCGCCGATCCGGCCGTGCGCGCGGCGCTCGACGCCGACGCCGCGCGCGACGGCTGGCCTGCGCTCCATGCGCGGCTCGCGCAGGTCGATCCCGCGACGGCCGCACGACTCGCACCGAACGATTCGCAGCGGATCCAGCGCGCGCTCGAAGTGTTCCTGCTGAGCGGGCAACCGATGTCGGTGCTGCTCGCCGCGCCGCGGCGCGCGGACGACGCGGCCGCGGCCTACCGCTTCGTGCCGGTCGCGCTCGAACCGTCGGACCGCGCGGTGCTGCACGCGCGCATCGCGCAACGCTTCGATGCGATGCTCGATGCAGGCTTCATCGACGAGGTCGAACGGCTGCGCCGCCGCGAGGAGCTGCATCTCGGCCTGCCGTCGATGCGCTGCGTCGGCTATCGGCAGGCATGGGAATTCCTCGACGGCGACACCGACTACCGGACCATGCGCGACAAGGGCATCTTCGCGACGCGCCAGCTGTGCAAACGGCAGATCACGTGGTTGCGCGCGATGCCCGAGCGGATCGTCGTCGACTGCGTCGCGCCGGATTCGACGGCACAGGCGCTCGACACGCTCGAACGCGTGCTCGACGGCCGCATCGACAATCAATAACGGGGCAGGATCGTCGCGCATCGATCCTGCTTGCGCGCGATGCCCATGCCCCGCTCAGTGCACGAGCGTCACGAGATTCGCGTCCCGCGCGAGTTGCCAGCGGCCATCCGACTTGCGGAAGATCGTCAGCGTATGACCGGAGCGGCGCACGGTGTCGCCGCCCGGCGGCGTCACGTCGATCTCGAGAAAATTGCGCATGTAGGCCCAGTCGCCCATCACGCGCAGTTCGTCGATCCGGTAACGGCCGTCGACTTTCGGCCCGTTGCCCGCCGCCGCGCTCGCGTCGCGCGACGCGGCCGCGAACGCCGCCTTGTCGAACGGCGGCTTGCCGGCCACCATGAAGATCGCGTCGTCGGCGATCAGGTCGAGCACGGTCGCCAGATCGCCGCGCCGGCTCGACACGAACCAGGTTTCCACCAGATCGCGAATCGCGCGTTCGTCTTCGGTCATCGTCGTTCCTCCTTCGGCGGTGCGCCGATACGCCGGGCCTCGCCAGAAAAAAAGCCGCCCGGATCGACTCCGGGCGGCTTTCCTTGCTGCATCCTGCGTGCGGTGCGTCAGACCACGACCGTCTGCGCCTCGCCTTCGCGGCTCGCACGCACGGTGCCGATCTTCCACACCTGTTCGCCGGCGGCCGTCAGGTCGGCGATCGCCGCGTCGGCATCGGCTGCCGAGACGATCACGGCCATGCCGATCCCGCAGTTGAACACGCGGTGCATTTCCGCGTCGGCGACGCCGCCGTGCTCCTGCAGCCACTTGAACAGCGGCGGCAGCGGCCATGCGTTCTGGTCGAGCTCGGCCGTGAGGCCTTCGCGCAGCACGCGCGGAATGTTCTCGACGAGGCCGCCGCCGGTGATGTGGGCCATGCCCTTCACCGACAGCTTCTGCATCAGCGCGAGCAGCGGCTTCACGTAGATGCGCGTGGGCGCCATCAGCGTGTCCGCCAGCGAGCGGCCGTGGAAATCGGCCGACAGGTCGGGGTTCGCGCGCTCGATGATCTTGCGCACGAGCGAGAAGCCATTCGAGTGGATGCCGCTCGAGGCGAGGCCGAGCACCACGTCGCCCTCGGCGATCGTGCTGCCGTCGATGATCTTGCTCTTTTCGACCGCGCCGACCGCGAAACCGGCCAGGTCGTATTCGCCGTCCGGGTACATGCCCGGCATTTCGGCCGTTTCACCGCCGATCAGCGCGCAACCCGACAGTTCGCAGCCGTGCGCGATACCCTTGACGACCGTGGCGGCCGTGTCGACGTCGAGCTTGCCGCACGCGAAGTAATCGAGGAAGAACAGCGGCTCGGCACCCTGGACCAGGATGTCGTTCACGCTCATCGCCACCAGATCCTGGCCGACTGTGTCGTGTTTGTTCAGATGAAAGGCCAGCTTGAGCTTGGTGCCCACGCCGTCGGTGCCCGACACGAGCACGGGCTCGTTGTACTTCTTCGGCACTTCGAACAGCGCGCCGAACCCGCCGATGCCGCCGAGCACGCCGTCGCGCAGGGTTTTCTTCGCAAAAGGCTTGATCTTGTCGATGAGCGCGTCGCCCGCGTCGATGTCGACGCCTGCGTCGCGGTAGGACAGACCCTGAGCGTCAGGAGCGGATTTCGGAGGATTCATGGGGGAATGCGAGAAGGTCGGTAAAATGCGATTTTACCCGAAGCCGGCCCGTTGGCCGGAATTCCCAGCACCGAATCGTCAGGGATTGCATCTTGGTCGACACGTCCCCGTTTTCATCGCCCCGCGAACCGCGCCGGAAACCGCGCGCCGCTGTGCGTGCGGCCGCGTGTGCAGGCACCGGAGCAGTCCCGCGCGCGTGCCCGGCGTTCGGCACGCGTTTCATCAACCGACCCGCATTGTGACTGTTGTGTCCCGTCAACTGACGCTCGATCTCGGCACGCCGCCGCCCGCCACGTTCGACAACTTCATCATGAATGAGGAGAACGACGAGCTCATCTCGCGGCTCCAGAAGCTCGACCTCGCACTCGCGGCGGGGCCCGTGCCGGACCGGTCGTTCTACATCTGGGGCGAGCCCGGCAGCGGCCGCACCCACCTGCTGCAGGCGCTCGTGAGCGACGCGTCGTACGGCTACGCGCGCTACCTGACGCCGCAGAGCCCGCTCGGCGCGTTCACGTTCGACCCGCGCATCGGCATCTACGCGATCGACGACTGCGACCGGATGAGCGACACGCAGCAGGTCGCGCTGTTCAACCTGTTCAACGAGGTCCGCGCGCACCCGTCGAGCGCGTTCGTCGCGGCGGGCCCCGCGGCGCCGCTCGCGCTCGACGTGCGCGAGGATCTGCGCACGCGCCTCGGCTGGGGGCTCGTGTTCCATCTGTCGCCGCCGTCCGACGCCGGCAAGATCGCCGTGCTGAAGCTCGCGGCGAAGGAGCGCGGGATCGCGCTCACCGACGACATCGCCGCTTACCTCCTGACCCATTTCCGCCGCGACATGCCGAGCCTGATGGCGCTGCTCGACGCGCTCGACCGTTTCTCGCTCGAGCAGAAACGCGCCGTCACGCTGCCGCTGCTGCGCCGGATGCTGGCCCGCCCCGGCGACGACATCGCACCGCCGGGCACAGGCCCGAACCGCTTCGAGTAAAATGCCCTTCCATGACTAATCTGGCACTCTTTGACCTCGATCACACGCTGATCCCGACCGATAGCGACCACGAATGGGGCCGCTTCATGGTGAAGCTCGGCATCGTCGACGCGGAAAGCTTCTCGCGTCAGAACGATCAGTTCTTCGCCGACTACAAGGCCGGCAAGCTCGACATCCATGCGTACCTGTGCGCGATGCTCACGCCGCTCGCGAAGTATTCGCGCGCGCAGCTCGCCGAATGGCACGAGCAGTACATGCACGAGGTGATCCGCCCCGCGATGACGCCCGCCGCGCTCGAACTCGTGCGCAAGCACCTCGACGCCGGCGACCTCTGCTGCGTCGTGACCGCGACCAACGAGTTCATCACGCGTCCGATCGCGACCGCGTTCGGCGTCGATACGCTGATCGCGTGCGAGGTCGAAACGACCGACGGGCACCCCGATTCGCCGTACACCGGCCGGCCCACCGGCACGCCGAGCTATCGCGAAGGCAAGATCGTACGCACCGAAGCGTGGCTCGCGTCGCTCGGCAAGCACTGGGACGACTTCGAACACAGTTACTTCTACAGCGACTCGCACAACGACATCCCGTTGCTCGAGAAAGTCACCGACCCGATCGCGACCAACCCCGACGACACGCTGCGTGCGCATGCAAGCGACCGCGGCTGGCGCATCCTAGATCTCTTCTGAACGTCGTGATCAAAAAATTCATTCGCAAGCTGCTCGGCCAGGACGGCGCCGAACAAACGTCGCCCGCCGAGGCGCCCGCCGCCGACACGGCCCCTGCCCCGCGCCCCGCAAAGGGTAGCCGCGGCGGCGCTGCCAGGAAGCCGCGCAGCAATCACGAGCCGACCGTCGTGCCGGCCAGCGTGCACCAGATCGACCCGTCGCTGATCTCGAGGAACGCCGTGCGCGTGACCGACACGCTGCAGCAGGCGGGCTTCCGCGCGTTCATCGTCGGCGGCGCCGTGCGCGACCTGCTGCTCGGCATCGCGCCGAAGGACTTCGATGTCGCGACCGACGCGACGCCGACCGAGGTGCAGCGCCTGTTCCGCCGTGCGCGCCTGATCGGCCGCCGCTTCCAGATCGTCCACGTGCAGTTCGGCCAGGAACTGATCGAGGTGTCGACGTTCCGCGCACTGGTCGACGCCCCGCCCGAAGCCGCCGCGGCCGAGCCGCCGAAGCGCCTGAAGCGCGACGAACTCGATCGCCGCACGCATGCGGTGGACGCCAGCGGCCGCGTGCTGCGCGACAACGTGTGGGGCGAACAGCACGAAGACGCCGCGCGCCGCGACTTCACGATCAACGCGATGTACTACGACCCGTCGACGCAGACGGTGCTCGACTATCACGACGGGATGGCCGACATGCGCGCCCGTCTGCTGCGGATGATCGGCGACCCGGCCACGCGCTTCCGCGAGGATCCGGTGCGGATGCTGCGCGTCGTGCGTTTCGCGGCGAAGCTCGGCTTCGAGATCGAGCCGCACACGCGCGAGCCGATCAACGCGCTCGCCGACCTGATCAACAACGTGCCGGCCGCGCGCCTGTTCGACGAAATGCTGAAGCTGCTGCTGTCGGGCCACGCGCTCGCATGCCTGAAGCAGCTGCGCAAGGAAGGCCTGCACCACGGGCTGCTGCCGCTCCTCGACGTCGTGCTCGAACAGCCGCAGGGCGAGAAGTTCATCACGCTCGCGCTGAACAACACCGACGCGCGCGTGCGCGCCGGCAAGCCGGTGTCGCCGGGCTTCCTGTTCGCGACGCTGCTGTGGCACGACATGCGCCAGCGCTTCGAGCAATACACGGCGGAGGGCGAAATCCCGGTGCCGGCGCTCCATCGCGCGATGGACGACGTGCTCGACATGCAGACCGAGAAACTCGCGATCCACAAGCGCTACTCGGCCGACATGCGCGAGATCTGGGGCCTGCAGCTGCGCCTCGAGAAACGCTCGGGCCGCAGCGCGATGAGGCTGCTGGAACACCAAAGGTTTAGAGCGGGGTATGATTTCCTCCTGTTACGCTGCGAATCCGGCGAGCTCGAAACGGAAGTCGGACAGTGGTGGACGGATTTCATCGAAGGCGACGCGGCCGCCCGTGAGGCACTCCTCACGCAGGGCGGCTCGAAGGAAAAATCGCCCCGCAAGCGGCGCCGCCGCGGCGGTGCGCGCAACCGCAAGCCGGGCGAAGGCGCCGCCGAGCAGGCGCCGGACACCGCGGGCGGTTCCGACGACTGACGCGCTCGCCGGCGAACGACGTAGGAAGTGATGCCATGACGGTTGCATATATCGGACTGGGGGCGAATCTCGGCGATGCGCGCCAGACCCTGAAGGACGCGGTGGTGTGCCTTGCGCAGCAGCGCACCATCTCGATCCTCGGCAAATCGAGCCTGTATCGCACGGCGCCCTTCGAAGCGGGCGGCGACGATTACTACAACTGCGTCGTCAAGCTCGACACGACGCTGTCGGCCCGTGAGCTGCTCGCGCTCTGCCAGAAGATCGAACATCACTTCGGGCGCGAGCGCCCGTATCGCAACGCGCCGCGTACGCTCGACCTCGACATCCTGCTGTTCGGCTCCGATTCGATCGACGAGCCCGACCTGATCGTCCCGCATCCGCGCCTCACCGATCGCGCATTCGCGCTCGTCCCGCTCGTCGAGATCGAGCCGGCGCTCGACATCCCCGCGCGCGGCCGCGCCGACGCGTTCCTCGCCTCCGTCGCGGATCAGCGCGTCGAGAAGGTGCAGACCTGTCAATGCCTGATGCAGAAGGCCCTTGCCGCCGGCGCTGACGCCGACAAGAACCCCTGCCGATGAACACGACTCCGCTGACCGTCACCGCACCCGACCTGCGCGCCCCGCACCGCTATCTCGTGATCGAAGGCCCGATCGGCGTCGGCAAGACGACGCTCGCGCGCCTGCTCGGCGAGCGCTGGTCGATGCAGACGCTGCTCGAACGCCCGCAGGACAACCCGTTCCTCGAACGCTTCTATCGCGACACCGCGCGCTACGCGCTGCCCGCGCAGCTGTCGTTCGCGCTGCAGCGCGCGCAGCAGGCGCGCGAACTGATCGGCGCGCTCGATACGGGCCGGCCCGTCGTCGCCGATTTCATGCCGCAGAAGAACGACATCTTCGCGCGGCTGAACCTGCCGGAAGACGAATGGCAGTTGTACCGGTCGATCGCGACGCACCTCGACGTCCCGCAGGCGCCCGCGCCCGATCTCGTCGTCTACCTGCAGGCGAGCCCCGAGGTGCTGTTCTCGCGCATCCAGAAGCGCGGGCTGCCGATGGAGCTGCAGATCAGCGACGCGTACCTGCGCTCGCTCGTCGATGCGTACAACGAATTCTTCTATCACTACGACCGCACGCCGGTGCTCACGGTCGCAGCCGAACACCTGAACCCGCTGGATTCCCCCGAAGACCTCGCGCTGCTGATCGAGCGCATCGAGACGATGCGCGGCCGCAAGGAATTCTTCGTCAAGGGCGAGACGACGCGCTGACGCGTCCTCGCCTGTCGTTCCTCCCCCATCGAACCGGATTTCCCATGACCTATCTTCAGGAATCGAGCCGGCCTGCCGTCACGGTGCCCAAGCTGCAGGCAATGCGCGAGGCCGACGAGAAGATCGCGATGCTCACCTGCTACGACGCGAGCTTTGCCGCGCTGCTCGATCGTGCCGGCACCGACGTGCTGCTGATCGGCGACTCGCTCGGCAACGTGCTGCAGGGTCACACGACCACGCTGCCCGTGTCGCTCGAGGACATCGCGTACCACACCGCATGCGTCGCGCGTGCGCAGCCGCGCGCGCTCGTCGTCGCCGATCTGCCGTTCGGCACGTACGGCACGCCGGCAGAGGCGTTCGCGAACGCGGTCACGCTGATGCGCGCCGGCGCGCAGATGGTCAAGCTCGAAGGCGGCGAATGGCTCGCCGACACGATCCGCTTCCTCGTCGAACGCTCGGTGCCGGTGTGCGCGCACCTCGGCCTCACGCCGCAGTCGGTGCATGCGTTCGGCGGTTTCAAGGTGCAGGGCCGCACGGAAGCCGGCGCCGCGCAGTTGCTGCGCGATGCGCGTGCGATCGAGGATGCGGGCGCGCAGCTCGTGGTGCTCGAAGCGGTGCCGACGCTCGTCGCATCCGAAGTCACGCACATGCTGAAGATCCCGACGATCGGCATCGGTGCGGGCCTCGATTGCTCGGGCCAGGTGCTGGTGCTGCACGACATGCTCGGCATCTTCCCCGGCAAGCGGCCGCGTTTCGTGAAGGATTTCATGCAGGGCCAGCCGAACATCCAGGCGGCCGTCGAGGCGTACGTCGGCGCGGTGAAGGACCGCACGTTCCCGGGCCCGGAACACTCGTTCTGACGCGCGGCCGGCGGCTCGTTCGCCGGTGCGCTCTCGATACAAAAAACGCGGCACCCTTTGCGGGGCGCCGCGTTTTTTCTTTGGATGCCGTAGCAGTGGCTCGTCGGGCATGCGGCCCGAACGCCGTCATGGCGTCATTTCAACACCGCATCGAGCGCGCCGCGCAATGCATTGGTCAGCAGCAGCGCCTGCGCGCGCGCCAGATCGTCGCGCGTGACGACCCGCTCCACCGCGCCGAATGCGCGGTCGTCGAGCAGCACGCCGCGCATCACGCCCGGCAGCACGCCGCTCGCCAGCGGCGGCGTCACCCACTGGCCGTCGAGCTTCACGAACAGGTTCGAGCGCCCGCCTTCCGTCACCTCGCCGCGCTCGTTCACGAACAGCATGTCGAAGCCGCCGAGCGCCTCGGCCGCCTGCCACGCCCGGTCGTATTCGGCACGGCGCGTCGTCTTGTGCAGCAGCAGCGCGTCGTCCGTGCGAGTCGGCGCGAAGCCGTGCGCGGACGCGAGCATCACGCCGACCGGCCCCGCGGGCAGCGGCTTCAGTGCCGCGGCCGTGATGTCGACCGTGCCGTCCTTCGCGAGCGCGAGCTTCATCCGGTACGGGCCGGCGCCGTCGAGCGCCGCGCAGCGCGCGCCGATCTCGCGGCGCAACGCCTCGGCGTCGAGGCGGAAGCCGAACGCATCCGCGCTGCGCTGCAGCCGCGCGAGATGGCGCTCGAGATGCCGGATGCCGTCCGCACGGGTCGCGGCGGTGGTTTCGAACAACTGGAAGCCGGGGTCGGCATCGGTCAGGAATCGCGCTTTCAATTCGCACTCCGCATATTCGTCGGCGGCGACGCTGTCGAGCACGATGCCCGCGCCGACACCCATCATGCCGCGCCGCCGGCCGCCGGCGGCCGCTGCCGCGTCACGCGTGTCGATCGTTGCGGCAGCATCCGCACCGGGCGCATCGAGCGCATCGAGCGTCAGCGTCCGGATCGCGACCGACAGGCAGAAATCGCCGCATCCGGCTGCGTCGTCAGGCGCTGCATTGCCCGCCGAAGGGCCTTCCTTCCGCGCATCGAGCCAGCCGATCGCGCCCGTATAGAGCCCGCGCGGCGTCGACTCGATCGCGTCGATCAGTTCCATCGTCTTGTGCTTCGGCGCACCGGTGATCGATCCGCACGGAAACAGCGCGCGCAGCATCTGCGCGAACGTGGTGCCGTCGCGCCAGCCGGCCTCGACCGTCGACGTCATCTGCCACACCGACGCATACGGCTCGACCGAGAACAGCGCCGGCACCCTGACCGTGCCCGTGCGCGCGATCCGCGACACGTCGTTGCGCAGCAGGTCGACGATCATCACGTTTTCCGCGCGGTTCTTCGGATCGTTCGCGAGGAACGCGGCGGCCGCCGCGTCGTCGCGCGGATCGGCCGAACGCGGCGCGGTGCCCTTCATCGGCCGCGCGCGCAGCACGTCGCCGTGTTTCTCGACGAACAGCTCCGGCGAGCACGACACGACCCACGCGCCGTCCGGCAGCGCGATCAGCGCGCCATAACGCACGGGCTGACGCGCGCGCAGCCGCCGGTACAGCGCCAGCGGCGTGCCGAACATGTCGAAATTCAGCCGGTACGTGTAGTTGATCTGATACGAATCGCCCGCGCGCAGCGCGTCGTGCACCGCGGCGATCGCCGCGTCGAACGCGTCGCGCGACACGCTCTTCGCGACATGCGCGACGCCCGCGATCGACGGCGGGCCGCCGCCGTCCCGCTGCGCGAGCCACGCGTCGGCTTCGTCGCGCGACAGGCGCTCGCAGCGCGCATACAGCAAAAAGCGCAGCGGGGCATGGCCCGGCTGCGCTCTTTCCAGATTGCGTCCGAATTCGTAATCGCCGACGACGACCGCATGCAGCCCGTCGCGCAGATCCTGCGCCACCGCCGCATCGAGTTCGTCGAGGCGTGCCGGATCCGTGCACACACGTTCGCGCACGAAACCGGAATACAAACGACTCGACCGCGCGGACGCGGTCGAGTCGCAATCGTCCAAGAGCGCGAACGACGCGCTCTCGTTGCCTTCAGTCATGCCGTTACTCGAAGAAGCTCTTCACCCGGTCGAACCAGCTCTTGCTCTGCGGGCTGTGACGCGCACCGCCCTCGGCCAGCGACTTCTCGAACTGCTTGAGCAGATCGCGCTGCTGGTCGGTCAGCTTCACGGGCGTCTCGACCTGCACGTGGACGTACAGATCGCCCGCGATGCTCGAACGCAGACCCTTGATCCCCTTGCCGCGCAGGCGGAACGTCTTGCCCGACTGCGTGCCTTCCGGCACCGGGAACGATGCACGGCCGGCCAGCGTCGGCACCTCGATCTCGCCGCCGAGTGCGGCGGTCGTGAACGGAATCGGCATCTGGCAGTGGAGATCGTCGCCGTCGCGCTCGAACACCGAGTGCGGCTTGATGTGGATCTCGACGTACAGGTCGCCCGGCGGCCCGCCGTTGATGCCCGGCTCGCCGTTGCCGGCCGAGCGGATCCGCATCCCGTCGTCGATGCCGGCCGGAATCTTCACCTCGAGCGTCTTGGTTTCCTTCACCTTGCCCGACCCGTGGCAGTGCGCGCACGGTTCGGGGATGTAGGTGCCGGTGCCGTGACACTTCGGGCAGGTCTGCTGGATGCTGAAGAAGCCCTGCGACATGCGCACCGTGCCCTGGCCGTGACACGTCGGGCAGGTTTCCGGCTTCGTGCCGGGCTTCGCGCCCGACCCGTGACAGACTTCGCACGACACCCAGCTCGGCACGCGGATCTGCGTGTCGTAGCCGTGCGCGGCCTGCTCGAGCGTGATTTCCATGCTGTAGCGCAGGTCGGCGCCGCGATACACCTGCGGGCCGCCGCGGCCGCCGCGCGCGGCACCGCCCGCGGCCTGGCCGAAGATGTCGCCGAAGATGTCGCCGAACGCATCCGCGAAGCCGCCGAAACCCTGTCCGCCCGCACCGCCCATGTTCGGATCGACGCCCGCGTGGCCGTACTGGTCGTACGCCGCGCGCTTCTGGTCGTCCGACAGCATTTCATAGGCTTCCTTCACTTCCTTGAAATGCTCTTCCGCATCCTTGCTGTCCGGATTGCGGTCAGGGTGATACTTCATCGCAAGCTTGCGATACGCCTTCTTGATTTCGTCGTCGCTCGCATTCTTCGCGACGCCCAGAACCTCGTAGTAATCCCGTTTCGCCATATCGATTCACTGTGCCGTCGCGCGTCACACACGCGCCGGCTCCTTTCGCCCGCAGTAAAGTCTCTCGACTCGTCTGGCGCTGCGCCGTCCGCGGACGGCTCGCGCAGCACCCGCCAAAAAACAAATGTGCCCGGAGGGCCGCGAAGCCCGCCAGGCGTGGAGTCGATCCGGCCATCCGGAAGGAAAGACAGACCGCTGTTCAGCCGCGCCGCGCGCCGCGCGCGAATCGCGCGCGGCGTGCGGTGCCATGGCAACCCGGCTTAGTCCTTCTTCACTTCCTTGAACTCGGCGTCGACGACGTCGTCGGCAGCCTGCTGCGCACCGCCCGCGTGGGCCGCGCCTTCCGCTGCACCCGCCGCGCCGGCCTGCTGCGCCTGCATGTCGGCGTACATCTTTTCGCCGAGCTTCTGCGAAGCCTGACCGAGTTCCTCGACCTTCGCGTCGATCGCCGCCTTGTCGGCCGACGACTCCTTCAGCACGTCCTCGAGCGACTTCAGCGCCGCTTCGATCTTTTCCTTCTCGCCCGCATCCAGCTTGTCGCCGTACTCGGTGAGCGCCTTCTTCGTGCTGTGGACCAGCGCGTCGCCCTGGTTGCGCGAATCGGCCAGCTCGCGCAGCTTGTGGTCTTCCGCTGCGTTCGCTTCGGCGTCCTTGATCATCTGATCGATTTCAGCGTCGGACAGGCCCGAGTTCGCCTTGATCGTGATCTTGTTTTCCTTGCCGGTCGCCTTGTCCTTCGCGCCGACGTGCAGGATGCCGTTCGCGTCGATGTCGAAGGTCACTTCGATCTGCGGCACGCCGCGCGGCGACGGCGGGATGCCTTCGAGGTTGAACTCGCCGAGCAGCTTGTTGCCTGCCGCCATCTCGCGTTCGCCCTGGAACACCTTGATCGTCACGGCCGACTGGTTGTCGTCCGCCGTCGAGTACACCTGTGCGTGCTTCGTCGGGATCGTCGTGTTCTTGTTGATCATCTTCGTCATCACGCCGCCGAGCGTCTCGATGCCGAGCGACAGCGGGGTCACGTCGAGCAGCAGCACGTCCTTGCGGTCGCCCGACAGGACCTGGCCCTGGATCGCCGCGCCGACTGCGACGGCTTCGTCCGGGTTCACGTCACGGCGCGGATCCTTGCCGAAGAACTCCTTCACCTTCTCCTGCACCTTCGGCATGCGGGTCTGGCCGCCGACCAGGATCACGTCGTCGATGTCCGACACCTTGACGCCGGCGTCCTTGATCGCGATGCGGCACGGTTCGATCGTGCGCTCGACGAGGTCCTCGACCAGCGCTTCCAGCTTCGCGCGGGTGATCTTCAGGTTCAAGTGCTTCGGACCCGATGCGTCGGCCGTGATGTACGGCAGGTTGATTTCGGTCTGCTGGCTCGACGACAGTTCGATCTTCGCCTTTTCAGCGGCTTCCTTCAGACGCTGCAGCGCGAGCACGTCCTTCGACAGGTCGACGCCCTGCTCCTTCTTGAACTCGCCGATGATGTAATCGATGATGCGCTGGTCGAAGTCCTCGCCGCCGAGGAACGTGTCGCCGTTGGTCGACAGCACTTCGAACTGCATTTCGCCGTCGACGTCCGCGATCTCGATGATCGACACGTCGAACGTGCCGCCGCCGAGGTCATACACGGCGATCTTGCGGTCGCCCTTCTCGGCCTTGTCGAGGCCGAATGCGAGCGCGGCCGCCGTCGGCTCGTTGATGATCCGCTTGACTTCGAGGCCCGCGATGCGGCCGGCGTCCTTGGTTGCCTGGCGCTGGCTGTCGTTGAAGTACGCCGGCACCGTGATCACGGCTTCCGTGACCGGCTCGCCGAGGTAGTCTTCGGCCGTCTTCTTCATCTTGCGCAGCACTTCAGCCGACACCTGCGGCGGCGCGAGCTTCTCGCCGTGCGCTTCGACCCATGCGTCGCCGTTGTCGGCCTTGATGATCGCGTACGGCATCAGGCCGATGTCCTTCTGGACTTCCTTCTCTTCGAAGCGGCGGCCGATCAGGCGCTTCACCGCGAACAGCGTGTTCCTCGGGTTGGTCACGGACTGACGCTTGGCCGGCGCGCCGACGAGCACTTCGTTATCGTCCATGTAGGCGATGATCGACGGCGTCGTGCGCGTGCCTTCCGAGTTCTCGATGACCTTGACCTGGTTGCCTTCCATGATGGCGACGCACGAGTTCGTGGTGCCGAGGTCAATACCGATGATCTTTCCCATTTTTTCCTAATCTCCAGAAATGCTTGTTTGCTGCGCGAAACCCCGCGTTTTGGGGCGGTTTCGCACGCCAGAATTCAACTCTGTTCCCGAAATGCGTCCGGCCGATCCGTTTTCAAGACCCGCCAGGCGATGCGGATATTAAATTTTTTCAATCGCCGCCGGTAGCCGGATCGTGCGGACCGCCGTCGCGGCCAGACGGCAGGCCGGCCGCCGCGGCGATCTTCGCGCGCGCCGCCGACACCGCCGCCTGGAACTGCGCGAGGCCATGCCAGCCGGTCGCGCGGCCGAGCCGCTTGCCGCGGTGAAAGAAGAACCACGTCGGCACGCCGTGGAGGCCGAAGCGGCGCCCCAGTTCAGGGTGTTCGTACACGTTGCAATGGAACCACTTCAGGTCCAGCGCGCGAATCGCGTCCGGCTGGGCGAGCATCGCCTTCTTGGCGATCTCGCAGTTGAAGCAGTCGACGCCCCAGAAGAACACCACGGCGAGCGCATTGCCGGCGCCGGCGATGCCGGCGTCGAACGTGTCGGGCGCCAGCGCCTGCATGCCGAACGCGTCGAACGCGGCCGGATCGACGCCGGCGGGAACCATCGCGGCAGCCTTACTTCGGCTGGGCGACCGTGACGAGCGCCGGGCGCAACACGCGGTCGGCGATCGTGTAGCCCTTTTGCAGGACGGTCACGACGGTGTTCGGTTCCTGCTCGGCCGGCACCATCGAAATGGCCTGGTGCTGGTGCGGATCGAACTTCTCGCCGACCGGGTTGATCGCGACGACGCGGCCCTTCTCGAGCGCGCTCGTCAGCTGGCGCAGCGTCAGTTCGACGCCTTCGCGCACCTTCGTGATGTCGCCGGACGTATCGCCGACGGCGGCCTCGAGGCTGTCCAGCACGGGCAGCAGGTGCTCCGCGAAGCTCTCGATCGCAAACTTGTGCGCCTTCGAGACGTCGTCCTGCGCGCGGCGGCGGACGTTCTCGGTCTCGGCCTTCGCCCGGAGGAAGCTCTCCTGCAGCTCGGCGACCTTGGCTTGAGCCTCCGCGAGCGCCGCGTCGGCTGCTTCGGCGGCAGGAGCAGCGCCTTGCGCCGCCTGCTTCTCGCTGCCGATGTCTTCGGCCGATTGGGTAGCCGGGTTCTCTTGCGTGTTTTCCATGTCGCTGAAAGTCGATTAGAGGTTGAAGCCAAATCGGCAACCGCCGGACCGTATGCCGGCGGTACCGCACATTGTTGGTGCAAATAAGGGCGAAAACTGCAATTTCAAGAGGGTTATTCGCCGGCATTCGCCAATGCCGCGAAACAACCGCGTCGCGCGCCGCCCGATTGCGCGCATTTGTCGCCAGATCGGACGAAACGGCCGGTAACAACGCTTACCAGGCAAGTACTAGCTGGGCACAGGGGGCTGAACTACACTCCACTCAAGCGTCGAAAAAGCGTGTTTACCCTAGCTTACCGCCGCCTGACATCCACCTGGCGCTGCATTCACCGTCCCATCGAGGCGAGTACCGTGAAACTGACCTTTGCCATATCGGTGGTCGCGCTGGTACTGATCGCCGGCACCACCACCATCTGTTTGTCCGGAGCCGTCACCGACCGCACGACCGAATACGGAAGCGCGCGGGCGACGTTCGACCAGATGTTCAGCTCCCACCAGAAAATCTGTCGATGATGCGCCGGTCGCGCTTGGTCGGCCGGCCGTGCAGTTCCGCCGCCGGCTCGCGATAGGTGCGGCGCCGTTCCAGTTCGGCGAGCCGCGCGGCGCGCCCCGCTTCCGTTTCCTCGTAAAGCGTCTGCGCGATGCTCGCGGGCCCACGCACGTCGCAAATACCCAGCACGGCAATGTGCCAGACGACACCGTCGATCGCAATCTCGACCTCGTCGCCGACGCGCACGTCCTTGGCCGGCTTGACCGCCGCGCCGCCGATCTTCACGTGGCCCTTGTCGACCGCGTCGGACGCGAGCGAGCGCGTCTTGAAGAAGCGCGCGGCCCACAGCCATTTGTCGATGCGCAGCTTCGCGCCGGGTTCCGTCGAAATCCTGTAGTTCATGCCAGCCTCCGCCGGGCCGCCCCACCGCGGCCGGCCGCACCGTCACGGCGCAGCGAACGCAGGGGTCGCGTCTTCATTTCAGTTCACCGTTTCGGGCTGCGGGGCCTTCACCGGCCAGCCCTGCAGATTCTCGGCGACGATCTCGCCCACCGCCCCGATCCACGCGGGCGCGCCGTTCAGGCACGGAATCCGGTGGAACGCCTGGCCGCCGCCCGCGATGAACTCGTCGCGTACCTCCATCCCGATCTCCTCGATCGTCTCCAGGCAATCGGCCGTAAAACCGGGACAGAACACGTCGGCCCGCCGCACGCCTGCCTCGCCGAGCTCGCGCAGCGTCGGCGCCGTGTACGGCTGCAGCCACTCGGCCTTGCCGAAGCGTGACTGGAACGTCACGCGGCATTCGAGCGTCGACAGCCCGAGCGCGGCCATCAGCAGCGCGCCCGTCTGCCGACACTGGTCGTGATAGGGGTCGCCCAGGTCGAGCGTGCGTTTCGGCACGCCGTGAAAACTCAGCACGAGCTTGTCGCCGGCCGCGAAGTCGGGCCGGCCGTGCTGCGCCCAGTACTGGCGCACCTGCTCGGCGAGCGCGTGGATGTAGGCCGGATGGTCGGCGTACTGCCGCACCGTGCGCACTTCCGGCTGGTTGCGCATCCGCGCGAGCGCGGCGAACGCGGCATCGAATGCCGTCGCGGTGGTGGACGCCGAGTATTGCGGATACATCGGCATCAGCAGCACGCGCTCGACGCCCGCGCGCTTGAACTGCCCAAGCGCCTGCGCGATGCCCGGGCTGCCGTAGCGCATCGCGTAGTCGACCGTCACCTGATAGCCGTTCGATGCGAGCAGGTGGCGCACGCCGTCGGCCTGGCGCTCGGTATGCACGCGCAGCGGCGAGCCTTCGGGCATCCAGACGGCCGCGTATTTCTTCGCGGACGCGCGGCCGCGCAGCGGCAGGATCAGTGTGCGCAGCAGCACCTGCCAGACGACCTGCGGGATTTCGACGACGCGGGGGTCCGACAGGAATTCGGCCAGATAGCGCCGCACCGCGCGCGGCGTCGGGGCGTCGGGCGTGCCGAGATTGATCAGCAGCACGCCGATGCGATGGGCAGCCGCGACGCTCGAAGGCGGCTCAAGATCGAAACGCATGGGCAGGAACGTGCTCGGGGCACGCAGTCGGACGGCCCTCAATTATAGCGGGCCGCCTCGCTCGGGTCGGCCGGCCGTTCGGCCGACTGGCGACGCGCGCGCCGCCGCGGCACGATGGCGGAACGGTGGCGCCGGTTACTGCTGGCTCAGCGTGAGCGACAGCAGGCGCGCGGTGATGTCGACGATCGGGATCACGCGGTTGTAGGCCATGCGGGTCGGGCCGATCACGCCGAGCGTGCCGACGATCTGGCCGTTCACCTCGTAGGGCGCGGTGACGACGCTCATTTCCTCGATCGGCACGAGCGTCGATTCGCCGCCGATGAAGATCTGCACGCCCTGGGCGTGGCTCGACACGTCGAGCAATTGCAGGAGGCCCGTCTTTTGGTCGAACACGTCGAACAGCTTGCGCAGCCGCGCCATGTCGGACGACAGATCCGCCACCTCGAGCAGGTTGCGCTCGCCGGAAATGAGCACGGTGTCCTCGGTGTCGGGCACCTCGGTGCTGGCCGTCACGGCCGCATGCATCAGCGTGGTCATGTCGCCGCGCAGCTGGTCGATCTCGTCACGCAGGCGGCGGCGCACCTCGTCGAACGACAGCCCGGCGAAATGCGCGTTGATGTAGTTGGATGCCTCGGTGAGCTGCGACGGCGAATAGTCGCGCGGCGTCGCGAGCATCCGGTTCTGCACGTCGCCTTCGGGCGTGACGATGATCAGCAGGATGCGCTTGTCCGACAGCCGCATGAACTCGATCTGCTTGAACACGTGGCTGCGGCGCGGCGTCAGCACGACGCCCGCGAACTGCGACAGGTTCGACAGCACGCTCGCCGCGGCCGCCACGACCCGCTGCTGCGGTTCGCCGGCCTGCAGCGTGTTCTGCACCTGGCGCGCGACGGCCTCGGCGTCGATCGGCGCCTCGACCGTCAGCATCGTGTCGACGAACAGGCGATAGCCGCGCGGCGTCGGCACGCGGCCGGCCGACGTGTGCGGGCTCGACACGAGGCCGAGCTCCTCCAGGTCGGACATCACGTTGCGGATCGTTGCCGGGCTCAGCTCGAGCCCGGAGTAACGGGACAACGTGCGCGAGCCGACCGGCTGACCGTCGGCGATGTACCGTTCGATCAGGGTTTTCAGGAGGGTTCGTGCGCGAGGATCTAGCATGGTGGAAAATTTTAGCGCAACCGCGCGACCGCGGCGAGTGGCCGCGGCCACTGTCGCGCAGGCCGACCGATCCGGCCCCGTCTGCGCACAGCCGGTTCTTTTCGTCAACGAGCTATGGTGTAATGCCGGCATGAAAACCGGTAATCAGTTCAACACCGTCGCGCTCGTCGGCCGAAGCAACACGCCCGGCATCGCCGAGCCGCTCGCCACGCTGGCTGGCTGCATCGCGAAGCTCGGCTTCGAGGTCGTGTTCGAAGCCGAAACCGCGCGCGAAATCGGCATCTCCGGCTATCCGGCGCTCACCCCGGCGGAAATCGGGGCGCGCGCGGACGTGGCGGTCGTGCTCGGCGGCGACGGCACGATGCTCGGCATCGGCCGGCAGCTCGCGCCGTACAAGACGCCGCTGATCGGGATCAACCACGGGCGGCTCGGCTTCATCACGGACATCGCGGCGGCCGACATGCAGGCGCGCGTCCCGGTGATCCTGTCGGGCAAGTTCGAGCGCGAGGAGCGCTCGCTGCTCGAGGCCCGGATCGTGCGCGACGGCGAACCGATCTACCACGCGCTTGCCTTCAACGACGTCGTCGTGAACCGCAGCGGCTTTTCCGGGATGGTCGAGCTGCGCGCGTCGGTTGACGGCCGGTTCATGTACAACCAGCGTTCGGACGGCCTGATCGTCGCCACGCCGACCGGCTCGACCGCGTACGCGCTGTCGTCGGCCGGCCCGATCCTGCATCCGCAGCTCCAGGGCATCGTGCTCGTGCCGATCGCGCCGCATGCGCTGTCGAACCGGCCGATCGTGCTGCCCGACGATTCGAAGATCGCGATCCAGATCGTCGGCGGCCGCGACGTCAACGTGAACTTCGACATGCAGTCGTTCACCGCGCTCGAACTGAACGACACGATCGAGGTGCGCCGCTCGAAGCACACGGTGCCGTTCCTGCACCCGGTCGGCTACAGCTACTACGCGACGCTGCGCAAGAAGCTGCACTGGAACGAACACGCATCGAACGAAGACGACAAGGCGTCCTGACGCACCAACGCCCGACACCATGCTCCGCCACCTCTCGATTCGCGACTTCGTCATCGTCGCCGCGCTCGATCTCGAATTCGACAGCGGCTTTACCGTCTTTTCCGGCGAAACCGGCGCCGGCAAATCGATCCTGATCGACGCGCTGGCCCTCGCGCTCGGCGAACGCGCCGACGCAAGCGTCGTGCGCGCCGGCTGCGGCCGCGCCGACATCACCGCCGAATTCACCCCGCACGACCGCGTCGCGCGCTGGCTCGACGAACACGCGTTCGACGCCGAGGACACCGTGATGCTGCGCCGCGTGATCGACGCGAATGGCCGCTCGCGCGCGTTCATCAACGGCACCAGCGCGACGCTCGCGCAGCTGCGCGAGCTCGGCGAGATGCTGGTCGACATCCACGGCCAGCACGCGCACCAGTTGCTGATGCGGCCCGACGCGCAGCGCGAGCTGTTCGACACGCATGCGGGGCTCGTCGCCGATGCCGCGACCGTCGCACGCGCGTGGCGCGTCTGGCGCGACGCGACGCAGGCGATCGACGCCGCGAAGGCGCACGAGCGCGAGCTGCAGCTCGAACGCGAGAAGCTCGCATGGCAGCTCGCCGAGCTCGACAAACTCGCGCCGCAACCGGGCGAATGGGACGAAGTCGGCGGCGAGCACAAGCGCCTGTCGCATTCGGCGAACCTGATCGCCGGTGTGCAGGGCGCCCTCAACGCGCTGTCCGAGGCCGACGACGCGATGCTCCCGCAGCTCGGCGCGATCGTGTCGAAACTGCGCAGCCTGGCCGACTACGACACAGGGCTCGGCGATGCGCTCGCCTCGCTCGAACCCGCCGAGATCCAGCTGCAGGAAGCCGTCTATTCGCTGTCGCACTACGCGCAGCGCCTCGATCTCGACCCGGCCCGGCTCGCGCAGGTCGAAACGCGCCTCGACGCGCTGCACTCGACCGCCCGCAAGTTCCGGCTGCCGCCCGACACGCTGCACGAGGAACATGCGGCACGCCGCGCGCAGCTCGCCGCGCTCGACGCGGCCGTGGATCTCGGTGCGCTCGAAGCCGCGCAGGCGAAGGCATGGGAAGCCTATCTCGCCGACGCGAAACACCTGTCGAAGGCCCGCGCGCAGGCCGCGAAGGCGCTCGGTACGGCCGTCACGGCCGGCATGCAGGAACTGTCGATGGCGGGCGGCAGCTTCGACGTCACGCTCGTGCCGCTCGCCGACGGCGGCCCGCACGGGCTCGAGCAGGTCGAATTCCGGGTCGCCGGGCACCCCGGCGTGCCGCTGCGGCCGCTCGCGAAAGTCGCGTCGGGCGGAGAACTCGCGCGAATCAGCCTGGCGCTCGCGGTGATCGCGAGCGCCGCCAGCCCGACGCCGACGCTGATTTTCGACGAAGTCGACACGGGGATCGGCGGCGGCGTCGCCGAGGTGGTCGGCCGCCTGCTGCACCAGCTCGGGCGCGATCGCCAGGTGCTGTGCGTGACGCACCTGCCGCAGGTCGCCGCGCGCGGCGACCATCACTTCCAGGTCGCGAAGGGCGCCGACGACCGCGGCGGCACCGTCTCGTCGGTCGTCTCGCTCGACAAGGCGAGCCGGGTCGAGGAAGTCGCGCGGATGCTCGGCGGGCTCGAGATCACCGCGACGACGCGCAAGCACGCGAAGGAAATGCTGGCAGCCTGACGCGGGCATCCGTTGGCCGAATGCAACAAGACCGGCGCATGCGCCGGTCTTGTTGTGACGGACAACCACGGCCGCGCCCTCGCGCCCACCCCGCCCTGCCCCGATGAGTCGAACGTTCGATTCGAACGCCCGACTCAAACGCCAGACTCAAACGTCCGTTTCGACCGCGCCGAACACGCGTGTCCACAGCGCCGCCACGGCCGCCCGCTCGTCGGCCACCAGCGCCGGATCGACCCGCGCCTTCTCCATCCCGTCGAGCCGCAGCTTGTGCTGCAGTTTCCGGTACTTGCGGTACGCGGCGCCGACGCGCTCGGCCTCGTCCTCGCCCATCAGCCCGAACCGCGCGACCTCGCGCAGCAGCGCGATGTTGCCGGTGTTGCGGATCAGCTCGGCGTCGCTCGACGCATGCAGCAGCACCCAGTACTGGACGATGAACTCGATGTCGACCATCCCGCCGCGATCGTGCTTCAGGTCGAACAGCTCGGTCTGGTTCGGGTGGCCGGCGAACACCTTGCCGCGCATGTCGACGATTTCCTTCGCGAGCACCGCCCCGTCGCGCGGCGTCGTCAGCACCTGCTGGCGGATCGCCTCGAAATCCGTGCCGATCTGCGTGTCGCCCGCGCTGTAGCGGGCACGCGTCAGCGCCTGGTGTTCCCACACCCACGCGGTGTTCGCCGCGTCGCCCTCGCGCAGCTGGTAGCGGCGGAACGCGTCGAGATCGGTCACGAGCAGCCCGGCCTCGCCGTTCGGCCGCAGCCGCAGGTCAATGTCGAACAGCGCGCCCGCGCCGGTCGCGGTCGTGAGCCACGTGATCAATCGTCGCGTGAACGTCGTGTAGACGTCCGCCGAGCGCTCGTCGGGGTCGTCGTACAGGAAGATCAGGTCGAGATCCGATGCGTAGCCGAGCTCCTTGCCGCCCAGCTTGCCGTACGCGATCACCGCGAACTTCGGCACGT
Organism: Burkholderia sp. BCC1977; assembly: GCF_905339595.1. Lineage (NCBI taxonomy): Bacteria > Pseudomonadati > Pseudomonadota > Betaproteobacteria > Burkholderiales > Burkholderiaceae > Burkholderia > Burkholderia sp. BCC1977. The sequence goes on from NZ_CAJPGQ010000015.1 coordinate 80,571, forward strand.
CGCGATGGCGCTTCGCGAGCTGCGACCAGACCACCTCGATCGTCACGTCGAGCACCGCGTCGGCGAGCTCGGACAGACGATCGCTCACGTGCTCGACCGACAGCTGACCCGCCAGGTCGATCAGCAGGATGCGGAACACCTCCGCGTGCTGCGCATGCCGCAGCAGGTCCATCTGCTGCTCGGGGCCGTCGGCGGCCGCGAGGCGGGCCCGCAATGCGTCCTTGAACGCGGGCCAGTCGAACGGGCTCGCGATCGCTTCGTCGTCGAGCAGTTCGTCGAGCAGCTGAGGATGGCGGATCAGGTAGCCGCCGCCCCAGCGCGTCGCGCCGAGCACCGACAGCACGCGGTCGAGCGCGGCCGGATACTCGGTCAGGAGCGCGAGATAGACGCCGCGCCGGCTGACCGTCTCGAGCAGGTCGAACAGCCGCACGATGGTGTCGTCGCGGCGCGCGGCGTCGATCCGCGGCGCGGCCTCGAGCGCACGCTGCGCGACGCTGTCGAAGCGCTGCCGGCTCTTTTCCGGCAGGCCCGCGTAGCGCGACGACTGCCAGATCGCGCGCAGCCGCGCGAGCACGGCCGCCGGATCGGTGAAGCCCAGGCCGTCGAGGCGCGCAAGCAGCGCGTCGTCCTCGCCGTCGTCGGCGAGCGCCCCGCTCCAGATCCATGTGGCGGCCGTGTCGTCGCGCGCCGCGCAGGGGCCGCCGCTCACCTTGTCGGCAAAGATCTGGTCGAACTGCGCCTCGACGAACGTCCGGTAGCCGTCGAGCACCGTCATCAGCGCCGCGTAGTCGGCAAAGCCGAGCGACGCGGCCAGCGCCGCGCGCTCGTCCGGATCGACCGGCATCGCATGCGTCTGCGCGTCGTCGCGGTACTGCAGCCGGTGCTCGAGCGTACGCAGGAAATTGTAAGCATCGGTCAGACGCTCGCGCACGTCCTCGCCGATCAGCCCGCGCGCCTGCGCATGGCGCAACACCGCGAGCGTCGGCCGCACGCGGAACTCCGCATCCTGGCCGCCGCGGATCAGCTGGAACACCTGCGCGCTGAATTCGATCTCGCGGATCCCGCCGCGCCCGAGCTTGATGTCGTCGGCCTTGTCGGGCCGCATCGACGCGCGGCGCGCCGCTTCCTGGCGAATCTGCTGATGCAGCGAACGGATTGCGCCGATCACGCCGAAGTCGAGATAGCGGCGATACACGAACGGCTTGACGATCGATTCGAGCTGCGCCTCCAGCCGCCGCGCCGCGTCGCTGTCGCCTTCCGACACGAGCCGCCCCTTGATCCACGCGTAGCGCTCCCATTCGCGCCCTTGCACGTAGAAATATTCCTCGAGCATCCCGAGGCTGCAGACGAGCGGCCCCGAATCGCCGTTCGGGCGCAGCCGCATGTCGACGCGAAACACGTAGCCGTCGGCGGTGACCTCGGACAGCACGCCGATCAGGCGCCGGCCGAGCCGCGTGAAGTACTCCTGGGTGGACAGCGGCGAGCGCGTGCCGCCGGCCGTTTCGCCGTCGTCCTCGTAGACGAAGATCAGGTCGATGTCCGACGACACGTTCAACTCGCGGCCGCCGAGCTTGCCCATCCCGACCACGCCCAGCACGACGCGCTGGCCGTCGGCGCCGCGCGGCTCGCCGTACATCGCCTCCAGTTCCGCCGACAGCAGCGCGAGCGAGCGCTGCACGGCCACTTCGGCGAGATCGGTCATCGCGCCCGTCACCTCGGCGACGTCCGCGATGCCGCGCAGGTCGCGCTCCGCGACCGCGCCGAACACCTCGACACGCAACTGCCGCAGCGCGCGCTTCAGTTGCTCGTCGCTCGGCGCGGCCGTGCCGGCCGGCGGTGCGAGCAGTTCGGTCAGGCGCGCATCGAGTTGCGCGCGGGCGAGCGGCGCGGCGGCCCACGCGGCGACCTGGTCGGACAGCGCGGGCCGCGCGGCGGCCGCGCGGGCGATATAGCGGGAGTAGGACGGGCTGATCAGGGCGGAAGCGTCGGTCATCGAAAAGCGGGCCTGGCGGTAAGGCCCGCCGCCGCGGGACAACGCGTGCGCGCCCCGCTGCCGACAGGCCCCTTGGACTCGGCGCGGTGTCGCGACGCGGGTGCGCCGCCGCGAAAACCGCGCGCCGGAAAGCCCGTGCCGCGCTGCCGCAACGGCCGCCGGCACGAACCCGTGTGATACATTTCAACGTCAGTCTGCAAAACTACCATATCGCCGCCCTTCCGCCGCATGTCCGACCGTCAGGAATCCGCCGTAGCTGCGCCCGAAGCGGGACCTCCGAAGCACGATCATCCGGTCCTGCGTCGCGTGTTCAGGGTGACGCTGGCAGTCGGGATCGGCACGTACTTCGTCGCGTCCGGCGTGTTCCTCGGGATGCGCTACGTGCTGCTGCCGCGCATCGACGAATTCCGGCCGCGCATCGAGCGCGCGGTGTCCGACAAGCTCCACGCGCAGCTTTCGATCGGCAAGCTGTCTCCCCACTGGTCCGGCATGCAGCCGGGCGTCGAAGTCGCCAACCTCACCATTCGCGGCCGTGACGGCCGGATCGCGCTGTCGGTCCCGCACGCGACGGCCGCGCTGTCGTGGATGTCGCTGCTGCGGCTGTCGCCCGCGCTGTCGAGCCTGATCGTCGACCATCCCGACCTCGTCGTCGCGCGCGCGGCCGACGGCTCGCTGAGCATCGCGGGCGTCGGCGTCGCAACCACCCATGGCGGCAACGACACGTTCAGCACGTGGCTGCTGAAGCAGGAAGCGATCGTGCTGCGCAACGGCACGCTGCGCTGGCGCGACGCGCAGCACGACGCACCGGAACTCGCGCTGTCCGGCATCCGCCTCGCGGTGCTCAACCACGGCCGCGAGCACAAGGCCGCGCTGCAGGCGCCCGCGAACGGCACGCTGCTGCTCGGCCCGCTCGATTTCCGCGCGCGCTTCCGGCACAAGCCGCTCGCGCCGATCGGCAAGCCCACGAACTGGACCGGCGACGCGTATCTGTCGACCGGCCCGGTCGACCTGCAGACGCTCGGCCGCTATCTCGACATACCGCTCACGATCCACGCGGGCCGGATCGACAACGCGATCTGGGCGACCTTCCAGGACGGCCACCTGCGCTCCGCGGGCGGCGACCTGCAGGGCGCGGACGTCGTGCTGCGGGTGCGGCCGACCCAGCCGCGCCTCGACGTGCCGACGGTCGGGTTCGGCTGGGACATGGCGCTGAACGCCGGCCGCGACTACACGCTGCACCTGACGCGCTTCAACGCGGAGCTCGGCCAGCCGCCGCTGCCGGACGGCACCCCGCTCGCCCGCTCGCTCGCGCTGTCGACGCTGACCGCCCGCTACCGCGTGCCGGCCGCCGATCAAGGGCAACTGCTGAGCGTCGTCGGCGACCGCGTCGATCTCGGCATCCTCAGCGAGTTCATCCGCGGGCTGCCGCTGCCGGCGCGGCTGCGCAACGAGCTGATCAAGCTCGACCCGCGCGGGATGGTGTCGAACTATCACATCGAGGTCGAACGCGCGAAGCCGGCGCGGGCCGAGCTCGCCGACGAAGAGCGGCGCACCGGCGCCGCGCCGATCGTCCGCTACCGCTTCCTCGGCGATCTGCAGGGCATCAGCGTCGCCGCGCAGGAGCCGCCGCCGGGGCTGTCCCCGCGCGGCCACCCGCGCGCCGGCTGGCCGGGCGTCGAGAATTTGTGGGGCCGTATCGACGCGAACGAAACCGGCGGCAGCGCGCACTTCGACACGGTCAACGCGGCGGTCACGGTGCCCGGCGAATTCGACGAGCCGCGCCTGACCTTCGACCGGCTGCGCGGCAACGCGAAATGGGTGATCACGCCGGCGCCGGGCGAGCAGCACGCGCGCGTCGACGTGACGTTGCCCGACCTGTTCGTCGCGAACCCCGATGCGGAAATCGCGGTGTCGGGCTCGTACACGAACCCCGGCCACGGCCGCGGCTCGCTCGACCTGCGCGCGGATTTCGCGCGCGCGTCGGTGGCGCGCATTCCGCGCTACCTGCCGACCGGGATGTCCGAGCACCTGCGCGACTATCTCGGCCATGCGCTGCAGGATGGCCAGGTGACCAAGGGCGCGTCGATCGTCGCCCGCGGGCCGCTCGAGAAATTCCCGTTCGAACACGAGCCGGATGCCGGCGTGTTCCACATCGTCGCGCCGTTCACCGGCGGTCGCTTCGAGCCGACGCCGTACCCGCCGCGCAAGCTCGCGAACGGCACGCCGAGCGTCTGGCCGGCACTCGACGGAATCGACGGTGTGTTCGAGCTCGCGCAGAACAAGCTGCGCTTCGACATCGCGCGCGCGCACTACAAGCGCGTCGCGCTGACGAAGGTCGCCGGCCGGATCGACGATCTCGGCAACCCGTCGAAGTCGCCGCTCGTCATCGACGGCCATGCGCAAGGCCCGCTCGCGGATCTGATCGACTACGCGGACAACAGCTCGCTCGGCACGATGAGCGGGCACATCGGCCAGCGGATCGATGCGCAGGGGCCCGCGGCGCTCGCGCTCAAGATCACGATTCCGCAGCACGTTCCGCATCCGCATACGCACGTCGAAGGCGCACTCGCGTTCGGCGGCAACACGCTGTCGACCGACGGCGTGCCGCCGCTGTCCGCGCTGCGCGGCAGCGTGCGCTTCACCGAGGCCGGCGCGTCGCTGCACGACCTGTCGGGGCGCTTCCTCGGCGGCCCGGTGCACGCGAACGGCAACTTCCAGTCGCACGGCCCCTACGCGGTGGACGTCGACGGCAAGCTCGCGCTCGACGCCGCGCGCGGCCTGAACCTGCGCGGCACGGCCGCGGCGCTGCTCGAGCACGTGGTCGGCGACGCGCCGTACCAGCTCGCCGTGCGCGGCGCGCCGGGCCGCCTGCCGGAGGTCACCGCGCATTCCGACCTGACGGGCGTCGCGCTGAATTTCCCGGCGCCGTTCGCGAAGGCGGCCGGCACGCCGATGCCGTTCCGCTTCACGCTGCAGCCGGCCGCCCAGGCCGGCGGCCAGCGCCTCGAGCATGCCGACCTGACGCTCGGCCCGGTGTCCGCGACCTACCTGCTCGACGCGACGCCCGGCCAGCCGCTGCGCGCGGTGCGCGGCGCGATGGGCATCCACCGGATGCCCGACCTGCCGCAGGACGGCGTGAGCGCCGCCGTCGACGTCGACGAGCTGGACGCCGACGCCTGGCTCGCACTGGCCCGCACGCTGCAGCACGACACGCCGCGCGCACCGGAGCAGGCCACGCCGCGCATCGACGTCGCGAGCTTCACGCCGAAGCGCTTCGCGCTCCACTTCGGCACGCTGAAGCTGCTCAAGCGCAACTGGGAAAACGTGATCGTCGGTGCGTCGCACGTCGACGAGCTGTGGCAGGCCAACATCGCGTCGAACCAGGTATCGGGCTACCTGTCGTGGGCGCCGGGCGGCGGCCACAACGGCGCGGGCGTGCTGAACGCGCGGCTCGCGAAGCTCGTGATTCCGCAGAGCGCGCAGCACGACCTCGTCGGCCGCGCGATGAACCTGCCGACGCCGACCGACCGGCCGATGCCGTCGGTCGACCTGATCGTCGACCAGGTCGTCGCGCACGATCACGACATCGGCCGGCTCGTCGTCAATGCGCGCAACATCGAGGAAGACGGCGCGCCGGTGTGGCAGCTCGACAAGCTCGAGCTGGCGAACCCGGCCGCGAAACTGACGGCGACCGGCAACTGGCGCACGTCGCGCCGCGCGCTGGCCCGCGGCATCGACGAACACGATGCGCCGCGCCGCAGCGTGTTCGACTTCAAGCTCGACGTCGGCAACGCGGGCGCGCTGCTCGACCTCGTCGGCCTGCCGCGCACGCTTTCGGACGGCCACGGCACGGTGACCGGCAAGGTCGGCTGGCGCGGCGGCCCGACCGCGGTCGATCTGCCGTCGCTCGGCGGCCAGGTCGCGCTCGACCTGGAGCACGGCCAGATCCTGAAGGTCGATCCGGGCGCCGCGAAACTGCTCGGCGTGCTGAGCCTGCAGAGTCTCGCGCGCTTCCTGACGCTGAATTTCCGCGACGTGATCGGCAAGGGGCTGCCGTTCGACAAGATCACCGGCACCAGCCGGATCTCGAACGGGATCGCACGCACCGACGACTTCTCGATGACGACGGGCCCGGCGAACGTGACGGTGCGCGGCGCGGTCGACCTCGGCACCGAGACGCAGGACCTGCGCGCGCACGTCGCGCCGAAGATCGGCGCCGGCACGGCGGCGATCGCGGCCGCGATCATCAATCCGCTGCTCGGCGTCGGCGTGCTGGCCGCGAACTACGCGCTGTCGGAGACGCTGTCGCACGCGTTCGCGCTCGACTACGCGATCACGGGTTCGTGGGCGCATCCGCACATCGAGCGGGTGCGGGGCGATCAGGGTAAGATGAATCACGGTCCGGCCGATGCGGCGAGCCATTGACGCGCGCAGGGTGCCGGGCCGCACCCCATTTATGACGCAACCGATCCAGCGATGACCGATCACACCCGTTCCGCCACGCCCTTTCGGGTCGCCGCGCTGCAGATGGTGAGCACGCCGGACGTCGCACGCAATCTCGCCGAAGCCGGCCGCCTGATCGCGGAAGCGGCCGGCGACGGCGCACAGCTCGTGCTGCTGCCCGAGTATTTCTGCTTCATGGGCCATCGCGACACCGACAAGCTCGCGCTCGCCGAACCCTACCGCGACGGTCCGATCCAGCGCTTCCTGTCGGAGGCCGCGCACCGTCACGGCATCTGGGTGATCGGCGGCACCCTGCCGCTGAAGGCGCCGGAACCCGATCGCGTGCTGAACACGACGCTCGTGTTCGACCCGTCCGGCAACGAAGCGGCCCGCTACGACAAGATCCACCTGTTCAACTTCGAGAAAGGCGACGAATCGTTCGACGAGGCGCGCACGATCCGCGCGGGCGACACGGTCGTCGCGTTCGACGCGCCGTTCGGGCGAGTCGGCCTGTCGGTCTGTTACGATCTGCGCTTTCCGGAGCTGTATCGCAGGATGGGCGACTGCGCGCTGATCGTCGTGCCGTCGGCGTTTACGTATACGACGGGCCGCGCGCACTGGGAAATGCTGCTGCGCGCGCGGGCCGTCGAGAACCAGTGCTACGTGCTCGCGGCCGCGCAAGGCGGCAAGCACGAGAACGGCCGGCGCACCTGGGGCCACAGCATGCTGATCGACCCGTGGGGCGAGATCGTCGCGGTCCGCGACGAAGGCGCGAGCGTCGTGACCGGCGCGCTCGATCCGCAGCGCATCGCCGACGTGCGCCAGAGCCTGCCCGCGTGGCGGCATCGCGTGCTGGCCTGACCCGCTGAACCGCCGCGGGGCTTGAAACGCCGCCCGGCCAACCCATCTGCCCAGAACGCACCCGACAACTTTTTGAGAACCCTCGATACCCGCATGAACATCATCGAACCCGGCATCCGCAATCTTGCGCTGGCGAAGGACATCCTCCTCACGCCGTACGGCCTCGACGAGAGCCTGCTCACGCGCACGATCGCCGACATCTTCACGCATCGCGTCGACTACGCGGACCTGTACTTCCAGGCGACCCGCAGCGAAGCGTGGAGCCTCGAGGAAGGCATCGTGAAGTCGGGCAGCTTCAGCATCGACCAGGGCGTCGGCGTGCGCGCGGTCGCCGGCGACCGCACCGCGTTCGCGTATTCGGACGACCTGTCGCCGGAAGCCATCGCCCAGGCGGCCGCGGCCACCAAGGCGATCGCGGCGGCCGGCGGCGGCCGCCAGAAGATCAAGGCGGCGACGTCGCTGAAGGGCATCTCGGGCCGCGACCTGTACCTGCCGTCCGATCCGCTCGCGTCGCTCGACGCGACCGCCAAGGTCAAGTTGCTCGAGCGCATCGAGCAGATGGCGCGCGGCCGCGATCCGCGCGTCACGCAGGTGATGGCGGGCCTCGCCGGCGAATACGACGTCGTGCTGGTCGCGCGCAGCGACGGCGCGCTCGCGGCCGACATCCGCCCGCTGGTGCGCGTGTCGGTCACGGTGATCGCCGAACAGAACGGCCGCCGCGAGATCGGCTCCGGCGGCGGCGGCGGCCGCTTCGACTACGGCTACTTCACCGATGACGTGCTGTCGCGCTACGTCGACGACGCCGTGCACGCGGCGCTCGTGAACCTCGACGCGCGCCCCGCGCCGGCCGGCGCGATGACGGTCGTGCTCGGGCCGGGCTGGCCGGGCGTGCTGCTGCACGAAGCGATCGGCCACGGCCTCGAGGGCGACTTCAACCGCAAGGGTTCGTCGGCGTTCGCCGGCCGGATCGGCGAGCAGGTCGCCGCGAAGGGCGTGACCGTCGTCGACGACGGCACGCTGCCGAATCGCCGCGGCTCGCTGAACATCGACGACGAAGGCAACCCGACGCAGTGCACGACGCTGATCGAGGACGGCATCCTGAAGGGCTACATCCAGGACACGCTGAACGCGCGCCTGATGAAGATGCCCGTCACCGGCAACGCGCGGCGCGAGTCGTACGCGGCGCTGCCGATGCCGCGCATGACCAACACGTACATGCTGAACGGCGACAAGGATCCGCAGGAAATCATCGCGTCGGTGAAGAACGGCCTGTACGCGGTGAACTTCGGCGGCGGCCAGGTCGACATCACGAACGGCAAGTTCGTGTTCTCGGCGTCCGAGGCGTACATGATCGAGAACGGCAAGATCACCTACCCGGTGAAGGGCGCGACGCTGATCGGCAGCGGCCCGGAATCGCTGAAGTACGTGAGCATGATCGGCAACGACATGTCGCTCGACTCGGGCGTCGGCGTATGCGGCAAGGAAGGCCAGAGCGTGCCGGTCGGCGTCGGCCAGCCGACCCTGCGGATCGACAAGATGACGGTCGGCGGTACGGCATAACCGCATCGCGGCGCAGACAATCCGCGCATTTTGACAAAAACGCGCGGATTGTCCGCATTTTCGAGCTTCCCCGGTTGCCAGCGGCCCGGCGACGGGGTATAAATTCCGAATCAACTTTTTTGACGAACCGAATCTCCGTCATGTCCGCCAAGTTTTATTTTTACTTTTTTTGGCATCTCAGACCGCTGGCGGATCGAGAGGGTTGATGGCGCGTAAAGCGCAACCGAAATTCCCGAAAAAACCGCCGGCGAACCCGGCGGTTTTTTTTCGCCCTTCGCCACCCGGTCGCCGCCGCAGCAAGCTCCGCGGCCCCGACCGAAACCAATGAATTGCCCGAATCGATGAATCTGCCGCACGCGCACTGACCGAACGGCGCCCGGAAAAAGGAGAAACAGCATGCCCCCGCACAATACCGACGACGTCCGCATTCGCGAACTCAAGGAACTGACGCCGCCCGCCCACCTGATCCGCGAATTCGCGTGCTCCGAGGCCGCGTCCGAGCTGATCTACAACTCGCGCCAGTCGATGCACCGCATCCTGCACGGGATGGACGACCGGCTGATCGTCGTGATCGGGCCGTGCTCGATCCACGATACGAAGGCGGCGATCGAGTACGCGGGGCGGCTCGTGAAGGAGCGCGAGCGCTTCCAGGGCGAACTGGAAATCGTGATGCGCGTGTACTTCGAGAAGCCGCGCACGACGGTCGGCTGGAAGGGGCTCATCAACGATCCGCATCTGGACAACAGCTTCAAGATCAACGAAGGGCTGCGCACCGCGCGCGAGCTGCTGCTGCAGATCAACGAGATGGGGCTGCCGGCCGCGACCGAATACCTCGACATGATCAGCCCGCAGTACATCGCCGACCTGATCTCGTGGGGCGCGATCGGCGCGCGCACGACCGAATCGCAGGTGCATCGCGAACTGGCGTCGGGGCTGTCGTGCCCGGTCGGCTTCAAGAACGGCACCGACGGCAACGTGAAGATCGCGGTCGACGCGATCAAGGCCGCATCGCAGCCGCACCATTTCCTGTCGGTGACCAAGGGCGGCCACTCGGCGATCGTGTCGACGGCCGGCAACGAGGACTGCCACGTGATCCTGCGCGGCGGCAAGGCGCCGAACTACGACGCGGACAGCGTGAACGCCGCGTGCGCGGACATCGGCAAGGCCGGCCTCGCCGCGCGCCTGATGATCGACGCGAGCCACGCGAACAGCTCGAAGAAGCACGAGAACCAGATCCCCGTGTGCGCGGACATCGGCCGTCAGGTCGCGGCCGGCGACGAGCGCATCGTCGGCGTGATGATCGAGTCGCACCTCGTCGAGGGGCGTCAGGACCTGAAGGAAGGCTGCCCGCTGACCTACGGCCAGAGCATCACCGACGCATGCATCGCGTGGGACGACAGCGTGAAGGTGCTCGAAGGTCTCGCGGAATCGGTGAAGGCACGCCGCGTCGCGCGCGGCAGCGGCAACTGAAGAACGTCAACAGGCTGACCGTATGGCCCCGCCTGGCGGCGAATTGGCCATGCGGCCAGCCTGCGGTCGGCGTGTTGCTCTGTTAGACTAGCTAACATCATCTAGCTAATCAGAGGATCGGCCATGTCGACCGTCAACATGCACGATGCCAAGTCGCGGCTTTCCAGCCTCGTGGAAGCGCTTGAATCGGGGCGCGAAGCCGAAGTCGTGATCGCCCGCAATGGTCATCCGGTCGCCCGGATCGTTCCGTACACCGCGCCGAAGCGGATCGGCGCAGCCCGTCAGTTGCTTGCCGGATTGAACATTCCGACAAGCGTCGAGGCGTTCAATGCCGGCGATGAATCGATCGCCGCCGACTTCGATGCCAGCTCGGACCAAGGGCTTGCACCGTGAAGCTGCTGCTCGATACGCACATCGCGCTCTGGGCGGCTGAAGGCGCGCCGCAACTTTCGGCAACCGCGGCCGCATTGATCGAACATCCCCAAAACACGCTGTACGTCAGCGCCGCGTCGATTTGGGAAATCGCGATCAAATACCGCAAAGGCAATCTGCCCGTCCATCCGAGAGATGCGCGTTCGGCATTTCGGCTTGCAGGTTTTGCGGAGTTGCCGATCAGCAGCGATCACGCCGAGGCAGTCGCCGCGTTGCCGGATTTCCCGGACCATGCCGATCCGTTCGACCGCGTGATGGTCGCGCAGGCACTACATGAAGGCATGCCGCTCGTCAGCGCCGATCCAAAGGTGTGGCGCTACCACGCAACGCTGATGTTGCGCGCCTGAAGTCGCCCCCACGGCGCCGCAAGTAAAAAAGCCCGGCTCGCGCCGGGCTTTGTCATTGCATCGTTGCGTTCGCCGAGACCGGCCGCCGGTACCTCACTCGAGCGCACCCGAACCGAAGATCTCGGTGTTCACGCGTTCCGGCGCGACGCCGAGCGCGACCAGCGCGTCGCGTTGCGCCTTCATGAACGCGATCGGGCCGCAGATGTAGTAGTCGGCGTCCGGCACCAGCGCGTACTGCTGCACGCGCTCCGGCGTGAGGCGCCCTTCGAGATCGTGATCGACACCGACGCGATCGTTCGGGCCGACCAGTTCATACAACACCGTGCGCTTCACGTTCGCGTGTTCGCGCACCGTATCGTTCAGCCAGTCGCGGAACGCATGCACCGCGCCCGACCGGCAGGCGTGGACGAACCGCACCTCACGCTTGCTGCCCTCGCCGACCAGTGTCGATGCCATCGACACCATCGGCGTCAGGCCGACGCCGCCGGAGATCAGCACGACCGGCGTATCGACGCCGCGCTTCAGCGAGAATTCGCCCATCGGCGCGGTCACCTCGACGATCGCGCCCTCTTCCACGCCGTCATGCATCAGCGTCGACACCTTGCCGGCCGGGATCGCTTCCGGCTGGCCGGCCTCGCGCTTCACCGAGATGCGCAGCCACTTGCGGTGCGGCGCGTCGGACAGGCTGTACTGGCGCGGCTGGTCGACGCCGAGGTCGCCGACGAAGCGCTTCACGGTGACGTACTGGCCCGGCTCGAAAGTCGGCGCCTCGCCACCGTCGGCGGGCGTCAGGTAGAACGACGTGATCTCGTCGCTTTCACGCACCTTGCGGGCGACCTTGAACGGACGGAAGCCGCTCCACGCGGCGCCCGCGTACAGGTCGGCCTCGGCGCCGATCAGGATCTGCGCAAGTTGGCCGTATGCGACGCGCCATGCCTCGAGCGTCTGAGCATCGACCGCGTCGCCGAGCACTTCGACGATCGACGCGAGCAGGTTCTCGCCAACGATCGGGTAATGCTCGGGACGGATGTTCAGGCTCGCGTGCTTGTGCGCGATGTGCGACACCGCCCCGCCGAGCGCGCCGAGGTTGTCGATGTTCGCCGCATACGCATAGACCGCCTTCGCGAGCGTTTCCGGCTGGCTGCCGGTCTTCTGGTGCGTCTGGTTGAACAGGTTCTTCAGTTCCGGATGGCGCGCGAACATGCGCTGGTAGAAGTGCTTCGTGATCGTCGCGCCGTGCACGGCGAGGACAGGGGCAGTGGCCTTCACGCGAGCCATCTGGTCAGCGGTGATGTGGGTCATGTTCGTTCTCCGTTAAACATGCACATACGATACATCTTTAAAAATCGACGTCCCTCGGGCAAATTGTCGCAGCGCGGAAAAACGACACCGGGCGTCAGCGGACGCGCCCGCGCTCCCATAACACGTCCGAGCCGCCATCCGCGCGGTTCAGCACGCGCGCCAGCACGAACAGCAGGTCGGACAGCCGGTTCACGTAACGCCGCGGCGCATCATTGAGCGTGTCGGTGCGCCCGAGCGCGACGATCGTGCGCTCCGCGCGCCGGCACACCGTCCGGCATACGTGCGCGAGCGACGCCGCGCGCGAGCCGGCCGGCAAAATGAATTCCTTCAGCGGCGGCAGCGTCGCGTTGTAGTCGGCCAGCCACTTGTCGAGGCGCGCGAGGTGCGTGTCGTCGAGCACCGCATGGCCGGGAATGCACAGCTCGCCGCCGAGATCGAACAGGTCGTGCTGGATCGTCACGAGCGCCGTGCGCACGTCGTCCGGCAGCGGTTCGGCGAGCAGCACGCCGAGGTTCGAGTTCAGTTCGTCGACGTCGCCGATCGCGGCGATCCGCGCGTCGTCCTTGCCGATGCGCCGTCCGTCGCCGAGGCCGGTGGTGCCGTCGTCGCCCGTGCGCGTCGCGATCTTGCTCAAGCGGTTGCCCATACGAATGTCCTCTCGTGCGCGGCCGCGATGCGGCCCGGTTGGGTTGGAATGCGATTATCGCAGCCCGCGGCGGCAGGTGCAGCAGGCGTTCCAGCGTAGAATGGGCCGAAAGTTTGACAAGCAGTCGTCAGGAGACATTCGTGAATCACCCTGCCCCGCCGGCCGCCACGCGCCGCCCGCTGCCCTCCGCCATGCTCGATGCGCTGCGCGCCGCCTTCGGCGAGCGCGTGTCGACCGCCGACGCCGTCCGCGCCCATCACGGCCGCGACGAATCGCCGTTCGATCCGCAACTGCCCGACGCCGTCGTGTTCGCCCACAACGCCGATGAAGTCCGCCAAGTCGTGTCGCTGTGCGCACTCTACAGCGTGCCGCTGATCCCGTACGGCGCCGGCTCGTCGCTCGAAGGCCACCTGCTCGCCGTGCGCGGCGGCGTCTCGCTCGACCTGTCCGAAATGAACCGCGTGCTGTCGATCAACGCCGAAGACCTGACGGTCACGGTCGAACCGGGCATCACGCGCAAGGCGCTCAACGAAGCGCTGCGCGACACCGGCCTGTTCTTCCCGATCGATCCGGGCGCCGACGCCAGCATCGGCGGGATGACCGCGACCCGCGCGTCGGGTACCAACGCCGTGCGCTACGGGACGATGCGCGAGAACGTGCTCGGACTGACCGCCGTGCTCGCCGACGGCCGCGTCGTGAAGACGGGCTCGCGCGCGCGCAAGTCGTCGGCCGGCTACGACCTCACGCGCCTGTTCGTCGGCTCCGAAGGCACGCTCGGCGTGATCACCGAGATCACGCTGCGCCTGCATCCGCTGCCCGAAGCCGTGTCGGCCGCGATCTGCACGTTCCCGTCGATGGGCGACGCGGTGCGCACCGTGATCGAGACGATCCAGATCGGTGTGCCGATCGCGCGCGTCGAATTCGTCGACTCGCTCGCCGTGCGCTCGATCAACCGCCACTCGAACCTGACGCTCGCCGAAGCGCCGACGCTGTTCTTCGAATTCCATGGCACCGAGGCCGGCGTGAAGGAGCAGGCCGAGCTCGTGCAGACGCTGGCGGGCCAGAACAACGGCCAGGGCTTCGAATGGGCGACCCGCCCCGAGGACCGCACGCGGCTCTGGGCGGCGCGCCACAACGCGTACTTCGCGATGCTGCAGCTGAAACCCGGCTGCCGCGCGGTGACGACCGACGTGTGCGTACCGATCTCGCAACTCGCCGCGTGCGTCGAGGAGACCGAAGCCGACCTGCGCGCGTCGTCGCTGCCCTGCCCGATCGTCGGCCACGTCGGCGACGGCAATTTCCACGTCGCGATCCTGATCGACCCGGACAAGCCCGAGGAGCTCGACGAAGCCGAACGCATCAACGACCGGATCGTCGAGCGCGCGCTGCGCCTCGGCGGCACCTGCACCGGCGAACACGGCGTCGGGCTGCACAAGATGCGCTTCCTGCCGAAGGAGCACGGCGACAACGCGATCGACGCGATGCGCGCGATCAAGCTGGCGCTCGATCCCCGCAACCTGATGAATCCCGGCAAGATCTTCACGTGCTGACACGGCGGCGCGCCGCCGCGCCCCGGCTGGAGACCCAATGAACGCATCCGTCGAACTGTCGAGCGCGACCCGCGCGCAGCGCCAGCGCGAAGTCGTGCAGGCGCTGATGGCCGTGCTGCCGACGCACTGCCTGCTGTTCCGCGACGAAGACACCGCGCCGTACGAATGCGACGGCCTGTCGGCATACCGCCGGCTGCCGCTCGCGGTCGCGCTGCCCGAAACCGAATCGCAGGTGCAGCGCATCGTGCAGATCTGCCGCCGCATGGAAGTGCCGATCGTGCCGCGCGGCGCGGGCACGAGCCTGTCCGGCGGCGCGCTGCCGATCACGAACGGCGTCGTGCTGTCGCTCGCGCGCTTCACGCGCATCGTCGAGGTCGATCCGTACGCGCGCACGGCCACCGTGCAGCCCGGCGTGCGCAACCTCGCGATTTCGGAGGCGGCCGCGCCTTACGGGCTGTATTACGCACCCGATCCTTCGTCGCAGATCGCGTGCACGATCGGCGGCAACGTCGCGGAAAATTCCGGCGGCGTCCACTGCCTGAAATACGGGCTGACCGTGCATAACGTGATGCGCGTGCGCGCGGTCACGATCGACGGCGAGATCGTCGAATTCGGCTCGCTCGGCCTCGACGCGCCGGGCCTCGACCTGCTCGCGGTGATGATCGGCAGCGAAGGGATGTTCGCGATCGTCACCGAGGTCACGGTGAAGCTGATCCCGAAACCGCAGACCGCGCAGCTCGTGATGGCGAGCTTCGACGATGTCGTGAAGGGCGGCGCGGCCGTTGCCGCGATCATCGCGTCGGGCATCATCCCGGCCGGGCTCGAGATGATGGACAAGCCGGCCACCCAGGCGGTCGAGGCGTTCACCCACGCCGGCTACGACCTCGACGCGAAGGCGATCCTGCTGTGCGAGTCGGACGGCACGCCGGAAGAAGTCGCGGAGGAAATCGTCCGCATGACGGCCGTGCTGCGCGAGCATGGTGCGACGCGCATCCAGGTGTCGCGCAACGAAAGCGAGCGGCTGCGCTTCTGGTCCGGCCGCAAGAACGCGTTCCCGGCCGCCGGGCGCATTTCCGCCGACTATTACTGCATGGACGGCACCGTGCCGCGCCGCGCGATCGGCCCGCTGCTCGCCCGTATCGAGCAGCTCGAGACGCGCTACGGGCTGCGCTGCATCAACGTGTTCCATGCCGGCGACGGCAACATGCATCCGCTGATCCTCTACAACGCGAACGATCCGGACGAGCTGCACCGCGCCGAACAGTTCGGCGCGGAAATCCTCGAATGCTGCGTGGAATTCGGCGGCAGCGTGACGGGCGAGCACGGCGTCGGCATCGAAAAGCTCAATTCGATGTGCGTACAGTTCTCGCCGCAGGAGCGCGACGCGTTCTTCGCGGTCAAGCGTGCATTCGATCCGGCCGAGCTGCTCAATCCCGACAAGGGCATCCCGACCCGTGCGCGCTGTGCCGAATACGGTCGCCAGCACGTGCGCGGGGGGCTGCTGCCGCACCCCGACCTGCCGCGCTTCTGAGCCCCCCCCAACCTGTCGCTTCGCGCCAGGCCCACCGAGGGGACTGCGTTCGGGGCGGAAAACGTGGGGCGGCCCGGCGTTTTCCCGAGAACGCCGCGCGGTGCGCGGGCCGCGGCGTACCGCCCTGCCCGCGCGGGCCGTGCGCGCGGCGGCGCCTGCATGCCTTCGTGATACGGGGCTTAGGGATAGTCGCGATGTGAATTCGCGCCACCCCGGTACAATCGACCGGACAACAACGAGGCAGCAACAGAACATGGAAGAGGACGACATCGTCGCCGGATGGGCCGAGCGCATCCGTGCCGCCAGTGCCGACGGCCGGCCGCTGCGGATTCGCGGCGGCGGCACCAAGGATTGGTACGGGCAGGCGCTGGACGGCGAAATACTCGACACGCGCGCGTTTCAGGGCATCGTGTCGTACGACCCGGCCGAACTCGTCGTCACGGTCCGCGCGGGCACGCCGCTCGCGCAGCTTGAAACCGTCCTCGCCGAGTGCGGCCAGATGCTGCCGTTCGAGCCGCCCCACTTCGGCCGCGCGGCCACGGTCGGCGGCTGCGTCGCGGCCGGCCTCGCGGGCCCGCGCCGCGCGACCTGCGGCGCGCCGCGCGATTTCGTGCTCGGCGTCACGCTGATGAACGGCCGCGGCGAAGTGCTGCGCTTCGGCGGGCAGGTCGTGAAGAACGTCGCCGGTTACGACGTGTCGCGGCTGATGGCCGGCTCGCTCGGCACGCTCGGGCTGATGCTCGACCTGTCGATCAAGGTGCTGCCGGTGCCGGTCGCCGAAGTCACGCTGAAGTTCGAGATGACCGCGACCGACGCGGTGCGCAAGCTCAACGAATGGGGCGGCCATCCGCTGCCCGTCAGCGCGAGCGCATGGCGCAACGGCACGCTCGTGCTGCGGCTGTCGGGCGCCGAGGCGGCCGTGAAATCGGCAAAGACGCTGCTCGGCGGCGAAGTCGTCGACGCGGTCGAGGCCGAGCGCTTCTGGGCCGGCCTGCGCGAACACACCGACCCGTTCTTCAACGGTATCCCGCCCGGCTATGCGCTGTGGCGGCTCGCGCTGCCGTCGATCACCGAACCGATGCACCTGCCCGGCACCCAGCTGATGGAATGGGGCGGCGCGCAGCGCTGGTGGATCACCGACGCCGACGCGCAAACGGTGCGCATGAGCGCGAAGCAGGCCGGCGGCCATGCGACGCTGTTCCGCGCGGGCGATTCCTACGACCGCAGCGCGGGCGTGTTCACGCCGCTGCCCGCGCCGCTGATGAAAATTCACCGCGGGCTGAAGGCTGCATTCGATCCCGCGCGTATCTTCAACCGCGGCCGGCTCTACCCTGATCTCTGAGGGATCGATGCAAACGAACCTCGCCGATTTCATCCGCAATACGCCCGACGGCGACGAGGCCGACGCGATCCTGCGCAAGTGCGTGCATTGCGGCTTCTGCACCGCGACGTGCCCGACCTACCAGCTGCTCGGCGACGAACTCGACGGCCCGCGCGGCCGCATCTACCTGATCAAGCAGATGGTCGAAGGCGCGCCCGTCACGCGCAGCACGCAGCAGCACCTCGATCGCTGCCTCACCTGCCGCAGCTGCGAGACGACCTGCCCGTCGGGCGTCCAGTACGGCCGGCTCGTCGAAATCGGCCGCAAGCACGTCGAGGCGCAAGTGCGACGCCCCGTGCAGCAGCGGCTCATGCGCCGCGTGCTCGCCACCCTCGTGCCGAACGAGGCGCTGTTCTCGCCGGTGATGCGGCTCGGCCAGCACGTGCGGCCGCTCTTGCCGAAACGGCTGCGCGACAAGGTGCCGCCGCGCACGCGGCTGCTCGAATGGCCGCAGCGCCCGCATTCGCGCAAGATGCTGATGCTCGCCGGCTGCGTGCAGCCGTCGATGCTGCCGAACATCAACATCGCGACCGCGCGCGTGCTCGACGCGCTCGGCGTCGAGACGCTCGTCGCGCCCGACGCGGGCTGCTGCGGCGCGATCCGCCTGCACCTGAACTATCACGACGAAGCGCTCGACGACGCGCGCCGCAACATCGATGCATGGTGGCCGTATGTCGAGCAAGGCGCCGAGGCGATCGTGATGAACGCAACGGGCTGCGGCGCGACGGTACTCGAATACGCGCACCTGCTGCGCGACGATCCGGCCTATGCGGAAAAGGCGCAGCGCATCGTCGCGCTGACGCGCGACATCTCCGACGTGCTGCTCGCGTTCGAGGCCGAGATCGCGACGCTCGCGCGGCGCCGCGCGATCCATACCGTCGCGTACCATCCGCCGTGCACGCTGCAGCACGGCCAGCAGTCGCGCGGCAAGGTCGAGCGCCTGCTCGAGACGCTCGGCATCGACGTGCGGCTGCCGGCCGACAGCCATCTGTGCTGCGGGTCGGCCGGCACCTATTCGCTGACGCAGCCGTCGCTGTCGTACCGGCTGCGCAAGCAGAAGCTGCTGAAGCTGCAGGCGCTCGAGCCGCAGATGATCGTGTCCGGCAACGTCGGCTGCATCGCGCACCTGCAGAGCGGCACGCAGATTCCGGTCGCGCACTGGATCCAGCTCGTCGAGCATCTGCTGTACGGCTGACGCGGATGGCCGGCCCTGCCGGCGCCCCGTCCGTATAATGGGCGAATCGATGCGGCGCGTGCCGTGCCGCATCCGCTGCCGCATTCGCTGCCGTATTCGCAGCCGTATTCGCTTCTCGTGCCTGCTTCCGTGCCCGTCATGTCCGATTTCGCCGCCCGTCTCGACTCCGTTCACCGCCGCATCGCCGACGCCGCCCGCGCAGCCGGCCGCGATCCCGCCACCGTCTCGCTGCTCGCCGTGGCGAAAACCTTTCCCGCCGACGACGTGCGCGCCGCGCATGCGGCCGGGCAACGTGCGTTCGGCGAGAACTACGTGCAGGAATCGATCGACAAGATCGATGCGCTTGCCGACCTGCGCGCCGCGCTCGAGTGGCATTTCATCGGCCCGCTGCAATCGAACAAGACGCGCCCGGTCGCCGAACGGTTCGACTGGGTCCATTCGGTCGACCGGCTGAAGATCGCGCAGCGCCTCGCCGAACAGCGCCCCGCGCACCTGCCGCCGCTCAACGTCTGCGTGCAGGTGAACATCAGCGGCGAGGCGTCGAAGAGCGGCGTCGCGCCGGCCGACGTGGCCGACGTCGCGCGCGCGGTCGCCGCGCTGCCGGCGCTGCGCCTGCGCGGCCTGATGGCGATTCCCGAACCGGCCGACGATACCGATGCGCAACGCGCACCGCATCGCGCGCTGCGTGCGCTGTTCGACGCATTGCGCGCCGAGGGCTTGCCGCTCGACACGTTGTCGATGGGCATGTCCGCCGATCTCGAGGCCGCGGTGCTCGAAGGCGCGACGATCGTGCGCGTCGGCACCGCGATCTTCGGCGCACGCGATTATTCGCACTGAGCGCCGCCCTTTTCCGCCTTCCCGTTCACTCACTCGCTCAATTCGACACCATGAAAATCGCATTCATCGGCGGCGGCAACATGGCCGCGGCCCTGATCGGCGGCCTGATCAAGCGCGGCGTCGCCGCTGACGGCCTGTATGCCATCGACGTCAACGAGGACGTTCGCGCGCGCGCCGCGCAGCAGTTCGGCATCCGCACCGGCGCGGCCGTCGACGCGGCGCTCGCGGACTACGACGCGATCGTGCTCGCGGTGAAGCCGCAGGTGCTGAAGGACGTCGCGCAGGCGCTCGCGCCGCATCTGAAGTCGCAGCTCGTGATCAGCATCGCGGCCGGCATCCGCGCCACCGACCTCGCCCGCTGGCTCGGCGACTACGCGCGCATCGTACGCACGATGCCGAACACGCCCGCGCTGGTCGGCATGGGCGTGGCGGGTCTCGCCGCGCTGCCGGGCGTCGACGCGGCCGGTCGCGAACTCGCATCGAACGTGCTCGGCGCGGTCGGCGAGATCGTCTGGTTCGACGACGAAGCGCAACTCGACGCGGTCACGGCGATCTCGGGCAGCGGCCCGGCCTACGTGTTCTATTTCATCGAAGCGCTGCAGGAAACCGCGCGCCGCCTCGGCATGAACGACGAACAGGGCCGCGCGCTCGCGGTCGCGACGTTCACGGGCGCCGCGCAGCTCGCCGCGCAGTCGGGCGAACCGGCGAGCGTGCTGCGCGAGCGCGTGACGTCGAAGGGCGGCACGACGGCCGCCGCGCTCGCGTCGTTCGACGCGCAGGGCGTGAAGGAAGCGATCGTGCGCGGCGTGCTCGCAGCCGAGGCACGCGCGAAGGAAATGGGCGACGAGCTCGGCCGCGCGTAAGCGCAGCGACGCCGGCCGGGCTTGCCCGGCAGCGCCAGCAAAAAAGCGGCCCTGGGCCGCTTTTTGCTGGCATCGCGCGCCGGGGCGCGCAACCGCTTCGCTTCAATTGCCTGCCGGGCCGGCCAGCAGGTAATGCGCGGCGATCCCCGCGAACAGCACGCCGCCGAGCCAGTTGTTGTGCCGGAACGCCGCGAAGCACGGCATCCGCTCGCGGTCCTTGATCAGCGTGTAGTGATACAGCGCGCAGCCGACCGCCGCCGCCCAGCCGGCCCAGTACGCGAGGCCGAAACCGAGCGACACGCCGATCCACACGTAGATGCCGAGCGTCGCCGCATAGCACGCCATCACGGCCGCGACGTCGAAGCGGCCGAACGTCAGCGCGGACGTGCGAATGCCGATCTTGATGTCGTCGTCGCGGTCGACCATCGCGTATTCGGTGTCGTACGCGACCGACCAGAAGATGTTCGCGATCAGCATCACCCACGCGAGCATCGGCACCGTGTCCTGCACGGCCGCGAACGCCATCGGGATGCCGAAGCCGAACGCGATGCCGAGATACGCCTGCGGAATCGCGAAGAAACGCTTCATGAACGGATATGAGCCGGCGACGAACAACGCGACGACCGACAGCTCCTTCGTCAGCGTGTTGAGCGGCAGGATCAGCAGGAACGCGATGAACGACAGCACCACCGCGATCGCGACGGCTTCCCATGCGCGGATCTTGCCCGACGTCAGCGGCCGGTCGGCCGTGCGCTTCACGTGACGATCGAAATCGCGGTCGGCATAGTCGTTCATCGCGCAGCCGGCCGAGCGCATCAGCAGCGTGCCGAGCGCGAAGATCACGAGCAGCGGCCAGCGCGGATGGCCGTCCGATGCGATCCACAGTGCGTTGAGCGTCGGCCACAGCAGCAGCAGGCTGCCGATCGGCTTGTCCATCCGGACGAGCCGCAGATACAGGGGAAAGCGGGCAAGCATGGCGAAGCACCGGGAAGAGAATCCCGGCATTTTAGAGCCGAGCGGCGGTTCGCGTCATGTCGGGCCGGCCCGCGGCCGGGTGCCGCGGCACGCGCGCCGGCCGCCCGAGCCGGCTGCAAGCGGCCGGGCCGCCCTGCCCGTCAATCGGGGGACAGATGCAAAGCCGGCGTTGCCGCGGCCTGGGGCCGGGATCCGGCGTGTCGCTGGCAAACCACTGCGCTCAGCCGCCCGCAGCGGGCGCGAGCGCGTGCAGCGCCTGCGCGACCAGCTCGGCCGCACCGCCGATGACGATCGCGAATCCGACGATACGCCGCGCCCACTCGGCCGGCGTGAACGCGGCGCGCATGTTCAGCATCATTTGCGTCATGGTCGTCACTCCTTCGACAAGACCTTGAATCGGAAGAAAAAACGGCCGGTCGTGCGACCGGCCGTTTCACGTTACAGCGTGACTGCGTTATCGCATCGCGACATTCATGCGAGGTCGAAGCGGTCGAGGTTCATCACCTTGTTCCAGGCCGCGACGAAATCGCGCACGAACTTCTCGTTCGCGTCCGAGCTGCCGTACACCTCGGCCAGCGCACGCAGCTGCGAGTGCGAACCGAAGATCAGGTCGACGCGCGTGCCGGTCCACTTGACCTGGCCCGTCGCCCGATCGCGCCCTTCGAACACGTCGTTCGCGGCCGACGCCGGCTTCCACTCCGTGCCCATGTCGAGCAGGTTCACGAAGAAGTCGTTGGTCAGCGAGCCCGGACGATCGGTGAACACGCCGTGCTTAGCGTCACCGACATTCGCGCCCAGCACCCGCAGGCCGCCGACCAGCACCGTCAACTCCGGCCCGCTCAGCGTCAGCAGCTGGGCCTTGTCGACCAGCAGCGCTTCGGCCGGCGTCTTGTACGCGCGCTTCAGGTAGTTGCGGAAACCATCCGCAACCGGCTCGAGCACGGCCATCGCCTCGATGTCGGTCTGCTCCGACGATGCGTCCATCCGGCCCGGTGCGAACGGCACCGTCACCGCGACACCCGCGTTCTTCGCGGCCTGTTCGACGCCGGCCGCACCGGCCAGCACGATCAGGTCGGCGAGCGACACCTTCTTGCCGCCCGTCTGCGCATCGTTGAACGCCTTCTGCACGCCTTCGAGCGTCTCGAGCACCTTCGCGAGCGCCGCCGGCTGGTTCACTTCCCAGTCCTTCTGCGGTGCCAGGCGGATACGCGCACCGTTCGCGCCGCCGCGCTTGTCCGACCCGCGGAACGTCGAGGCCGACGCCCATGCGGTCGACACGAGCTGCGCGACCGACAGGCCCGACGCGAGCACCTTCGCCTTCAGCGCCGCGACGTCCGCGTCGTCGATCAGCTTGTGGTCGACGGCCGGGATCGGATCCTGCCACAGCAGTTGCTCGGCCGGCACGTCCGGGCCGAGATAGCGCGCACGCGGCCCCATGTCGCGGTGCGTGAGCTTGAACCAGGCGCGCGCGAACGCGTCGGCGAACTCGGCCGGGTTCTCGTAGAAGCGGCGCGAGATCTTCTCGTAGGCCGGATCGAAACGCAGCGACAGGTCGGTCGTCAGCATCGTGGGACGATGCTTCTTCGCCGGATCGAACGCATCCGGAATCACCTCGTCGGCGCCCTTCGCGACCCACTGGTGCGCGCCGGCCGGGCTCTTCGTCAGTTCCCATTCGTAGCTGAACAGGTGCGTGAAGAAGTCGTTGCTCCACTTCGTCGGCGTCGACGTCCAGGTGACTTCAAGGCCGCTCGTGATCGCGTCGCCGCCCTTGCCCGATGCGTACGTGCTCTTCCAGCCGAGACCCTGCTGCTCGATGCCCGCGGCTTCCGGCTCGGGGCCGACGTCCGATGCGGGGCCCGCGCCGTGCGTCTTGCCGAACGTGTGGCCGCCGGCGATCAGCGCGACCGTCTCTTCGTCGTTCATCGCCATCCGCGCGAACGTCTCGCGGATGTCGCGTGCCGCCGCGACCGGGTCGGGGTTGCCGTCCGGGCCTTCCGGGTTCACGTAGATGAGGCCCATCTGCACGGCCGCGAGCGGATTCTCGAGGTCACGGTCGCCCGAGTAACGGCTGTTCGGGCCGCCGCTCAGTTCCAGCCAGATCTTTTCCGAACCCCAGTAGACGTCGTCCGGTTCCCACGTGTCGACCCGGCCGCCCGCAAAACCGAAGGTCTTGAAGCCCATCGATTCGAGCGCGACGTTGCCGGTCAGGATCAGCAGGTCGGCCCACGAGATGTTGCGGCCGTACTTCTGCTTGATCGGCCACAGCAGCCGGCGTGCCTTGTCCAGGTTCCCGTTGTCCGGCCA
This sequence comes from Burkholderia sp. BCC1977, assembly GCF_905339595.1. Classification (NCBI taxonomy): domain Bacteria; kingdom Pseudomonadati; phylum Pseudomonadota; class Betaproteobacteria; order Burkholderiales; family Burkholderiaceae; genus Burkholderia; species Burkholderia sp. BCC1977. Next base: position 104,261 of record NZ_CAJPGQ010000015.1, read on the forward strand.
GCTGTTCAGCGGGGCGAAGCGCTGTTGCCCGCCGCCCGCGCCGCCGCGGCCGTCGGCGGTCCGGTACGTGCCGGCGCTGTGCCAGGCCATCCGGATGAACAGGCCGCCGTAGTGGCCGAAGTCGGCCGGCCACCAGTCCTGCGACGTCGTCATCAGCGCCTGCAGGTCGCGCTTCACCGCCGCGAGGTCGAGCTTCTTGAACGCTTCCGTGTAGTCGAAATCCTGGTCCATCGGATCGGACAGCGCCGAGTGCCGGTGCAGGATGTTCAGGTTCACCTGGTTCGGCCACCAGTCCTTGTTCGACGTGCCGCTGCCTGCGGTGTGATTGAACGGGCACTTCTTTTCGTTCGACATGCGTTTTCTCCTAGGCTTGCTCATGTGCCCCCACCGACCGGGCCCGGCATCGTGCCGCGCGCGGTTCCTGGGGTGTCATTGCGGGGGTAAGAAACGGAACAGGTTGATCCTCCTGTCGTACTACGGGATGTCGTGCGGGGCCTTCGGTGCGCGTTCCCGTTGCGAAGCGCCGCAGGCGGGGCGCTCCAGGAATCGGCGACCGGCCGGCGCTGCGCCGGCGGTACGTGCGGTTTTCCGGACTACGGACATGCAATGCTCCCTCATGGCTGGACAGCGGGTGAATCGGGGGAACACAGAACCGGTGTGCGGCGGCGCTCAGCCACCATACACGCGGTCCGCCAGGTACGCGAACGCAATCGGGCGCAGGCTGCGGGCCGCGGCCCTCGCGCGATTGACGACCTCGTCGCGCGACGGGATGTTCCGCTGCACGTGCTGCAATACCGACCGCATCATGACATCCTCCTTTGACGCTTGCATTCAGCGTGCGGACCAGGCTGTCGATCCGACGCCGATCCATGTCAACCATTCTAGTTGCACCTATCAAATACTTGAATTTAATTAATTTAATCTATGCGATAGAGAAAAATAAACGGGGTCGCAAGACCCCGTTTATTGGCCAGGCTGAGGCGCGCGGCGCCCCGCTCAGTTCATCGTCGCCGGCATGTCGAGCTTCGCGACGCCCGGCAGCTCGCATGCGGCGATCGCCTCGCTGATCGCGTCGATCGCCGGCATCCGCGTGAAGCTCTTGCGCCACACCAGCACGACGCGGCGATCCGGCACCGGTTCGTTGAACGGCACGTACGACAGCAGTTCGGCGTCGGGGCCGTTCGCGCGCGGGCCGATCTCGGCAACCGACATCCGCGGCAGCACCGTGATGCCGACACCGCTCGCGACCATGTGGCGAATCGTTTCGAGCGACGAGCCCTCGAAGGTCTTCTGGATGCCGTCGGCCGTCTGCGAAAAGCGCATCAGCTCCGGGCACACGCCGAGCACGTGGTCGCGGAAGCAGTGGCCGTTGCCGAGCAGCAGCATGGTTTCCTGCTTCAGGTCCTCGGCGTCGATCTCGTTGCGCTTCTCCCACGGATGGCCGGCCGGCAGCGCGACGACGAACGGCTCGTCGTACAGCGGCCGCACCATCAGGCCGGTCTCGGGGAACGGCAGCGCCATGATCGCGGCGTCGATCTCGCCCTGCTTCAGCAGTTCGAGCAGCTTGAGCGTGTAGTTCTCCTGCAGCATCAGCGGCATCTGCGGCACGCGCTGGATCATCTGCTTGACGAGCGTCGGCAGCAGATACGGCCCGATCGTGTAGATCACGCCGAGCCGGAACGGGCCGACGAGCGGGTCCTTGCCCTGCTTCGCGATCTCCTTGATCGCGAAGGTCTGCTCGAGCACGCGCTGTGCCTGCGTGACGATCTGGTCGCCGATCGGGGTCACGCTCACTTCGCTCGCGCCGCGCTCGAAAATCTGCACGTTGAGCTCGTCTTCCAGCTTCTTGATCGCCACCGATAGCGTCGGCTGGCTCACGAAGCATGCTTCGGCCGCGCGACCGAAATGCCGTTCGCGCGCGACCGCGACGATGTATTTCAATTCAGTCAGGGTCATTGTGGGTCAATCAGGGATATACAGGCGATAGGTTTAATTTATACACCCGTTGGCACCGGTTCGCCAAGTTTCTCTGTATCTCGATGCGCCGAATCAGCGCTGAATGGCGGTTTTAAATCCGACTCCGAGTGCGCGAATCAGGCCTTCAGATACTGCTCGCGCGCGCCGAGCCAGCGTGCGAGATGCTGCGTGACCACGTCGGGATACGCGGCGATCAGTCGCGCCGCCGCGTCGCGGGCCGGGTCGATCAGCCAGCCGTCGGTCTCGAGGTTCGCGAAGCGCAGCATCGCCGCGCCGGACTGGCGCGCGCCGAGGAATTCGCCGGGGCCGCGGATTTCGAGATCGCGCCGCGCGATCTCGAAGCCGTCGGTCGTCTCGCGCATCGTCTTCAGCCGCTCGCGGCCGGTCAGCGACAGCGGGCCCGTGTACAGCAGCACGCACACCGACGCCGCGGTGCCGCGCCCGACGCGGCCGCGCAGCTGGTGCAGCTGCGCCAGGCCGAAGCGCTCCGCGTGCTCGATCACCATCAGCGACGCATTCGGCACGTCGACGCCGACCTCGATCACGGTCGTCGCGACGAGCAGTTGCACGTCGTTGCGCGTGAAAGCCTCCATCACGGCCGCCTTGTCGGCCGGCGACAGCCGTCCGTGCACGAGCCCGACCTTCAGCTCGGGGAGTGTCGCGGCCAGCGTCTCGTAGGTCTCGACGGCCGTCTGCAGTTGCAGCGTCTCGCTCTCCTCGATCAGCGGACACACCCAGTACACCTGGCGGCCGGTCAGCGCGGCCTCGCGCACGCGCGCGATCACCTCCTCGCGCCGCGCGTCGCCGACGAGGCGCGTCAGCACCGGCGTGCGGCCCGGCGGCAGCTCGTCGATCGTCGACACCTCGAGATCGGCGTAATACGTCATCGCGAGCGTGCGCGGAATCGGCGTGGCCGACATCATCAGCTGGTGCGGCTGGAAATCGCGTGCGCCGTTGGCCGCGTTCGCGGCCTTCGCGCGCAGCGCGAGACGCTGCTCGACGCCGAAGCGGTGCTGCTCGTCGACGATCACGAGGCCTAGCCGCGCGAATTCGACCGTGTCCTGGATGATCGCGTGCGTGCCGATCACGAGCTGCGCGGTGCCGAGCGCCGCGGCCTCGATCGCCGCGCGCTTCTCCTTCGCCTTCAGGCTGCCCGCGAGCCACGCGACCGATACGCCGAGCGGCTCGAGCCACGCGCGCAGCTTGCGCGCGTGCTGTTCCGCGAGGATTTCGGTAGGCGCCATCAGCGCGGCCTGGTAGCCGGCATCGATCGCCTGCGTCGCGGCCAGCGCCGCGACGACCGTCTTGCCGCTGCCGACGTCGCCCTGCAGCAGCCGCTGCATCGGGTGCGCGAGCGTGAGGTCGTGCGCGATCTCGCCGACGACGCGCGACTGCGCGCCCGTCAGCGTGAACGGCAGCGCCGCGTAGAGACGCGTCGTCAGCGCGTCGGCATCGGTCGCGGTGCGGCGCGGCATCGCCGGCGCCGCGCGCGTGCGGCGCTCCTCGTGCGCACGCTTGAGCGACAGCTGCTGCGCGAGCAGTTCCTCGAACTTGATGCGCGTCCACGCAGGATGCGAGCCGTCCATCAGCGCGGCTTCGTCGGAATCGACGCCCGGGTGGTGCAGGATGCGCACGGCCTGCGCGAGCGTCGGCACGCCGAGCGGCTTCAGGTAGTCGCGCTCGATCTCGGGCGGCAGCAGCTCGGGCAGCGGCGTGCGCTCGACCGCGTTCTCGATCGCCTTGCGCAGATATGCCTGCGACACGCCGGCCGTGCTCGGATAGACGGGCGTGAGCACCTGCGGCAGCGGCGCATCCGCCTCGACGACGCGCACCGCCGGATGCACCATCTCCATCCCGAAGAAGCCGCCGCGCACGTCGCCGCGCACGCGCAACCGCTGGCCGACGGCCATCTGCTTGACCTGCGAGCCGTAGAAATTGAGGAAGCGCAGCACCAGCAGCTCGCCGTCGTCGTCCTGGATCTTCACGACGAGCTGCCGACGCGGCCGGTACGCGACCTCGTTGTCGAACACGACGCCTTCGGCCTGCGCGATGCCGCCCGGCAGCAGTTCGCCGATCGGCGTGAGCGTGGTTTCGTCCTCGTAGCGCATCGGCAGGTGCAGCACGAGATCGATCGAGCGCGTGAGGCCGAGCTTCGCGAGCTTGTCGACGGTCTTCACGGGTTTGTCGGCGGCCGGCTTCTTCTTGCCTTTCGCGCCGGATGGCCCCGCTGCACTCGCCGCGCCCGCTGCGTCGCCGCCCGCGCCCGGCTCGACGTCGGGCGCGGCGGCGGCCGGCTGCGCGAGCCGGCCGTCGGCGCCGCGCTTCGGGCCCGCGCGGCGCGGCGCGGCACTGCGCGGCGGCTCGCGCTCCCCGGCGCTGCGCGCGGGTAACGCGGCATCGTCCGCGTCGAACGGATCGGCGGAATCGGCAACGGCGGCGGTGGAACGGCGTGGTGACACAGGCATCGGATCGTCTGGGTGCTTCGCAAGGCAAGTACAATAGCGGCTTTCACGTCGTCCGAACGAACGACGCCGGCCAGGCCGCGCATCCCGCCATCATAGCGGCTCGCGCGCCCCATTTATGCGTTTCCGCCCTGTCGGCGGCGCCCGCCGGCCGTTTCGAACCAGCCCGCATGTTCACGCTTTCCGATTTCGATTTCAATCTGCCGCCCGAGCTGATTGCGCAAACCGCGCTGCCCGACCGCACCGCGAGCCGCCTGCTCGAGGTCGACCGCACCGTCGAGCCCGCGCGCCTCGTCGACCGCCGCTTCGCCGAGCTGCCGTCGTGCATCGCGCCCGGCGACCTGCTCGTGTTCAACGATACCAAAGTGCTGAAGGCGCGTTTCTTCGGCCAGAAGGCCAGCGGCGGCAAGATCGAGGTGCTGATCGAGCGCGTGACCGGCACGCACACCGCGCTCGCGCAGATCCGCGCGAGCAAGTCGCCGGGCGCCGGCACGACACTGCGCCTCGCCGACGCGTTCGACGTGACGGTCGGCGAGCGCGTCGAGCCGTTCTTCACGCTGCATTTCCCGGCGCCGTGCCTCACGCTGATCGAGCAGCACGGCCGCCTGCCGCTGCCGCCGTACATCGAGCACGACGCCGACGCGAACGACGAGACGCGCTACCAGACCGTCTACGCGAGCAACCCGGGCGCGGTCGCGGCGCCGACGGCCGGGCTCCATTTCGACCAGCCGCTGCTCGAGCAACTCGACGCGATGGGCGTCGAGCGCGCGACGCTGACGCTGCACGTGGGCGCCGGCACGTTCCAGCCGGTGCGCGTCGAGAACCTCGCCGAGCACCGGATGCACAGCGAGTGGTACGACCTGCCGCAATCGCTCGTCGACAAGATCGCCGCGACCCGCGCGCGCGGCGGCAACGTGATCGCGGTCGGCACGACGTCGATGCGCGCGCTCGAAGCCGCGGCGCGCAGCGCCGACGCAGCGGGCCGCCCGCTCGCGGCGACGCAGGCCGAGACCGACATCTTCATCACGCCCGGCTACGCTTTCCGGGTCGTCGACCGGCTCGTCACGAACTTCCACCTGCCGAAGTCGACGCTGCTGATGCTGGTGTCCGCGTTCGCGGGCGTCGAGACGATCCGCGCCGCGTACCGGCACGCGATCGACGAACGCTATCGCTTCTTCAGCTACGGCGACGCGATGCTGCTCACGCGGCGCGACACGCCGGAGGCGCCGCGCGCGTAAGCGCGGCAGGTGCGAAGACGCGCCGGCCTGCGATTGCGCAGCGGCCGTTGCGCTTCGCGCTATCGCACGCCGCGCTGTTGTCCCCGCGCTGTTGTCCCCGTTTTCCTGCGGTACGCGCTACGATGACGCGCCCCGCTTTTCCCCGCCGGCGGTTGCCCGGCGGCGTTTCCAACATGCGCCGGACTTGCGATCCGGAGTCAGCGCTTCAGCGCATACTCCGGTCCCATGCAAAGCTTTCTCCGGTGGCAAGGAGCACGACACGATGACCGAAGGTTCATCCCACGACACGCACGCGCCCGTGCAGGACCGCCCGGCGAACGGGCTCGAATTCGAACTGCTGACGACCGACGGCCATGCGCGCCGCGGCCGCGTGAAGCTCAACCATGGCGTGGTCGAGACGCCGATCTTCATGCCGGTCGGCACGTACGGCACCGTGAAGGCGATCCAGCCGCGCGAGCTGCACGAGATCAAGGCCCAGATCATCCTCGGCAACACGTTCCACCTGTGGCTGCGCCCCGGCCTCGACACGATCGACGCGCACGGCGGCCTGCACGGCTTCATGGGCTGGAACAAGCCGATCCTGACCGACTCGGGCGGCTTCCAGGTGTTCTCGCTCGGCGACCTGCGCAAGATCACCGAGGACGGCGTGACGTTCGCGTCGCCGATCAACGGCGACAAGCTGTTCCTGTCGCCGGAAGTGTCGATGCAGATCCAGAAGGTGCTGAACTCCGACATCGTGATGCAGTTCGACGAATGCACGCCGTACGCGACCGACGGCGTGCCGACCACGCACAAGGAAGCGGCCGAGTCGATGCGCATGTCGCTGCGCTGGGCGAAGCGCTCGCTCGACGAGTTCGACCGGCTCGGCAACCCGAACGCGCTGTTCGGGATCGTCCAGGGCGGGATGTTCGAGGACCTGCGCGACGAATCGCTCGCGGGCCTGTCGGAGCTGGGCTTCCACGGCCTCGCGATCGGCGGGCTGTCGGTCGGCGAGCCAAAGGAAGACATGATGCGGGTGCTGCAGCACGTCGGCCCGAAGCTGCCGGCCAACAAGCCGCACTACCTGATGGGCGTCGGCACGCCGGAGGACCTGGTCGAGGGCGTCGCGAACGGCATCGACATGTTCGACTGCGTGATGCCGACCCGCAACGCGCGCAACGGCTGGCTGTTCACGCGCTTCGGCGACGTGAAGATCCGCAACGCCACGCACAAGAACGCGCTGAAGCCGCTCGATGCGAGCTGCACGTGCTACACGTGCCAGAACTTCTCGCGCGGCTACCTGCACCACCTGCACCGCGTCGGCGAGATTCTCGGCGCGCAGCTCAACACGATCCACAACCTGCACTACTACCTGCAGTTGATGAGCGAGATCCGCGACGCGATCGAGACCCATACGTTCGACGCGTTCCGCCAGCGCTTCGCGGAGGATCGCGCGAGAGGGGTCGACTGACCGGCCGGCGGGCCGCGCGGCTGCCCGCAGCGCCGCCCGCACCGCAACAAGTCACATAGGACGTGTACTAAATAACGCGTCCCGACTGCCAGTCACGACCGCCAAATATTACAATTGCCTTTCCAGACGAGCCGCAACGGTGCCGTTTCATGCTTTAACAGCTTGATCCGAAAGCGCATTTGCCGAGCCGTTTGCGCATGGGGCCGGTGGTAGAATAACCGGCTTATTTTTCGATCTTCCCCTACGGAGAGACCAACGTGCCGTTCATTTCCAATGCCTTCGCGCAAGGTGCCGGTGGCGCCGAATCGAGCCTGATGAGCTTCCTGCCGCTCATCCTGATGTTCGCGGTGCTGTACTTCATCATGATCCGTCCGCAGATGAAGCGCCAGAAGGAACACCGCAACATGCTCGCGGCCATGGCGAAGGGCGACGAAGTCGTCACGAGCGGCGGCCTCGTCGGCAAGGTGACGAAGGTTACCGAAGGCTACATCGGCGTCGAAATCGCCGAAGGCACCGAAATCACCGTGCAGAAGGCTGCCGTCACGACCATTCTGCCGAAGGGCACGATCAAGTCGCTGTAAGGCTTTCACCGAGCGTCCGGCTCCCCGCGCCGTGCCCGCCTGAGAGAGCGGGCCGCCGCGGCGCCGGACGCGACGCTTTCACGCCAACCACCCGTTCGGCCCCCTCATGAATCGTTATCCACTCTGGAAATATGTCGTGATGGTCGTGGCGCTCGCCATCGGCCTTCTGTACACATTGCCCAACTTCTTCGGCGAAGCGCCGGCGGTGCAGGTGTCGAGCGGCAAGGCCACGGTCAAGCTCGACTCGACCACGCTGACCCAGGTCGAATCCGCGCTCGCCTCCGCGCAGATCACGCCGGACGACGTCACCTTCGAGAACACGGCGTCCAACGCGAACATCCGCGTGCGCCTGAAGGACACCGATACGCAGCTGCGCGTCAAGGACCTGCTGCAGAAGTCGCTGAACGCCGATCCGAACGATCCGCAGTACGTCGTCGCACTGAACCTGCAGAGCGCGTCGCCGCGCTGGCTGACCGCGCTGCACGCACTGCCGATGTATCTCGGCCTCGACCTGCGCGGCGGTGTCCACTTCCTGCTCCAGGTCGACATGACGGGCGCGCTCACGAAGAAGCTCGACTCCGACGCGTCCGACGCCCGCACGCTGCTGCGTGACAAGAACATCCGCGACGGCGGCGTGAGCCGCGTCGACCAATCCGTCGTCGTCAACTTCAGCGATGCGCAAGCGGCGGAAGACGCCCGCAAGGTGCTCGCCGCGTCCGTCACCGAACTGCAATGGGCGACCCAGCCCGGCGGCGGCGGCACGCAAGTCGTCGGCACGTTCACGCCGGCCGTGCAGAAGGCCGTCGAGGACGCCGCGCTCAAGCAGAACCTGACCACGCTCCACAACCGCGTGAACGAACTCGGCGTGTCCGAGCCGATCCTGCAACAGCAAGGCAGCGACCGCATCGTCGTCGAACTGCCGGGCGTGCAGGACACCGCGAAGGCGAAGGACATCATCGGCCGCACCGCGACGCTCGAGGCGCGCCTCGCCGATCCGATCAACACCCACCCGAACCCGAACGACCCCGTGCCGCCGGGCGAGGAGCTGTTCACGCAGGGCATCCAGGCGCCCGTGCTGCTGAAGAAGGACGTGATCTTCACCGGCGACCGCATCATCGATGCGTCGGCGGGCTTCGACGAACACCAGCGTCCGTCGGTCAACATCCGCCTCGACTCGGCGGGCGGCCGCTCGGTGCGCACGGTGTCGCGCGACAACATCGGCAAGCCGATGGCGATGGTGCTGTTCGAGAAGGGCAAGGGCGAGGTGCTGACGGTCGCGACGATCCAGTCCGAACTCGGCGACCGCTTCCAGATCACGGGCCAGCCGACGCCGCAGGCCGCGGCCGACCTCGCGCTGCTGCTGCGCGCCGGTTCGCTCGCCGCTCCGATGGACATCATCGAGGAACGCACGATCGGCCCGAGCCTCGGCGCGGACAACATCAAGATGGGCGTCCACTCGGTGATCTGGGGCTTCTGCGCGATCGCCGTGTTCATGATCGCGTACTACATGCTGTTCGGCGTGATCTCGGTGATCGGCCTGTCGGTGAACCTGCTGCTGCTCGTCGCGGTGCTGTCGCTGATGCAGGCGACGCTGACCCTGCCGGGTATCGCGGCAATCGCGCTCGCGCTCGGTATGGCGATCGACTCGAACGTGCTGATCAACGAGCGCGTGCGTGAAGAACTGCGCGCCGGCCAGCCGCCGCAGCTCGCGATCCAGTCCGGCTACGCGCACGCCTGGGCGACGATTCTCGACTCGAACGTCACGACGCTGATCGCCGGCCTCGCGCTGCTCGCGTTCGGCTCGGGCCCGGTTCGCGCGTTCGCGATCGTGCACTGCCTCGGCATCCTGACGTCGATGTTCTCCGCGGTGTTCTTCTCGCGCGGGATCGTCAACCTCTGGTACGGCGGCCGCAAGAAGCTGAAGTCGCTCGCGATCGGCCAGGTGTGGAAGCCGGAAGGCGCCACGGCCGGCGCATCGTTCACTGCGGCCGACGAGTCGACCGACACCGCGCGCGCCGCGACGCTCGCCGCGCCCGCGAAGAGCAACGCACCGCGCACCGGCAAGCCGCAGCTGCGCAACCGTGCGCAGCAAGGCGTGTCGCCGAAGAAACCGGGCTCGACCCAATAAGGCCCCGGAGACGAAGCCATGGAATTTTTCCGCATCCGTAAAGACATTCCGTTCATGCGGCACGCGCTGGTGTTCAACGTGATCTCGCTGGTCACGTTCCTCGCCGCCGTGTTCTTCCTGTTCCACCGCGGGCTGCACCTGTCCGTCGAATTCACCGGCGGTACGGTGATCGAGGTCCAGTACCAGCAGGCCGCGCAGCTCGAACCCGTGCGCGACACGCTCGGCAAGCTCGGCTACGCCGATGCGCAGGTGCAGAACTTCGGCACGTCGCGCAACGTGCTGATCCGCCTGCAGCTGAAGGAAGGCCTCACGTCCGCGCAACAGAGCGACCAGGTGATGACCGCGCTGAAGGCGCAGAGCCCCGACGTGTCGCTGCAGCGCGTCGAGTTCGTCGGCCCGCAGGTCGGCCGCGAGCTCGCGACCGACGGTCTCCTCGCGCTCGCGTGCGTGGTGATCGGCATCGTGATCTACCTGTCGTTCCGCTTCGAATGGAAGTACGCGGTCGCCGGCGTGATCGCCAACCTGCACGACGTCGTGATCATTCTCGGCTTCTTCGCGTTCTTCCAGTGGGAGTTCTCGCTGGCGGTGCTCGCGGCGATCCTCGCGGTGCTCGGCTACTCGGTCAACGAGTCGGTCGTCATCTTCGACCGGATCCGCGAAACGTTCCGCCGCGAACGCAAGATGAGCGTGCAGGAAGTGATCAACCACGCGATCACGACCACGATGTCGCGGACGATCATCACGCACACGTCGACGGAAATGATGGTGCTGTCGATGTTCTTCTTCGGCGGCCCGACGCTGCACTACTTCGCGCTCGCGCTGACGGTCGGCATCATGTTCGGCATCTACTCGTCGGTGTTCGTCGCGGGCTCGCTCGCGATGTGGCTCGGCATCAAGCGCGAAGACCTGATCAAGGACAAGAAGACCGCGCACGATCCGGACGATCCGAACGCGGGCGCGCAGGTTTAAGCGCCGCGTCGCTTCGGCTGATACCGGAAGGCCGGTCCCTCGTGGACCGGCCTTTTTTCATGCGCGCGCCGCTGCCCGCTTCCGCCCGCGCGACGGCGCAGGCCGTCGGCTACAATCGCTTCACCGTCCCGCCCCGCCAACCCGTCGAAGCCGCGGTCCTCATGATGCCTGCCACGCGTATCGTTCGTCGCATCGTCGCCCGGAGCACCGGTGCAGCCGCCGCGGCTGCGTTCGTTGCATGCGCATCGTCGGGCGCGCTCGCACAATCCGGGTCCGCGCCGCCCGCGGCTGCGTCCGCCGTCCCGCCCGCGGCCGCTGCTGCCGCCGCATCGCAACCGTCACCCTGCCCGCCCGACTGGGAACCGCAGCTCTGCCAACTGAAGGCCGCGGTCGAGGTGCTGAAGAAGCAGCACCTGACCGACATCGATATCGGCGCGCTGCTCGACGCCGCGACTCACGACGGAATCAAGACGCTGCCGCACGCAGGCTTCCTCAACGCCAAGGAAGAGCAGGAACGGCGCGACGACGAGCGCCGCGCGCGCGACGGCACGCCGGGCATCGGCATCGTGTTCGAGACGCGGCCCGACGGACTGCACATCATCGACGTGATCCCCGACGCGCCCGCGGAAAAAGCCGGCGTGCGTCCGGACGATCTCGTCGTCGCGATGAACGACCAGAGCGTCGTCGGCCTCGACAGCGGCGAGGTCGTGAAACTCGCGAAGGGCGACACGGGCGTGCCGCTGAAGCTCACGGTCCGGCGCGGTCCGAACCATGCGACGCTGACCCTCGCGCCGGTCCGCGCGATCGTCCGGCCGCACCCGGCGACCACGAAGCGGCTCGACGGCGACATCCTGTACACGCGGCTGGCGAACTTCCCGGAACCCGTAATCGGCAACTATGTCGACGCGGTGCAGGCCGCGCGCCGCGCGGGGCCGCCGGTGAAAGGCGTGATCCTCGACCTGCGCATCAACGGCGGCGGCGCGCTCAATGGGGCGATCGGCATCACCGCGCTGTTCGCCGGGCGCGACCGCACCGCAATGGTGACGCTCGAGCGCGACGGCACGAAGCGCCGCCGCTTCACGACCAACTGGCCCGACTACGAACTGCCGGTCATGCACGGCCAGGATCCGCTCGCACCGTTGCAAGCCGACGACTGGTGGCGCACCGTGCCGCTCGTCGTGCTCGTGGACGGACAGAGCGCGTCCGCCGCCGAAGCGACCGCGGCGGCCCTGAAGGATCTCGGCCGCGCGCGGCTGCTCGGGATGCCGACTTATGGGAAGGGTCTCGCGCAGACCGGCGTCGACCTGATCGACGGCACGCGGCTCAATTTCACGTTCGCGCGCAACCTGCGGCCGAACGGCTGCCCGATGGACGGCTACGGCGTCGTGCCGGACTGGCTCGTGCCGCCGCGCCGCGACTCGGACGTCGACGGCGTGCTGCTGTGGTATCGCGAAGTCGATCTGGCCCGCGCGCCGTATGCGGACCGGCTGGCGCCCGATCCGTTCGCGCAGGTGCGCAAGGCGCGGCAGAAACTACGCGAAGCACGCGTGCGCGCGAAGATCGATACGGCGAAGAGCGCGGCGCTGCCGCAGCGCGAATTCGGCACGGCCACCGACTGGCAGCTCAGGCAAGCGCTCAATGCGCTCGCCGGTCGCCCCGTGCAGACGATCGACGCACCTGCGCAACTGATGCCGGCGCAGCCGGTATGCGAACGCGGCAGCGACTGACGCGCCGCCACCACGCGTCCCGTCACCGGAACCCGAACCGCCTGCGCAACACGACCAGCGCCGCGAGGCTCACCACGGCCGCGAACATCAGGTAGAAGCTCGGCGCGGTCTTCATGCCGGTCGCGCGGATCAGCCACGCGATGATGAACGGCCCGAAGCCGCCGAAGATCGTCACCGCGACGTTATACGCGAGCGACATCCCGGTCGTGCGCGTCTGCACCGGAAACACTTCGGACAGCAGCCCCGGCAGGGCCGCGAAATAGCCGGTCATCAGGAACGCGAGCAGCACCTGCAGCGCGATCAGCGTGCCGAAGCCCGGATGCGCGACGAGATACGCGAACGCCGGATAGATCAGCACGAGAATGCCGACCGCCGGCGCGACCATCACGCGCACCCGGCCGTAACGATCCGACCAGTGGCCGACGAGCGGCGCGAACGCCATCTGGATCACGCCGACGACGAGGATCGCCGCGAACGCGGCCGACGGCGCGAGACCGAGCTGCTTCACGCCGTAGGTCGGCATGAACAGCACGAGATAGGTCGAGACGGTGCCGAGCACCACCACGCCCATCGCGGCGACGAGCCGCGCCTTGTGCGACGCGAACGTGTCGCGCAACGGGCTCGCGGTGCTGCCGGCCGCGAGGAATTCGGGCGTCTCGTCGACCTTCGAGCGGATGTAGTACGCGACGGGCCCGAGCAGCAGCCCGAAGAAGAACGGGATGCGCCAGCCCCACGCGGCCATCTGGTCGGCGGTGAGCTGCGCGTTCAGCACGGTGCCGAAGCCGGCCGCGAGCAGCGTCGTGAGCCCCTGGCTCGCGACCTGCCAGCTGGCGAAGAAACCGCGCCGGCCGGGCACGTGCTCGGCGAGGAACGCGGTCGCGCTGCCGAATTCGCCGCCGGCGGAGAAGCCCTGCATCAGCCGCGCGGCGACGAGGATCAGCGGCGCCGCGACGCCGATCGTCCGGTAGGTCGGCAGCACCGCGATGACCAGCGTGCCGGCCATCATCAGCAGGATCGACAGGGTGAGAGCGGCCTTGCGGCCCGCGCGGTCGGCGTACGCGCCGAGCACGATCGCGCCGAGCGGGCGCATGAAGAACGACACGCCGAACGTGCCGAGCGTGAGCAGCAGCGACACGGTGTCGTTGCCGGCCGGAAAGAACAGCTTCGAGATCGTCACCGCGAAGAAGCCGTAGACAACCAGGTCGAACCACTCGAGCGCGTTGCCGATCGACGCGGCGACCACCGCGCGCCACACGCGCGGCGACGAGGCAATGGAGCTGGACTGCGTGACGGCGTGCATCGGCGATCTCCTTGTCGTTGTACGTTCTGTCCGACGCGTCCGTTCTCGCGTCGCGAGCTGTGGCGACGATTATAGGCGCGCAAAAAAAACCGCCGCGCCCCCGGAGAACGGGAGCGCGGCGGCTGGCACGCGACGGGCCGGCGGCGTGACGCGGCGGCCGGCCCGGCCGGGTGCGTTACTGCTGCTTGACGGCTTCGGCCGTGATCAGCAGCTTCGTCTTCATCTTGAAGCCGTACTGCTTGCCGTAGTCGAGGCCGAAATCGTCGCGGCTGAATTCGCCGACCGCGTCGACGCCGCACACTTCACGCTTGAGCATCGGATGCGGCATGCACTTCAGCGAGTCGATCTTCAGCGTCAGCGGCTTCGTGACGCCATGCATCGTCAGGTTGCCGACCACCGACACCGGCTTGTCGCCGTCGAACTTGATGGTGCCCTTGTAGTTCGCCTGCGGGAACTTGGTCGCGTCGAAGAACTCGGCCGTCTGCAGGTGCTCGTCGAGCTTCGCGCTGCCCGTGTGGATCGACGCGACGTCGGTCGTCACTTCGACCGTACCGGTCTTCGCCGCGCGGTCGAGCGTCACGGTGCCGCTCGACTTGTCGAACTTGCCGCGCCAGACCGACAGGCCGCCGAAGTGGTCGGCCTCGAAGCTCGGGTACGTGTGGCTCGGGTCGAACTGGTACGTCGCGCTGTCGGCGAATGCCGAGAACGACAGCGAGGCGGCCAGCGCGCCCGCGGCGATGATCAGATGCTTTTTCAAACTCTTTCTCCTTGGAACAGCGCCGCGCCCTCGCGCGGCATTCGGGTGATGCGACAGCCCGCCGCTTACTTCGTGGCGACGAGATGGAACTTGATCTGCACTTCGTCGGCGACGATCGACGTGTCCTTCCACTCGCCGGTGCCGACGTTGAACGCCGAACGCTTGATCGGCAGCACGCCGTCGAAGGTCTGCGTCGCGCCGCTCTGCGTGACCGTGACGGGCACCGTGACGGTCTCGGACTTGCCCTTGATCGTCAGCTTGCCGGTCACGTTGTACTTGTTGCCGCCGGCCGGCGCGATCGTCGAAGACGCGAAGGTCGCCTGCGGATACGCCTTCGCGTCGAACCAGTCCTTGCCCGTGACCTGCTCGTTGTACATCTTGTCGCCGAGGTCGAAGCTCGCGATGTCGATCGACATCTGCGCGCTGCCCTGCGCGGCCTTCGCCGGGTCGAACTTCACCTGCGCGGAGAACTTCTTGAATGCGCCTTCGGTCGGCACGTTCATCTGCTTCGACACGGCGGACACCTTGCTCTTCGCGAGATCGACGTCGGCGTGCGCCGCGGCCGACGCGACAAGCGACACCGCGGCGAACGCGGTCAGCATGGAGCGGGAGAAAGACACTTTCATGGGATCCTTCATTTGGCAGAGGGGAGCATCCGCGACAGCAGGCCGTCGCGGTCCAACAACTGATGCTTGAGCGCCGCGAGCACGTGCATGGCGACGAGTGCAAGCAGAATGTAATTCAAAGTCACGTGCAGCGTCTTGAAGGTTTCCTTCAGCACCGGATCGGGGTCGATCAGGCGCGGCAGCGGCACGATGCCGAGGTAGACGACCGGGATGTTCGACGCCGAGCTGTACAGGTAGCCCGTCACCGGAATCACGATCATCAGCACGTACAGCAGCATGTGCACGCCGTGCGACACCGCACGCTGCCACGCCGGCGTGTCGCCCGGCAGCGGCGGCGGCACGTGCGTCGCACGCCACAGCACGCGCACCACGGCCAGCGCGAACACCGTCACGCCGATCCACTTGTGCCACGAGAAGTACTTCAGCTTCGTCGGCGTGAAGCCGGGGATGTCGGTCATCACCCAGCCGAGTGCGAAGCCGCAGACGATCAGCAGCGCGATCAGCCAGTGCAGCGCGATCGCGGTGTGCGCATAGCGTTCCGGCGCGGCCGGCGGCGATTTCGATACCATCTTGGATTCCTCAGTTGAGCGAACGGCTGCGCCGGCAAACTCGTCCGACGCTTGTCAAGGGCGCCATGCTACCGCAACCTTTTGTCACGCGCGGACTCTGAGGACAGGCGCGCCAGCCGGCTGCCATGTTTACGCCATGTTACCGACCGGTCACCCGGCAACCGAACGTTGACACGTCGAAAAAGCCGTTTTGGTAAGATTGGCGCGGGTTCCGGCCCCGCCGACGCGTCCCCCGCCCGTCGCACAACCGCTTTTCCCATGCAACGACACGACCTGATTGCCTGCCACGAATGCGACGCACTGTTGCATAAACCGCACCTCGCGCGCCGCGAAATCGCGCGCTGCCCGCGGTGCGATGCGCTGCTCTATCGCGACAGCACCACGCAGATCGAGCGGATCAGCGCGCTTGCGGTCGCGGCGCTCGTCACGTTCATCATCGCGCAGGCGTTCCCGATCCTCGAAATGGACCTGAACGGCACCCGCGTGCAGACGACGCTGATCGGCGCGATCGATGCGCTGTGGCGGCAGGACATGGCGATCGTCGGCGTGATGGTGTTCTGTTCGACCGTGCTGTTCCCGCTCGTCGAGATGGCCGCGCTGCTTTACGTGCTGCTGCCGATCCGGCGTGGCGTCGTGCCGCCGGGCCTCAACTTCGTGCTGCGCACGATCCAGCTCGTGCGGCCGTGGGGGATGATCGAGGTGTTCATGCTCGGGATCCTCGTGACGATCGTGAAGATGGTGAGCCTCGCGCGCGTCGTGCCCGACGCGGCGCTGTTCGCGTTCGGCGCACTCACGCTGATGACCGCCGTCGTGCTGATGTTCGATCCGCGCACGCTGTGGGACATGGCCGACGAACTGCGCGCCGGGCGCTCGCCCGCGCGGCCCGGCGACACCGCGCCGCTGCCGGAAGCCCCCCGCCGATGACGATGCCGACCGCCGCCCGCGAGGGCTACGCCAGCTGTCACGCATGCGGGCTGGTGCAGACGATCGACCATCCGCACGCGCATTGCGCGCGCTGCGGCAGCACGCTTCACGTCCGCAAGCCGAACAGCATCATGCGGACGTGGGCGCTGCTGATCGCGGCCGCGATCCTCTATATTCCGGCGAACCTGCTGCCGATCATGCGCACGTCGTCGATCGTCGGCTCGCAGGAAGACACGATCATGAGCGGCGTCATCTATTTCTGGACGTCCGGCGACTGGCCGCTCGCGGTCGTCGTGTTCGTCGCCAGCATCCTCGTGCCGATGCTCAAGCTCGGCGTGCTGACGATCCTCGTCAGCAGCGCGCAGCGGCGCGCCGCGTGGCGGCCGCTGCAGCGCACGCGCCTGTTCCGGATCGTCGAGCGGATCGGCCGCTGGTCGATGCTCGACATCTTCGTCGTGACGCTCACCGTCGCGCTCGTCCATTTCCGTTCGCTCGCCGTCATCACGGCCGGCCCCGGCGCGCTCGCGTTCGGCTCGGTCGTGATCCTGACGATGCTCGCGTCGATGCAGTTCGATCCCCGCCTGATCTGGGATCCAGTCGAAACCTCAGGGAAACACCATGAATAGTCCGCAAGGCCCGCAGCACGACGCGTCCCGGCCTCCCGATCCGGCGATCTCGACGAAAAGCGGCTGGCTGCCGTCGCTCGTCTGGCTCGTGCCGCTGATCGCCGCGCTGATCGGCATCGGCCTCGTGATCAAGTCCGTGCGCGAGCGCGGCCCGGAAATCTCGATCAGCTTCCACAGCGCGGAAGGGCTCGAGCCGGGCAAGACGCAGGTCAAGTACAAGGACGTCGAAATCGGCATGGTCAAGACGATCAAGCTGTCGAAGGACCTGTCGCGGGTGCTCGTCGAGGTGCAGCTGAAGAAGGAAGCCGAGGACTTCGCGATCAAGGGCTCGCGCTTCTGGATCGTGCGTCCGCGCATCGGCGCGACCGGCGTATCGGGCCTCGGCACGCTGCTGTCGGGCGCGTATATCGGCGTCGATGCCGGCCACGGCCAGGACACGCAGACCGACTTCACCGGCCTCGAGACGCCGCCGGCCGTGACCGGCGACCAGAAGGGCACGCAGTACGTGCTGCGCGGCGATTCGCTCGGCTCGGTCGACATCGGCTCGCCCGTCTACTACCGCCGCGTGCAGGTCGGCCAGGTGGTCGGCTTCTCGCTCGACAAGGACGGCACGGGCGTCACGTTCAACGTGTTCGTCAATGCGCCGTACAACCAGTACGTCGGCATGAACTCGCGCTGGTGGCAGGCGAGCGGCGTCGATCTGCGGCTCGATTCGAGCGGCCTGAAGCTGAACACGCAGTCGCTCGCGACGGTGATCCTCGGCGGCATTGCATTCCAGACGCCGCCGAACCAGGGCAGCGGCGCGACGGCGCCGAACAACACGACCTTCCGCCTCGGTTCCGACGAGACCGACGCGATGCGCGATCCGGACGGCCAGCCGCTGCAGGTCGTGATGAACTTCAACCAGTCGCTGCGCGGGCTCGCGGTGGGCGCGCCGGTCGACTTCCGCGGCATCGTGCTCGGCGAAGTGACGAACATCGGCATCGACTTCGATCCGAAGACCAAGAACTTCCTGATGCCGGTGACGATGAACGTGTATCCGGAGCGGCTCGGCCCGCGCTTCCGCGAAACCATCGAGAGCAAGGGCGAACCGGCCCGCCGCGAGATCGTCGAGCGCCTGGTCCAGCACGGGCTGCGCGGCCAGCTGCGCACCGGCAACCTGCTGACGAGCCAGCTGTACGTCGCGCTCGACTTCTTCCCGAAGGCGCCGGCCGCGAAGATCGACACCGCGCGCCAGCCGCTCGAGCTGCCGACCGTGCCGAACACGCTCGACGAACTGCAGCTGCAGGTCGCCGACATCGCGAAGAAGCTCGACAAGGTGCCGTTCGACCAGATCGGCGCGAACCTGAACAGCGCGCTGTCGAATGCCGACAAGCTGTTCAAGCAGCTCGACACGCAGGTCGCGCCGGAAGCGCGCGACACGCTGTCGGCCGCGAAGCAGACCTTCTCGACCGCCGAGGCGACACTGCAGCAGGATTCGCCGCTGCAGTCCGACGTGCGCGGCGCGCTGAAGGAACTCACGCGCACGCTGCAATCGCTGAACGCGCTCGCCGACTATCTCGAGCGCCACCCCGAATCGCTGCTCAAGGGCAAGCCAGGAGATCAACCATGACGACGACACGCGTGAACGTCCTCGCGAGCGGCGCGGCAGCAGTCTTCGCCGCGCTCGCGCTCGCCGCGTGCAGCTCGCCGCCCGCGCGGTTCTATACGCTGAGCCCGGCCGACGCCGCGGCGCCCGTGCGCACCGCGCCCGCCAACCCGCCGTTCCTGATCGAGGTGCCGTCCGTCGGCGTGCCCGAACAGGTCGCGAAGAACCAGCTCGTCGTGCAGAAGAACGCCGCGCAGGTCGACGTGCTCGAGCAGGAGCGCTGGGCCGCGCCGCCCGCCGACGAGATTCGCCGCGCGCTGTCCGACGACCTCGCCGCTCAGCTCGGCACCATCGACGTCGCGAATTCCGCGTATCCGGCCGGCGTGCCCGTCTATCGGATCAGCGTGAACGTGCAGCGCTTCGAGTCGTGGCCGGCCAAGCGTGCGGCAATCGATGCGGTGTGGAGCGTGCGCGCACTCGGCACGCAGGCGGTGATGACGTGCCGCACGAGCGTCGCGGAACCGGTCGCCGACGGCTACGACGCACTCGTCGCCGGCCACCGGCGCGCGCTCGGCGTGATTGCATCGCAGGCCGCGTCCGGCGTGCGCGCGATGGCCGCACGGCGCGGTGCGACGCCCGCGTCGACGGCCTCCGGCAACAAGACGGGCGCCGCGGCCGCCGCACCCGTCGTGCCCTGCCCGGCCAATCCGGCGCCCGGCGGCGACGCGGGCGCGACCGGCAAGTCCGGCGCGTAAGCACGGCGCGCGGGCCGGCGTCCGATGCCTGCGCGCCTGCGACTGCATGCGGCACGCGCCGCCCGATAGTCATCGTCGGGATCGATCCGCCGGCGCGCTCAACCGCGCACGCGGATCCGCCGCCCTCGCCGCCCTGCCGCCCTCGCCGCCCTGTCGCCCCCGCCGCGACGGCCGACGCTGCACGGCATCCATCGGCCGGATGGCCGCTTTGCATTGTTTGTCAAAATCCGCCGGAACCCGCGCTACGCCCTACGGTCGGCTTGCGTTTTCGCGCCCGATTGACGATCCTACGCACTTTCCGGCTCGCGCCGCCTGTCGTGCGCGCCAGCCGGCGGCGGTCCGCCCGTTGTGTCCGGTCCGATCGCCGCGTCTCCCGGGGCTCGCACGCGTGTCCGCGTGCACCGCATCGGGGCAGCCGCATCGCGGGTCGCCGTGCATCGTCCGCGCACCCGGCCAGCCTCACCGTTCTCTCCGGCGCCGCGCCGTGTCCCCGGCCGGCATCCCGAACCCGCCCGTCCAGGGCTTTCGCTATCCCGTTTATGTTTCGTTCCCTGACGACCCTGATCAAGAAGTGGCGCGCGTCGCGCAATGCGGGCCACCAGCTCGATGCGCTGCTCGCGCATGCCGACGCGGATGCGCCATACGCCGAGCGCAGCGAATGGCTGATCGAGCTCGCGCACTGGCTGCGCCGCAACGGCGCGATGCAGGCCGCGCACGACACGCCGGCCGAACACGACGCCGACACGCGCGCGTATCCGGCGCACGCTCGGCTGCGCTACCTGTTCCACGTGCTCGACCGCAATCCCGCCTGGAAATCGCACGCCGCGCGCATCCTGCGCGGGATCCTGCGCGAATGCGACGGCATCTCGCTGCTGTGCGACGCGGGGATGCCCGTGCATTCCGGCTTCTTCGGCGCGCTGTTCGAGCGCATCGACTCGTCGCTGATCCCGCCCGCGCCGAACCGCCGCGAGCTGACGGCGCTGTTCACGCTGATGTTCCCGACGCCGGAAGACGCGCAATGGATCGACGCGCTGCCCGAGGACCTGCTCGCGCGCCTCGCCGAACTGATCTCGTTCGACGTCACCGACGAAGAACGCCACGAGCCCGGCTCGTTCTCGCGCGACCTGCTGGCCGCGCTGCACAACCTGACCTGCCAGATCAGCTCGACCGGCCTGTCGCAGACGGTGCGCAGCCGCCTGTCCGACGACGACGCGCGCAAGCCGCTGGAACGCCAGCCGCTCGAAACGCAGCCGTTCTACCGCCTCACGCGCGCGATGCTCGCGGTCGAGACCGCGCACGCGGCCGTGGAGGACGGCGGCGACCCGAGCAAGCTGCTGCACGAGGTGAACTACCTGCGCGTGCTGCTCGACGAATGCCGGATCGCGGTCGACGACGTGTTCGCGCACCTGTACCGCAACGGCGTATCGGTCGACATCGTGTTCCAGGTCGAACGGATGCGCATGCGCATCCTGCGCGCGGAAATGCTGCTCAATGCGTGGATGGCACGCGACGACCTGCGCGGGATGGCGCGCCTGACGGCCGAGCTGGTCGACGCGAACCAGAACAGCCAGAGCGTGTCGCACCTCGTGCGCAGCAACTTCTCGCTGTTCGCGCGCAAGCTCGTCGAAACCAACGCGGACACCGGCGAGCACTACATCTCGCGCGGCCGCGCCGAGTACCTGAAGATGCTGCGGATGGCCGCGGGCGGCGGCCTCGTCACCGTCGTGACCGTGTGCGTGAAGTTCGCGATCACGGGCGCGCACCTGCAGTCGATGCTCGAAGGGCTGCTCGCGGGCGTCAACTACGCGGCGAGCTTCATGCTGATGCACTTCCTGCACTTCACGCTCGCGACCAAGCAGCCCGCGATGACCGCGCCGACGCTCGCACGCGAGCTCGACGACACCGGTCACGAGGAAGGCGTGAAGACGTTCGTCGCGTCGGTGATCGCGCTGATCCGCACGCAGGCCGCGGCGATCTCCGGCAACGTGCTCGTCGTGCTGCCCGTGTGCCTGCTCGTGCAGCTGTTCGCGGGCAACCTGCTGCACGCGAACCTGATCTCGCCGGAAAAGGCGCACGCGACGCTGCATTCGTTCTCACTGCTGGGCCCGACGCCGTTCTATGCGGCGCTCACGGGCGTGCTGCTGTGGGCGTCGAGCCTGCTCGCGGGCTGGGCCGACAACTGGTTCGTGCTGCACCGGGTCGGCGACGCGCTCGCGTACAACCGCCGGCTGCGGCTCACGCTCGGCGCATCCGGCGCCGCGAAGCTCGCGCACTTCTGCCGCTCGAACGTCGCGGGCGTGGTCGCCAACGTCGGCCTCGGCCTGATGCTCGGCCTGATCCCGGCGATCGTCACCGTGTTCCTGTTCCCGTTCGAGGTGCGGCACGTGACGCTGTCGGCCGGCTCGATCGGGATCGCGCTCGGCGTGCTCGGCAAGAACGCGCTGGGCACGCCCGAGCTGTGGTGGGCCTGCGCCGGCGTGCTGAGCATGGCGATCCTCAACGTGCTCGTGAGCTTCGCGCTCGCGTTCACGATGGCCGTACGCTCGCGCAGCCTGCGCCGCACCAAGGTGCGCGCGCTGGTCGGCGCGATCGTCCGCACGGTGCTGTCGAAGCCGTCCGCGCTGTTCTGGCCGGCCAACACCCCGGCCGCGCGCGCCGGCCAGCCGGGCTCGCACTGACCGTTCGACGGCGGCGCGCCGCCGGGGCGGGCGCCTTCCGCATGGCCCCACAGGCAGGCCGTCGCGGCCGCCGCACCGGCGCCGGCGCACCGAATCGGATGCAACGCCGGCCCCGGGCGCCCGCGCCGCGTACAATAGTGGACTTTTGCACGTCCTCACCCGCCTTATGTCCTCGCCCACCCTGTACGAATTCTTCGCTCCCTGCCCGCGCGGCCTCGAAGCGGCGCTTGCCGCCGAGCTGGCCGAAATCGCCGGCCGCCATCTGGACGGCGCGCCGTTCACCGCGGGCGCGCAGGTGCCGGGCGGCGTTCATTTCCGCGGCGGCTGGGCCGCCGGCATGGCCGCGAACCTCCATTCGCGGATCGCCAGCCGGATCCTGCTGAAGATCGCGCACCGCCCGTACCGCAACGAACAGGACGTCTACGCGCTCGCGCTCGAGCAGCCGTGGGAACGCTGGTTCGCGTCGACGCAGACCCTGCGCGTCGACATCACCGCGATCAAGTCGCCGCTGAAGAGCCTCGAGTTCGCGACGCTGCGCGTGAAGGACGCGATCTGCGACCGGATGCGCGACAAGACCGGCGCGCGCCCGAGCATCGACACCGGCGCGCCCGACGTGCGCGTGTTCGCGTTCCTGACGGCCACCGAGTGCACGCTGTACCTCGATACGTCGGGCGAGCCGCTGTTCAAGCGCGGCTGGCGCCTCGACAAGGGCGCGGCGCCGCTGCGCGAGAACCTCGCGGCCGGCATCCTGCGCCTGACGGGCTGGACGCCCGGCACGGCGCTGTACGACCCGATGTGCGGCAGCGGCACGTTCCTCGCGGAAGCCGCGCAGATCGCGCTCGGCGTCGCACCGGGCGTCGAGCGCCGGTTCGGCTTCGAAAAGCTCAAGCAGTACGACATCACCGCATGGCAGGGCCTGAAGGTCCCGGCGCTCGACGCGAAGCGCGCGGCGCGCGGCAAGCGCGATTCGCTCGGCGTGTACGGCAGCGACATCTCGGGCGACATGCTCGAGAAGGCGCGCGCGAACCTCGAGCGCGCGGGCGTGCCGTCGGTGTGGCTCAAGCAGGTCGACGCGCGCGGGATGACGCCGCCGTGCGACGGCCCGGGCATCATCCTCGCGAACCCGCCTTACGGCGAGCGGATCGAGGTGCGCGGCCGCAGTGCGCGCGGCGAGGTGCGCGAGACGGGCCGCAACCGCGGCAACGACGACGCATTCCGCCGCACGCACACCGACGCGCCGGACAGCGAGTTCTTCAACGCGCTCGGCGATGCGCTCAAGCAGCGCTTCACGGGCTGGCAGGCGTTCCTGCTGACGTCGGACCGGTCGCTGCCGGGCCAGCTGCGGCTGCGCGAATCGGCGAAGACGCCGCTGTTCAACGGCGCGCTCGAATGCCGGCTGTTCCGTTTCGACCTGATCGCCGGCAGCGTGAAGGCACGCCCGGCCGCGCCGGAAGGCGACGCCTGACGCGCGCGGCGGCCGCCGCGGCCGCCTGCCGACACCCCGACGACGCCCGGCCCGAGCCGGGCGTTTTTCGTTGTGCGGCACCGCTGCATGCGGTGCCGCGCCTGCCGCCCGCCCCCCACCCTCCCATGCGCCGCCGCGCGGCCGGACGTCACCGAAGCCGCCTTTTGTCAGCACCGCCACGACTACTGACAGCACGCTGTCAGCAGCCCCCGATCACACTGCAATCCCGGCGCAATGCAAGGCTGGTTTCCATCCAGAACCCGAACAACAAGGAGCGCGTCATGACGTCCGCAACTGCAACTGAAACCGCAACCCTGGAACGCGCGATCGCGTGGTTCGACATCCCGTCCCTCGATTTCGACCGGGCGATCCGTTTCTACGAAACCGTGCTGCAAACGACGCTGCAGCGCGAAGTCATCGGCGGCGTGCCGATGGCGGTGTTCGATCACGAAGCGTCGAGCACGGGCGGCAGCATCGTGTTCGATCCGCAGCAGATGAAGCCGAGCGCGAACGGCGTGCTCGTGTACCTGAACGCCGGCGAGTCGGTCGTCGCGGCGCTCGAACGCGCGAAGCGCGCGGGCGGCGTCGTGCAGGGCTCGGTCGTCGAGCTGCCGAACAACTACGGCTACATCGGCTACCTGATCGACACCGAAGGCAACCGCGTCGGCCTGCACGCACCGAAATGCCACTGAACGCGTCCACGCTTCGGCCGGGGCGGCGCTATCATCGCGAAGTCCCCGTCGCCGTTGGAGTCGAGGTGCAGCCATGACGCGCCGTGCCGACCGCCTGTTCCAGATCGCCGAGCTGCTGCGCGGGCGGCGTCTCACGACCGCGCAGCAGCTCGCCGACTGGCTGTCGGTGTCGCCGCGCACGGTCTATCGCGACGTGCGCGACCTGCAGCTGTCGGGGGTGCCGATCGAGGGCGAAGCCGGCATCGGCTACCGGCTGAACCGCAACGCGAGCCTGCCGCCGCTCACCTTCACGGCCGAGGAGCTCTCGGCGCTCGCGGCCGGCGCGCGGATGCTCGAGACTTGGGGCGGCGCGCGCTTCGCGGGCGGCGCGCGTTCGGCGCTCGCGAAGATCGCGTCGGCGATGCCGGCCGACAAGCGCACGGCGCTCGATCGCCTGCCGGTGTTCGCGCCGTCGTTCCACATCGACGAGACCTTCTGCGCGAAGGTCGACGCGATCCACCAGGCGGTCGACACGCATCACATCGTCAGCTTCGACTACCGCGACCGGCTCGGCGCGCACACGAAGCGCCGCGTGTGGCCGCTCGGGCTCGTCTACTGGGGCGGACGCTGGACGATCGGCGCGTGGTGCGAGCTGCGCGACGACTTCCGCACCTTCGACATCGCGCGCATGGGCGACATCACCGTGCACGAGCAGTTTCCGGACATGGAAGGCCGGCGGATCGCCGACTACATGCGGATCGCGGAAGCGCCGATGCGCTGACGCGCGCGGTGGCGGCCCGGCGCATGCCGCGGCCCGGCGGCCCGAATGCCCGAATGCCCTGCCGCCCCGCCAACCCGCCAACCCGCCATCCCGCCGCCATTCGCACGCTGGGGCGTCCGCACCCCGGCCACCCCCGTCACTCGCCGAACACCACCGACCGCTTCGGCCGCTCGTCGACGTGCAGCGAAAACACGTCGGCGCGCGCATAGTGCCCGACCACGTCGAAGTCGTAACGCGCCCGCACGAGTTCGTCGGTATCGATGCGCGCGGTCACGAGCCCGGCCTCGCCGATCAGCGGCTCCGTCAGCAGGTCGCCGAGCGGCCCGACGATCACGCTGCCGCCGCGGATCAGCGGCCGCTCCGGATCCCAACCCGGCACGTCGATGCCGAGCGCGCGCGGCGACGGCTGCACCTGGCAGGCGCTCACGACGAAGCAGCGCCCCTCGTGCGCGATGTGCCGCATCGAGCTTTGCCACAGGTCGCGCTCGTCGACGGTCGGCGCGCACCAGATCTGCACGCCTTTCGCATACATCGCGCAGCGCAGCAGCGGCATGTGGTTCTCCCAGCAGATCGCGGCACCCGCGCGGCCCGCGGCCGTGTCGACCACCGGCAGCGTCGAGCCGTCGCCCTGCCCCCAGATCAGCCGCTCGGTGCCGGTCGGCATCAGCTTGCGGTGCTTCGCGACGAGCCCGTCGCGCGGATCGAAGAACAGCGCCGTGCAATACAGCGTGCTGCCGCCGCGCTCGATCACGCCCACCACCAGGCTCGCGCCCGTGCGCTGCGACAGCGCGGCCAATTCGTCGGTTTCGGGCCCCGGCACGTCGATCGCCTGCGCGGCGTAGCGCGCATACGCGTCGCGCCCCTCGGGCAGCCGGTAGCCGAGCCGCGTGCCGAAGATCTCGCCTTTCGGATAGCCGCCGAGCACGGCCTCGGGCAGCACGACGAGCGACGCGCCGCTGTCGCGGATCGCGGCTTCGTAGCCGAGGATCATATCGAGCGTGGCGCGCGTGCCGGCGGGCGATGCGCCGATCTGCAGCGCGGCGATGACTGAGGTGGACATGAAGGCGTCTCCGGTGAGTGGGGTAACGCCATCTTTATCGATATCATTTCATCGATCAAATCGATACAACGATAACTGACATGAATGTGGATGATATCGCCGACCTCGACCTGAACCTGCTGAAGGTGTTCGAGGCGCTGCACGAGGAAGGCGGCGCGAGCCGCGCCGCGCTGCGGCTCGGCCTTACGCAGTCGGCCGTGAGCGCGGCGCTCGCGCGGCTGCGCGTGATCTACGCCGATCCGCTGTTCGTGCGCACCGGCCGCGGGCTCGCGCCGACGCCGCGCGCGGACGAACTGAAGCCGATCCTGTCCGACGCGCTCGACCGCTGCCGCGAAAGCCTCGCGATCGCGGCCGACGGCGGCGAGCGGGTCGGCCGCACGATCTCGATCGGGCTGTCGGACGACTTCGAGATCGCGCTCGGCCGCGCACTGATCGACGCGGTCGCACGGGAAGCCGCGGGCATCCGGCTGATCTTCCGGCAGACGCACAGCGGCATCGCGGGCGACGCGCTGCTGCGGCACGGTGTCGATCTCGCGATCGCGTCGGGCGGGTTCTCGGCGAACGGGCTCAGCCGGCGCGCGGTCGCGACGGGCGGCTACGCGTGCCTGATCGATCCGGCCGGCCGCGCGCGCTCGCGCCGCACGCTCGCGCTCGCCGATTTCCTGCAGCGCGATCACCTGCTCGTGTCGTCGGGCGGCGTGATCGGGATCGTCGACGAGGCGCTGGCCGCGCTGGGCCACAAGCGTCGCGTCGCGGCGTCGACCACGCATTTCGCGGCGCTGCCGTACCTGCTCGCCGGCTCCGACGCGGTGGCGACGATTCCGGCGCACGCGGCCCGCGCGATCGCGCAGTCGACGTCGCTGCGCGCGCTCGCATGCCCGGTCGAGCTGCCGCGCTACCCGGTGGAGATCGGCTGGCGCACGAGCACGCAGCGCGACCCGGCGATCGTGCGCGTGCGCGACACGATCGCCGCCTGCGTCGCGACGATCGTCGCGCCGTGAAAAACGGGGCGCGATTCAATCGGTGACGGCCAGACCTTCCACGCCGGCCTGCCGCCGGTCGGGGCAGGCAGCGCCGTCGATGCGCGCCGCGTCGATCGGGAAACCCCGCCGCCGCCACAGGAACGGCCGGGGTCGGATTCGTCCAGCTAGACGGCCGGCAGCGTCCGGGCGCAACCGGTAAAATGCCGAACCATGAAACCCGAAATCTGGACCCCGCATGTGACCGTCGCGGCGCTCGTCGAGCGCGCCGGTCGCTTTCTCGTGATCGAGGAAGAAACCTCGACGGGCCTGCGCATCAACCAGCCGGCCGGCCATCTCGAAGCCGGCGAGACGCTCGCCGACGCCGTGATCCGCGAGACGCTCGAGGAAACCGCGCATCCGTTCGTCCCCAACGCACTGGTCGGCGTCTATCTCGCGCACTACGACCGCCCCGGCAGCGCCGGCGCGACCTACCTGCGCTTCACGTTCTGCGGCACGGCCGGCGAGCCGCTGCCGGGCCACACGCTCGACGACGGCATCGTCCGCGCGCTGTGGATGAGCGCCGACGAACTGCGCGCATGCAGCGAGCGTCACCGCTCGCCCGCGGTGATGCGCTGCGTCGACGACTATCTCGCCGGGCGGCGCATTCCGCTCGATTTCGTGCACACGCATTCGGTCGCGCCGCGTCCGGACGCATTCGACCGTCAGGCGGTAAACAAATGAGCAAGCGCCGTGTAGTAGTGGGCATGTCGGGCGGCGTCGATTCGTCGGTGACCGCCTGGCTGTTGAAGGAACAGGGGTACGACGTGGTCGGCCTGTTCATGAAGAACTGGGAAGACGACGACGACGGCGAATACTGCTCGACGCGCCAGGACTGGATCGACGTGGTGTCGGTGGCCGACCTGATCGGCATCGACGTGGAAGCCGTGAACTTCGCGGCCGAATACAAGGACCGCGTATTCGCCGAATTCCTGCGCGAATATTCGGCCGGCCGCACGCCGAACCCGGACGTGCTGTGCAACGCCGAGATCAAGTTCAAGGCGTTCCTCGACCACGCGATGTCGCTCGACGCGGAAATGATCGCGACCGGCCACTATGCACGCGTGCGCGAGCGCGACGGGCGCTTCGAACTGCTCAAGGCATTCGATCATACGAAAGACCAGTCGTACTTCCTGCACCGGCTGAACCAGGCGCAACTGTCGAAGACGATGTTCCCGCTCGGCGAGATGCCGAAGACGAAGGTGCGCGAGATCGCCGCGCAGATCGGCCTGCCGAACGCGAAGAAGAAGGATTCGACCGGCATCTGCTTCATCGGCGAGCGGCCGTTCCGCGACTTCCTGAACCGCTATCTTCCGACGAAACCCGGCCCGATGAAGACGCCGGACGGCAAGGTGGTCGGCGAGCACATCGGCCTCGCGTTCTACACGTTCGGCCAGCGCAAGGGCATCGGCCTCGGCGGCAGCAAGGACGGCAGCGGCGAACCGTGGTTCGTCGCCGCGAAGGACATCGCGTCGAACACACTGTACGTCGTGCAGGGCCACGACCATCCGTGGCTGCTGTCGCGCGAGCTCGTCGCCGGCAACGTGAGCTGGGTCGCGGGCGAGCCGCCAGCCGACGGCTTCTCGTGCGGCGCGAAGACGCGCTACCGGCAGGCCGATGCCGCGTGCTCGTTCGGTCGGGCCGCGCTCGGTCGGGCCGACGAAGGACGCTTCTCGCTCGCGTTCGACGACGCGCAATGGGCCGTCACGCCCGGCCAGTCGGCCGTGCTGTACGACGGCGAGATCTGCCTCGGCGGCGGCATCATCGAGTTCGCGGCCACCGGCCAGCCCGGCCAGACGGCGCCGGCACCGGCGGCAGCCCATGCGGGCGCGCTCGCCGAAGCACGCTGACATCCATTCGGTTTAGACTTGCGGCACGCCGCGCCCGGCGGAACACGATTCCGCCGCGGCCGGTGCGCCGCCGCGCAGCGTACGCATGGCGGCATTTCAAGATTCTTATGGAGTCCCCATGCTTTCCAGACGCTACCTCGCGATGTGGTGCGCCGTGCTGCTGCTCGTCGCGGCGGCCGCACTCGCGTCGATCCACGTGCTTTCCTGGCTGTGGATCCTCATCCCTGTCGCCCTCGTCGCCGTCGGCCTGTACGACCTGAACCAGGACCGTCACGCGATCCTGCGCAACTACCCGCTTTGGGGTCATTTCCGCTTCCTGTTCGAGTTCATCCGGCCTGAAATCCGCCAGTATTTCGTCGAGGACGACACCGACGAGAAACCGTTCTCGCGCGCGCAGCGCAGCCTCGTCTACCAGCGCGCGAAGAACGTCGCCGACAACCGCCCGTACGGCACCGAACTGAACGTGAAGGCCGTCGCGCACGAATGGATCAGCCACTCGCTCGCGCCGACGAAGCTGCCGAACCACGACTTCCGCATCCGGGTCGGCGCGAGTCGCGCGCAACCGTACGACATCTCGATCTTCAACATCTCGGCGATGAGCTTCGGCTCGCTGTCCGCGAACGCGATCCGCTCGCTGAACCTCGGCGCGAAGAAGGGCGGATTCGCGCACGACACCGGCGAAGGCTCGCTGTCGAAGTATCACCGCGAGAACGGCGGCGACATCATCTGGGAAATCGCGTCCGGCTACTTCGGCTGCCGCAACGACGACGGCACGTTCAACCCGGACAAGTTCGCGAAGCAGGCCGCCGATCCGCAGGTCAAGATGATCGAGATCAAGCTGTCGCAAGGCGCGAAGCCGGGCCACGGCGGCGTGCTGCCGGCCGCGAAGATCACGCCGGAAATCGCCGAGACGCGCGGCGTGCCGATGGGCAAGGACTGCATCTCGCCCGCGACGCACTCGCAATTCTCGACGCCGCGCGGGCTGCTCGAATTCGTCGAGCGGCTGCGCACGCTGTCGGGCGGCAAGCCGACCGGCTTCAAGCTGTGCATCGGCCATCCGTGGGAATTCTTCGGGATCGCGAAGGCGATGATCGAGACGGGCATCGTGCCCGACTTCATCGTCGTCGACGGCGCGGAAGGCGGCACCGGCGCGGCACCGCTCGAGTTCACCGACCATGTCGGCGTGCCGCTGCAGGAAGGGTTGCTGCTGGTGCACAACACGCTCGTCGGGATCGGCGTGCGCGACCGCGTGAAGATCGGCGCGAGCGGCAAGATCATCACCGCGTTCGACATCGCGCGCACGCTCGCGATCGGCGCGGACTGGGTGAACTCGGCGCGCGGCTTCATGTTCGCGGTCGGCTGCATCCAGGCGCAGCACTGCCACACCGACCGCTGCCCGACCGGCGTCGCCACGCAGGACCCGGTGCGCCAGCGCGCCCTCGTCGTGCCGGACAAGGCCGAGCGCGTATACAACTTCCACCGCAATACGCTGCATGCGCTGCAGGAACTCGTGCAGGCGGCCGGCCTCGGCCATCCGTCCGAGCTGCGCGCGCATCACATCGTGCAGCGCGTCGCGCCGCACGAGGTGCGGCTGATGTCGCAACTGCTGAAGTACCTGAAGCCCGGCGCGCTGCTTGACGGCCAGACCTGCGGCTATACGCTGTACGACAAGTGGTGGCCGATCGCGCGCAGCGACTCGTTCGTGCTCGGCGAAACCGTTTACGCGTCGATCGATTAACGCGCGAACGCCCGCCGCCGAGGCGGCTCGCCAAAAAGAAAAGCGCCCCGCGGGGCGCTTTTCTCTTGTCTGCCCGATCGGCAGCCGGCGGCCGGTCAGCCTTGCGGCAGCGTGTCGGTGAACGTCTGCCGCTGCGACAGCTTCACGAAATGCTTGTCGAGGTTCGGATGGCGGTCGCGCCAGTTGAGTTCGGGCATCCGGAAGTCGAGGTAGCCGAGCGCGCAGCCGAGTGCGATGTCGGCGAGCGTGTAATGATTACCGACGCACCACGTCTTGCCGCCGAGGCCCTGCGACATCGCGACGAGCGCGTCGTCGATCTTGCGCTGCTGGCGCGCGATCCAGCTCGCGCTGCGCTGCGCTTCGTCACGCAGCGTGTGTTCGAGACGGATCGCCACGGCCGCGTCGAGCACGCCGTCGCCCAGCGCTTCCCAGCAACGCACTTCGACACGTTCGCGCCCCGACGGCGGAATCAGCTTGCCGACCGGCGACAGCGTATCGACGTATTCGCAAATCACGCGGGAATCGAACACCGCGGCACCATCCTCCATCACCAGACACGGGACCTTGCCGAGCGGATTCGCTGCATGAATGTCCGTCTCCGGCGCCCACACGTTCTCGAGCTCCAGCTTGTAGTCGATCTTCTTTTCAGCAAGCACGATCCGCGTCTTTCGGACGTACGGGCTGCTGAGCGAACCGATTAATTTCATCATCTGCCTTTTTAAGGGAACCGCCGAGAGTATACGTTGTCGCCGATCATAACCGGCCGGCGCGGCCCGGTAGAAAATCGCCCGTCCGGCCTGTGGATGGTTTGCAACAGCCGCCGCCGAGCCCCGTCCGGCGCGGCTTGCAGCCGCCCCTCTCACGCGCGGCGTCCGGCGGCGCTACAATCGCACGATGAATGCACCCCTCGATACCGCCATCGCCGTCGACGTCTACCGCCAGCGCCGCGAACGCGTGCTTGCCGCACTGCGCGCCGCGGGCGGCGGCGTCGCCATCGTCCCCACCGCGCCGGAAATGCTGCGCAACCGCGATACGGCCTTTCCGTACCGGCATGACAGCTACTTCCACTACCTGACGGGTTTCACCGAGCCGGACGCCGTGCTCGTGCTGAACGCGGCCGGGTCGCACGGCGCGCCGGAATCGATCCTGTTCTGCCGCGCGAAGAATGCCGACCGCGAGATCTGGGAAGGTTTCCATTACGGGCCCGAGGCCGCGCGCGATGCGTTCGGCTTCGACGCGGCCTACGCGGCCGACGTGATCGACACCGAAATACCGCGCCTGCTCGCCGATGCGGGCACCGTGCACTACCGGTTCGGCGCGTCGGCCGAGTTCGACCGCCAGCTCGCCGGCTGGATCGATGCGGTGCGCGCGCAGGCGCGCACGGGTGTCGCCGCGCCGGACGCGCTGCTCGACCTCACGCCGCTGCTCGACGACATGCGGCTCGTGAAGGACGAACACGAACTCGCGATCATGATGCGTGCCGCGCACATCTCCGCGCTCGCGCACCGCCGCGCGATGCAGGTGTGCCGCCCGGGAATCCGCGAATACGAACTCGAGGCCGAGCTGCTGTACGCGTTCCGCAAGCACGGCGCGCAGGCGCCCGCGTACGGCTCGATCGTCGCGGCCGGCGCGAACGCGTGCGTGCTGCACTACCCGGCCGGCAACGCGGCCGCGCGGGACGGCGACCTGATCCTGATCGATGCCGCGTGCGAACTCGACGGCTACGCGTCGGACATCACGCGCACGTTCCCGGCCAACGGGCGCTTCTCGCCCGCGCAGCGCACGCTGTACGACATCGTGCTCGCCGCGCAGCAGGCCGCGATCGACGCAACGCGCGCGGGCGTGCCGTTCGAAGCGCCGCACGACGCGGCCGTGCGGGTGCTGGCGCAAGGGCTGCTCGATACCGGCATCATCCCGAAGACGCGCTTCTCGAGCGTCGACGACGTGATCGCCGAGCGCGCGTACGCACGCTTCTACATGCACCGCACCGGCCACTGGATCGGCATGGACGTGCACGATTGCGGCGACTATCGCGAGCGGCTCGCCGCGCGCGACGCCAACGGCGCGCTGCCGTGGCGCACGCTGAAACCCGGCATGACGCTCACCGTCGAGCCGGGCCTGTACGTGCGGGCAGCCGACGACGTGCCGTCCGAATACTGGAACATCGGCATCCGCATCGAGGACGACGCGATCGTGCGCGAGCACGGTTGCGAGCTGATCACGCGCGACGTGCCGGTGGCGGCCGCCGAGATCGAGGCATTGATGCGCGCGGGCGCGGCGCACGGCGCATGAGCGTGCCGCAGGCTGCCATCGACCCTGGCGGCCTGGCCATTGACTTGCTGTTGACCCGCCGTTGACCCGCCGTTGACCGTTACCCCGTTTCACGAACACTGATGACGACCGCTTCCTCCCCCGCCACGCCGGACTACGACCTCGCCATCGTCGGCGCGGGCCCCGTCGGGCTCGCGCTCGCCGGCTGGCTCGCACGACGCAGCGCGACGCAGCACGCGTCGATCGCGCTGATCGACGCGCGTGAGCCGGCCGCGAGCGCGAACGACCCGCGCGCGATTGCCGTGTCGCACGGCAGCCGCGTGCTGCTCGACACGCTCGGCTGGCCGGCCGACGCGACGCCGATCGAACACATCCACGTATCGCAGCGCGGCCATTTCGGGCGCACGCTGATCGACCGCGACGAGCACGACCTCGCCGCGCTCGGCTATGTGGTGCGCTACGGCTCGATCGTGCAGGCGCTCGCGCAGGCAGTGCGCGGCACGCGCGTCGACTGGTTCACGTCGACCACCGCACGCACGCCGCAACAGGACGCCGACGGCGTCACGCTGACGCTCGACGGCCCGCAAGGCGAGCGCACGCTGCGCGCGCGCATCGTCATCAACGCCGAAGGCGGGCTGTTCCACGAACAGCAGGCCGATACCGGCAAGCATCGCCGCGACTACGGCCAGACCGCGATCGTCGGCACCGTCACGGTCTCGGCGCCGCGCCCGAACGTCGCGTGGGAACGCTTCACGCACGAAGGCCCGCTCGCGCTGCTGCCGCTCGGCGGCCCGCGCCAGGCCGAGTATTCGCTCGTGTGGTGCTGCACGCCCGACGAGGCGGCCCGCCGCGCCGCCCTTCCCGACGACGCGTTCCTGCGCGAACTCGGTGACGCGTTCGGCGAGCGGATGGGCCGGTTCGTCGCGATCGCGGGGCGCGCCTCGTTCCCGCTCGGGCTGAACGCGGCGCAAACGCTCGTCAACGGGCGCATCGCGATCGTCGGCAACGCCGCACAAACGCTGCATCCGGTCGCCGGCCAGGGGCTCAACCTCGGGCTGCGCGATGCGCACACGCTCGTCGACGCGCTGTCCGCGCAGGGCTTCGAAGCGACCGCACTCGCAACCTTCAACGCGCGGCGCGCGCTCGACCGGCGCTTCACGATCGGCGCGACAGACACGCTCGCGCGCCTGTTCACGGTCGACGCCGGCCCCCTTCCGCTGCTGCGCGGCGCGGCGCTGACCGCGCTCGAATTCGTGCCGCCGCTCAAGAAGGCGATCGCGCGACAGATGATGTTCGGCCAGCGCAACTGACGCGCGGCGCACCGCGCGTTGCGCGCCGTCAGGCCGTGCAAACCGGGTCAAATCGGCGGGGCATGGGAATACGGTAAAATGCGCGTTTTCCCTCCGCCCTTTTTTGCCCGCGACGCCCGGCGCTCGCGGGCGGTGCCATTGCGATGCCCGTTATCGGCTCTCACGTATTGCGTAACAACCTGTTCGTCGCCCCGATGGCCGGGGTGACGGATCGTCCGTTCCGCCAGCTGTGCAAGCGGCTGGGGGCCGGGTACGCCGTGTCCGAGATGGTCGCGTCCAATGCGCAGCTGTGGAAAAGCGCGAAGACGATGCGGCGGGCAAACCACGAAGGCGAAGTCGAGCCGATCGCGGTGCAGATCGCCGGCGCCGATCCGGCGATGATGGCCGAAGCGGCCCGCTACAACGTCGACAACGGCGCGCAGATCATCGACATCAACATGGGCTGCCCGGCGAAGAAGGTCTGCAACGTCGCGGCCGGCTCCGCGCTGCTGCAGAACGAGCCGCTCGTGCAGCGGATCGTCGAGGCCGTCGTCGCGGCGGTCGGCACGGGGCCGGATGCGGTGCCCGTCACGCTGAAGATCCGCACCGGCTGGGATCGCGATCACAAGAACGCGATCACGGTCGCGCGCCTCGCCGAAGCGGCCGGCATCTCGATGCTGACCGTGCACGGCCGCACGCGCGCCGACCTCTACCGCGGCGACGCGGAATACGACACGATCGCGGCCGTGAAGGCGGCCGTGCGCATCCCGGTCGTCGCGAACGGCGACATCACGTCGCCGGCGAAAGCGAAGGCCGTGCTCGACGCGACCGGCGCCGACGCACTGATGATCGGTCGCGCCGCGCAAGGCCGGCCGTGGCTGTTCCGTGAAATCGATCATTTCCTGCAAACCGGCGAACTGCTGCCCCCGCCGCTGATCGACGAGATCCAGCACGTGATGAACGAACACCTGGAAGACCACTACGCTTTCTATGGTGAATTCACGGGCGTCCGTACTGCGCGCAAGCAC
Source organism: Burkholderia sp. BCC1977 (assembly GCF_905339595.1). NCBI lineage: Bacteria > Pseudomonadati > Pseudomonadota > Betaproteobacteria > Burkholderiales > Burkholderiaceae > Burkholderia > Burkholderia sp. BCC1977. The sequence continues at coordinate 139,788 of NZ_CAJPGQ010000015.1, forward strand.
ATCGGCTGGTACACTCGCGGCCTTTCCGGTGCCAACGGGTTCCGGCACAGGATGAACACGCTCGATTCCACCCGCGAGCAGCTCGCCGCCGTCAATGCCTTCTTCGAGGCGCAAAAGGCGCTGTCGGACCACCTCGTCTACGTCGATGACGAAGAGGAAAACGGCCAGGGCGAGTCGGACGACCATAACCAGTTAGCAGCATGAGCAAGCACAACATCGAACAATGTGTCCGCGAGAGCCTGGACGTGTATTTCCGGGATCTAGACGGCTCCAATCCGCACGACGTCTATGAAATGGTGATGTCCTGCGTCGAAAAGCCGATGCTCGAGGTCGTGCTCGTACAGGCCGGCGGCAACCAGTCGCTCGCCGCGGAGTACCTCGGCATCAATCGCAATACGCTGCGCAAGAAGCTGCAGCAGCACGGCCTGCTGTAGGCAGCCGTCCCGTCCCCGTTTCCCTGGCTATTGGTGGTTCCATCATGATCAAGCAAGCGCTCATTTCCGTTTCCGACAAGACCGGCATCGTCGACTTCGCGAAGTCGCTGTCCGACCTCGGCGTCAAGCTGCTGTCGACCGGCGGCACCGCGAAACTCCTCGCCGACGCGGGCCTGCCCGTGACCGAAGTGGCCGACTACACGGGCTTTCCGGAGATGCTCGATGGGCGCGTGAAGACGCTCCACCCGAAGGTGCACGGCGGCATCCTCGCCCGCCGCGACCTGCCCGAGCACATGCAGGCGCTGGAGCAGCACGGCATCCCGACGATCGACCTGCTGGTCGTGAACCTGTATCCGTTCGTCGCGACGATCGCGAAGGACGACTGCACGCTCGCCGACGCGATCGAAAACATCGACATCGGCGGCCCGACGATGCTGCGCTCGGCCGCGAAGAACCACCGCGACGTGACGGTCGTCGTCGACCCGGCCGACTACGCGGTCGTGCTCGACGAAATGAAGGCGAACGGCAACGCGATCGGCTACGCGACCAACTTCCGCCTCGCGACCAAGGTGTTCGCGCACACCGCGCAATACGACGGCGCGATCACGAACTACCTGACGAGCCTGACCGACGAGCTGCAGCACGCTTCGCGCAGCGCGTACCCGGCCACGCTGAACCTGGCGTTCGACAAGGTGCAGGACCTGCGCTACGGCGAGAACCCGCACCAGAGCGCCGCGTTCTACCGCGACCTCGCGGCGCCGGCCGGCGCGCTGGCGAACTACCGCCAGCTGCAGGGCAAGGAACTGTCGTACAACAACATCGCGGATTCGGACGCGGCGTGGGAATGCGTGAAGACATTCGACGCACCGGCCTGCGTGATCATCAAGCATGCGAACCCGTGCGGCGTCGCGGTCGGCAACGACTCGGCGGACGCGTATGCGAAGGCATTCCAGACCGACCCGACGTCGGCGTTCGGCGGCATCATCGCGTTCAACCGCGAAGTCGACGAGACGGCCGCGCAGGCGGTGGCGAAGCAGTTCGTCGAAGTGCTGATCGCGCCGTCGTTCTCGGACGCCGCGAAGCAGGTGTTCGCCGCGAAGCAGAACGTGCGCCTGCTCGAAATCGCGCTGGGCGACGGCCATAACGCGTTCGACCTGAAGCGCGTGGGCGGCGGCCTGCTCGTGCAGTCGCTCGATTCGAAGAACGTGCAGCCGAGCGAGCTGCGCGTCGTCACGAAGCGCCAGCCGACCGCGAAGGAAATGGACGACCTGCTGTTCGCATGGCGCGTCGCGAAGTACGTGAAGTCGAACGCGATCGTGTTCTGCGGCAACGGCATGACGCTCGGCGTCGGCGCAGGCCAGATGAGCCGCGTCGATTCGGCACGCATCGCGAGCATCAAGGCACAGAACGCGGGCCTCACGCTGGCCGGCTCGGCCGTCGCATCGGACGCGTTCTTCCCGTTCCGCGACGGTCTCGACGTCGTCGTGGCGGCAGGCGCGACCTGCGTGATCCAGCCGGGCGGCTCGATGCGCGACGACGAAGTGATCGCGGCGGCCGACGAGCACGGTATCGCGATGATCCTGACGGGCGTGCGTCACTTCCGTCACTGATCGCACGCGGCCCGCGCGGCCGCTGCACGCAAACCCGGCGGCATCGCACCCGCCGGGTTTTTTATTGCGCGGCGCCGGCGCACGCGACCGTGGGGCCGGCGCCGCGCACCATTCGTTGTAGTATCGCTGCATCAGGTTTTTCTCCTCACTCATGCGAATTCTCGGCATCGACCCCGGCCTGCGCGTCACCGGCTTCGGCGTCATCGACGTCAGCGGCCACCGGCTCGCCTATGTCGCAAGCGGCGTGATCCGCACGCCCACGGCCGACCTGGCCACCCGGCTCGGCACGATCTTCCAGGGCGTATCGACGCTCGTGCGCGAACACGCGCCCGACCAGGCCGCGATCGAACAGGTGTTCGTCAACGTGAACCCGCAGTCGACGCTGCTGCTCGGCCAGGCGCGCGGCGCCGCGATCTGCGGGCTCGTCTCCGGCGGCCTGCCGGTCGCCGAATACACCGCGCTGCAACTGAAGCAGGCCGTCGTCGGTTACGGCCGCGCGACCAAATCGCAGATGCAGGAGATGGTCACGCGGCTGCTCAACCTGACCGGCCAGCCCGGCAGCGACGCGGCCGACGCGCTCGGGATGGCGATCTGCCATGCGCACAGCGGCAATACGCTCGGCACGATCGGCGGCCTCGCGCCGGCGCTCGCGAAAAAGGGGCTGCGCGTGCGACGCGGACGGCTCGTCGGCTGACGCGACGCCACGCATTCCTCCGGCGCGGCGCGCGGCCACTCTCGGCACGCGTGTTGCGCCAGCCACCGGCGTTCCCGCCTGATCGCCACGCGTCGCGCACGCGCCGCGCCCCGCGTCGCCCTGACCTGACGGCCAACCCATCGGCATCGCGCCGCACCTGCGCTACACTCGCGCTTTCTTCCTCGCATCCCGCCATCCATGATCGGTCGCATCGCCGGCATCCTGCTCGAAAAGAACCCGCCTCACCTGCTCGTCGACTGCAACGGCGTCGGCTACGAAATCGACGTGCCGATGAGCACCTTCTACAACCTGCCGCAAACGGGCGAGCGCGTCGTGCTGCTCACGCAGCAGATCGTGCGCGAGGACGCGCACCTGCTGTACGGCTTCCTGACGCCGCAGGAGCGCACGACCTTCCGCGAACTGCTGAAGATCACCGGCATCGGCGCGCGCATGGCGCTGGCCGTGCTGTCCGGCATGAGCGTGCAGGAGCTCGCGCAGGCGGTGACGATGCAGGACGCCGCGCGCCTCACGCGCCTGCCCGGCATCGGCAAGAAGACCGCCGAACGCCTGCTGCTCGAGCTGAAGGGCAAGCTCGGCGCGGACCTCGGTGCGCTCGCCGGCGCCGCGTCGCCGTCCGACCACGCGACCGACATCCTCAACGCGCTGCTCGCGCTCGGCTATTCCGAAAAGGAAGGCCTCGCCGCGATCAAGAACGTGCCGGCCGGCACCGGCGTGTCCGAGGGCATCAAGCTCGCGCTCAAGGCACTGTCGAAGGTGTAACGCCCGCCCGAAGCGGCTATCGGAGCCAGTGTCGCGCCGCCGTACGGCGCGCGCCAGTCGGCCGTTCGGCCAGTTCGGCCGCGTGACCGCGCGCGGTACAATGGCCGCATGATTGAAACCGACAAACTCGCCGCCGAGCGGATCATCGCCGCCACGCCTGCCTCGTCGCACGAGGAGGTGTTCGAACGCGCGCTGCGGCCGCGCCAGCTCGACGACTACGTCGGCCAGGAAAAGGTGCGCGGCCAGCTCGAGATCTTCATCGAGGCCGCGAAGCGCCGCGCCGAGCCGCTCGACCACGTGCTGCTGTTCGGGCCGCCGGGTCTCGGCAAGACCACCCTCGCCCACATCATCGCGCGCGAGATGGGCGTGAACCTGCGCCAGACGTCGGGCCCCGTGCTCGAGCGCGCGGGCGACCTCGCCGCGCTGCTGACCAACCTCGAAGCGAACGACGTGCTGTTCATCGACGAGATCCACCGGCTGTCGCCGGTCGTCGAGGAAATCCTGTATCCGGCGCTCGAGGATTACCAGATCGACATCATGATCGGCGAAGGGCCGGCCGCGCGCAGCGTGAAGCTCGACCTGCAGCCGTTCACGCTGGTCGGCGCGACCACGCGTGCGGGGATGCTGACCAACCCGCTGCGCGATCGTTTCGGGATCGTCGCGCGCCTCGAGTTCTACGATGCCGACCAGCTGTCGCGCATCGTGCGGCGCTCGGCATCGCTGCTGAACGCGCAGATCGATCCGAACGGCGCGCTGGAAATCGCGAAGCGCTCGCGCGGCACGCCGCGGATCGCGAACCGGCTGCTGCGCCGCGTGCGCGACTATGCGGAAGTGAAGGCCGACGGCCAGATCACCGCGGCCGTCGCCGACGCCGCGCTCGCCATGCTCGACGTCGATCCGGTCGGCTTCGACCTGATGGACCGCAAGCTGCTCGAGGCGATCCTGCACAAGTTCGACGGCGGCCCGGTCGGCATCGACAACCTCGCGGCGGCGATCGGCGAGGAGCGCGACACGATCGAGGACGTGCTCGAACCGTACCTGATCCAGCAGGGCTTCCTGCAGCGCACGCCGCGCGGGCGCGTCGCGACACTGCTCACGTACCGCCACTTCGGGCTCTCCGCGCCCGATGCCGGCAACGCCGAACGCGGGATGTGGGATACCCCCGCCGGGAAGTAGCCCGCTGCCCGCGCCAAGCCAGCCATGACCACGCCGCCCAGCCCGCACCCTGTCACGCCCGCACCGGGCCCGCGCTGGATCGAACCGATCCGCAAGCGGCTCGTGGCCGGCGTCACGCACCTGACGACGGGCGGCGGCGGTCCGTCGATCGATCTCTCGTCGCCGCCCGGCGACCCGGGGCTGTTCGGCCCCGACGCCATCTGCTGGCGCGTGCATGCCGATTTCACGTCGATGATGACGGGCGGCATTGCCGCGCTGCTGCTGCAGGCGCTCCATCCGCTCGCGCTCGCGGGCGTCTGGGATCACTCGTCGTTTCGCACCGACATCCTCGGCCGCTTGCGGCGCACCGCCACGTTCATCACGGGCACGACGTTCGGCAGCCGCGCGGACGCACTCGCACTGATCGAGCGCGTGAAAACGATCCACGCGCGCATCTCGGGTACCGCGCCCGACGGCCGGCCCTACCGAGCCGACGATCCGGCGTTGCTGACCTGGGTGCATGTCGCGGAAGTATCGAGCTTCCTCGCCGCGCATTTGCGCTATGTGAATCCGTCACTGTCGGGCGAACTGCAGGACGGCTACTACGCTGAAACGGCATTGATCGCCGAGTTGCTCGGCGCCCGGGAGGTGCCTCGTTCACGCGCCGAGGTCGCGGCCTATTTCGCGCGCATGCAGCCCGAACTCGAAGCCGGGCCGCACACCTTCGACGTCATGGACATCCTGCTGAATGTGCCGGTCGCAACGCCCGCGCTGCGGCCGGCCGCGTCGCTGATCATGCATGCAGGCATCGACCTGCTGCCGCCCTGGGCGCAGCGCAGGCTCGGCGTGTCGACGTTCGCGCCGCTGCGCCGCGCGGTGGTCCGGCCCGGTGTCCGGGCGGTCGCCCCCGTGTTGCGCTGGGCGCTCGTCAACGGCGCGTCGAAACGGGCACGCCGCCGCGCAGCCGCGACACCGCCCGACGGCACCCCGCCCGCCTGACGATTCGTTTCTTCCGAACATTTCAATTTGCCGTCAAATGCCTGTGACAAGCTGACAGGCCTGCAACCGCGCACGGTCGCACGTCCTGCTCGTCCCGCCTGTCCGTGACCCGCGCGGTGTCCCGCCCACCCGACCGACACCCGATGCCCGCGATGCCACGCCTGCCGATCCGTTTCGTCCTTGCCGCCAGTCTGTCCACCGTCTTCGCCCTGACCGCATGCGGAGGCGACGATGTTGCCGCCGTCGCGCGCACGGATGCGCAAACGCCTTCAGGCGACATCACGACCACGCCGACACCCGCGCCGCCCGCAACCGTCACACCGCAACCGGGCAAATGGAAGGCCGACCGCGCCGGCGACCTGATCGACGTGACGCTCGGCGATCTCCATCCGACACAAGGCGCGATCGGCTACGACCAGATCTACTACAAGCTCGGCCGCTACGAACGGCAGCCCGACAAGAAGTTCGACGACTTCTGCGCGGACGAAGGCCTCGGCGGCGTCGCGTCGAGCGGCTACACCGCGCAGTCGACGCTGCGCGAACCGGCCAGCTACATGTGCACGACGACCGACGGGAACGCCCGCGACCGCACGGTGCTGAACCCGGTCGTGATCGGCCCGAACGGCGACAGGCTGTACCTGACCGACGGCCACCACGGCCTGTCGACCTACTACGAAACGCCTGACGGCGGCCCGGCGCTGCACGTGCACGTCGTCGTGACGGACAACCTGAGCGACTACTCGGGCGACGTGTTCTGGCAGCAGATGCAAAGCCGCGGCTACGTGCGCCTGAAGGATGGCAACGGCAACGCGATCACGACCGCGCAGTTGCCGGGCGGTCTCGGCCTGACGCTCGGGATGACGAACGACCGCTACCGGTCGCTCGTCTATTTCACGCGCGACATCGGCTACAGCAAGCCCGCGCAATCCACCGACTACCTCGAGTTCTACTGGGCCGACTGGCTGCGCGCGCAGCCGGGCAAGTTCTCGCTCGCGCGCTACGACCTGACGCGCGCAGGCGCGGCCGATCCCGATCCGGCCAAGGCCGACACCGGCTACCTGAACGCGGTGTGGAACGCGTCGATGCGCATGGTCGCGGCCACGGACCCGGTGATCGACGGCAAGACGGGCGCCGATCTCGGGCGCGCGGATGCGCTCAACGGCGGGAAGAAGTACGGCAAGGGGGAATTCGACAAGCTGCGCCAGCCGATCACGGCCGACAAGCCCGGCAAGATCGCCTACGCACTCGACTACAAGACGCGCCACGCGCTGCCGCGGTAAGCGTGACGCAGAATGCAGCCGCGCCCGGTCATGCCTAGCGGGGCCGGCACGAACGGATCAGAGTACCTTGCGATACCCGTCGTCGTCGCTCGCGGCGTCCAGATGCGACACGTCGGCCCATTGCACGACTTGGGCGCGGCCATCGACGTAATCGACGACGTTGATGCTCGTATTGAGCAGCTGATAGCTGCGCGGCGCCGACAGATCGAGACCGTTTGCAAAGCGGTACACGCAGTCGAGCACGCCGCCGTGCGCGACACACGCGATCCGGCCGCCGGGATGCGCGGCGACGATCGGCTCGAGCGCATGCAGCACGCGATGATAGAACTCGCGCTGCGACTCGCCGCCGTCGGGTGCGAAACCCGGGTCGCGCGTCTGCCAAGCGGCGTAAGCGTCCGGGAACAGCGCCTCGATCTCGGTGCTGTCATGCCCCTGGAACACGCCGTATGCGCGTTCGCGCAGCCCGTCGCGCAACTGCGGCGGCAGCCCGAGCGCATCGGCAAAGGGCTGCGCGGTCTGTTGCGCGCGCATCAGGTCGCTCGAATAGATCGCGTCGATCCGCTGCCCGTCGCGCGCTTCCCGCGCGAGCCGGACAGCCAGCCGCTGCGCCTGCGCGAGCCCCGTGTCGGCCAGCGGAATGTCGATATGGCCCTGGATGCGCTTGATGCGGTTCCAGGCCGTCTCGCCATGGCGAATGAAGAGAATCTGCGTGGTGGCCATCGCGGCGCGTCTCCGGGAAAGAATCAGGGCCGCACTTGCAGCCAGAACGTCACGGGGCCGTCGTTCACGAGCGACACCTGCATGTCGGCGCCGAACTCGCCCGTCTCGACGACCGGATGGCGTTCGCGTGCGGCCGCGACGAAATAGTCGAACAGGCGCGCGCCTTCGTCGGGCGGCGCGGCCGGCGTGAAGCTCGGCCGCAGCCCGCTGTTGGTATCGGCCGCGAGCGTGAACTGCGACACGAGCAACAGGCCGCCGGCGCCGCCCGCGCCGTCGATGTTCGACACCGGCAGGTTCATCTTGCCGGCCGCGTCGCTGAACACGCGATAGCCGAGCAGCTTCGCGAGCAGCTTGTCGGCCGCGGCCTCGGTGTCGCCGCGCTCCGCGCAGACGAGCGCGAGCAGCCCTGCGCCGATCTCGCCCGTCGTGCGGTCGCCGACGCGCACGTCGGCACGCCTCACGCGCTGGATCAGCGCGATCATGCGGTCAGCGTGACGCGCGCGAAGCGGCGCTTGCCGACCTGGACGACGAACTCGCCGGCCTCGACCTTCAGGCCCTTGTCGGACACCGTCGCGCCGTCGATCTTCACGCCGCCCTGCTCGATGTTGCGCAGCGCTTCGCTCGTCGACGGCACGAGGCCCGCCTGCTTCAGCAACTGGCCGATCGCGAGCGGCGCGCCCGCGAGCGTGACCGACGGGATGTCGTCCGGCACGCCGCCCTTCGCGCGGTGGTTGAAGTCTTCGAGCGCACGCTCGGCGTCGGCCTGCGAGTGGAAGCGCGCGACGATTTCCTGCGCGAGCAGCACCTTGAAGTCGCGCGGATTGCGGCCGCCTTCGGCGTCGCGCTTGAAACCGGCGATCTCGTCGAGGCCGCGGAACGACAGCAGTTCGAAGTAACGCCACATCAGCGTGTCCGAGATGCTCATCAGCTTGCCGAACATGTCGGTCGGCTTCTCGCTGATGCCGACGTAGTTGCCCTTCGACTTCGACATCTTCTCGACGCCGTCGAGACCTTCGAGCAGCGGCATCGTGAGAATGCACTGCTGTTCCTGGCCGTACTGCTTCTGCAGTTCGCGGCCGACGAGCAGGTTGAACTTCTGGTCGGTACCGCCGAGTTCGAGATCGGCGTTCAGCGCGACCGAGTCGTAGCCCTGCATCAGCGGGTACAGGAATTCGTGGATCGAGATCGGCACGCCGCCCTGGAAGCGCTTCGTGAAGTCCTCGCGCTCGAGGATCCGCGCGACCGTGTAGCGCGACGCGAGCTTGATCATCCCGTCCGCGCCGAGCGGCATCGACCATTCGCTGTTGTAGCGGATTTCGGTCTTGTCGCGGTCGAGCACGAGCGCGGCCTGTTCGAAGTAGGTCTTCGCGTTCGACTCGATCTGTTCGCGCGTGAGCGGCGGACGCGTCGCGTTGCGGCCCGACGGATCGCCGATCAGCGACGTGAAATCGCCGATCAGGAAGATCACGGTGTGACCGAGATCCTGCAGCTGACGCATCTTGTTCAGCACGACCGTATGGCCGATGTGGATGTCGGGCGCGGTCGGATCGAGGCCGAGCTTGATGCGCAACGGCGCGCCGGTGGCCGCGCTGCGCGCGAGCTTCTGCGCGAACTCTTCCTCGATCAGCAGTTCGTCGACGCCGCGCTTCGTGACGGCGAGCGCATGGCGGACTTCGTCGGTGATGGGGAAAACAGGCTTGGAACTGGGTTCGGTGCTCATCGGTGCCGGGAAGAATGTCGCAAAGACAGGGATTTTCCCATAACTTGCGCGTGCATCGCTTAACGACGCGTCAGGTTGCGCGGATAATCGGGCGCAAGGCGCGTGGCACCGGCCCGCGCCGCTCGATCCAGGAGGACCCAACGTGCCGCAACGACATCCGCAACCCGCCCATCCGGCCGACGGCATCTACTTCGGGCTGATGTCGGGTACCAGCATGGACGGCGTCGACGGCGTCGCCGTGCGTTTCGAGACCGGCAAGGCACCGGTCGTGCTCGCGGAAGCGTTCGTCGGCTTCGCGCAATCGCTGCGCGACGCGCTGTTCGCGCTGCAGCAGCCCGGCGACAACGAGATCGACCGCGAATCGGTCGCGGCGAACGCGCTCGTCGCGCGCTACGCGGTGTGCTGCCACGAGCTGCAGCGCACGGCCGGCCTGTCGCGCGACGAGATCCGCGCGATCGGCGTGCACGGCCAGACGGTCCGGCACCGTCCCGAGCGCGGCTACACGCGCCAGCTCAACAATCCGGCGCTGCTCGCCGAGCTTGCGCATATCGACGTGATCGCCGATTTCCGCAGCCGCGACGTCGCGGCCGGCGGCCACGGCGCACCGCTCGCGCCGGCGTTCCACGCGACGGTGTTCGGCGCGCCGGGCGAGACGCGGGTCGTCTGCAATCTCGGCGGCATCAGCAACATCACGATCCTGCCGGGCGAAGGCGGCGACGTGCGCGGCTTCGACTGCGGGCCGGCGAACGCGCTGCTCGACGAATGGGCGACGCGCCACCTCGGCAAGCCGTACGACGACGGCGGCAAGTTCGCCGCGCGCGGCACCGTGCACGCGCCGCTGCTCGACGCGCTGCTCGACGAGCCCTACTTCGCCGCGCCGCCGCCGAAAAGCACCGGCCGCGACCTGTTCAATCCCGCGTGGCTCGACGCGAAGCTCGCCGCGTTCGCGCAAGTCGCGCCGGAACACGTGCAGGCGACGCTGACGGCGCTCACCGCCGTCTCGGTCGCCCGCGAGGTCGCGCAGCACGCGGCCGGCTGCAAGGCCGTGTTCGTCTGCGGCGGCGGCGCCCGCAACCCGGTGCTGCTCGATGCGCTCAGGAACGCACTACATGAGGCCCGCGTGCCGGCGACGGTGGATACGACGGCCGCGCTTGGCGTGCCGCCGCAACAGGTCGAGGCACTCGCGTTCGCGTGGCTCGCGTATCGCTTCACCGCGCGCCAGCCCGGCAACCTCGCGAGCGTGACGGGCGCCGAGGGCGCGCGCGTGCTCGGCGCGCTTTATCCGCGCTGATGAGCGGCCCCAAGGATGCGATGACACGCAGGCCGCACGGTTCGCACCTCGCACGGGTATAAAAAAACGGGGCATGAAGCCCCGTTTTTCATTCCGGCCAACCGGACAGGATCCGTCGTGCGCTCAGACCGAGAACGACGAGCCGCACCCGCAGGTGGTCGTGGCGTTCGGGTTCTTGATCACGAACTGGGCGCCGTTGAGGTCGTCCTTGTAGTCGATCTCGGCGCCGACCAGGTACTGGTAGCTCATCGAGTCGATCAGGAGCTGGACGCCGTTCTTGTTCATCACGGTGTCGTCCTCGTTGACTTCCTCGTCGAACGTGAAGCCATACTGGAAGCCCGAGCAGCCGCCGCCCTGCACGAACACGCGCAGCTTCAGGTCGGGATTGCCCTCTTCGTCGATCAGTTGCTTGACCTTGTCGGCCGCGGCGTCGGTGAAGACGAACGGCAGCGGCATATCGGTGGTCGTTGCTGCGGATTCGGTAACAGCGTTCATGCGAACTCTCCAAAAAGCTTTAGCCGCTATTGTAGGGCCGATCAGAAGATCGTGCTGATGTCCATGAAATCAATAGGTTCTTGTTGATTTCAATGCGGGGGCCGGCACGCGGGTGGCCGCCGCGCGGGCATAAAAAAACCGCCAGCGCGAAAGCTGGCGGTTTTTCCGGCGGACGCCGCCCGGAAGCGGCGCGGCCATGAAGCGGAATTAACGCTTCGAGAACTGCTTTGCGCGACGTGCCTTGCGCAGACCAACCTTCTTACGCTCGACTTCACGTGCATCGCGCGTGACGAAGCCTGCGTTCGACAGCGACGGCTTCAGCGTCGCGTCGTAGTCGATCAGTGCACGGGTGATGCCGTGGCGCACTGCACCTGCCTGACCCGTTTCGCCGCCGCCGTTGACGTTGACCTTGATGTCGAACGTCTGGCCGTGGTTCGTGAGTTCCAGCGGTTGACGCACGATCATCAGCGACGTTTCACGCGAGAAGTAGTCAGCGATGGGCTTGCCGTTGACGATGATGTCGCCCTTGCCAGCCTTGATGAAGACACGTGCGACTGCGCTCTTGCGGCGGCCCGTACCGTAGTTCCAGTTACCGATCATGTGGGCTCCCCTTAGATCTCGAGCGCCTTCGGCTGTTGAGCCGAATGCGGATGCGTAGCTTCAGCGTAGACCTTCAGCTTCTTGATCATCGCGTAGCCGAGCGGGCCCTTCGGCAGCATGCCCTTGACCGCCTTCTCGAGCGCACGGCCCGGGAAGCGTTCTTGCATCTTGCCGAACGTCGTTTCATAGATACCGCCCGGGTAACCCGAGTGACGGTAGTACTTCTTGTCCAGAGTCTTGTTGCCCGTGACCTTCAACTTGCTTGCGTTGATGATGATGATGAAATCACCAGTGTCGACGTGCGGGGTGAACTCAGGCTTGTGCTTGCCGCGCAGACGGCGTGCCACTTCGCTGGCAACACGGCCGAGAACCTTATCCGTCGCGTCAATCACGTACCATTCGCGCGTCACCTCATGGGCTTTTGCGGAAAACGTCTTCATGATCGATCCAAAAAAAATGCTTTGCCCGATGTGTTCTTCCTGCTTGTCTGTGTGCGCTTCGAGGCGCGGTGCAGGCTCTCCCTGTTCTTTTTCCGTGGGCATGAATGCGGAAAAGCCCTGAATTATAAAGGAAATACCGCAGCGCGGTCAAAGAGAATCCACGCCCCGTGCCGGCGGCGCCCGAAATGGGCCAAAATCCGGTCGTGCCCCGATTCACCAGGCGAACCGAGCGCCCGGAGCGGCACCCATCGACGCGCGGCACCTGACCTTGCCGCGCCAGACCGGCCGACCACGACAAAACAACAAGCAGGCATGATGAAACAACGACTTACGCCCTTTCTCGCGGCCGCGTTGCTGGCCGCAGCGGCGCCCGCCGTCGCCGCCCGGGCCGGCTGCGAGGCCAAGCTCGACGCCCTCGACGCCCGCATCGCCGATGCCCGCGGCACCCACGCCGAAGATCGCATCGCCCGCCTGCGCGCGGTACGCGAACGTGTGCGCCACTTCTGCGCGCGCGGTCACGGCCATGCATCGGCCGCACACGCCCCGGCCCCGGCCGCCCGTTCGACGGACGCGCCGCCGGGCGCGGCATTGCAGCCCGCCTCACGGCAGCCCGCGTAAACGGAGTCAAGGACGGGAAGCCAAGGACGGGTATCGAGACGCGCAAATTGCGCGCCAATGTTTGCATGGGACGAAAAAAAGCCCGAACGGCTGGTTCGGGCTTAATCCACCTTAGGAGGAGGGTGGAGGAGACATGCGGAGGTTGCCGCAGCGCGACAACCAATGGGGCTCATTATACGAACGCGTCGCCGGCTTCACAAGAAAATTTGCATTACGAAATCGCACACCATAATGCGGAATATCACAAACTTCACCGGCCAAACCCATTTTCCCTTTTAAAATCAATTGACTGGGAAGCAAGAACACGACCGCATACCCGTCACACCTAGAGTAAAACCCCTAAAGTCAGCAGGGAAATCAGCGTTCGGCGCCCCGCCGGGCGCCGCACACGGCGGCGTGGCGTTGCGCGTCGTGCAGCGCATCAGCCGGCCGAAGCGCTGCGGGCTACAATGCCGGATCGAATCCGAATCAGGCAACGCTGGAGCGCAAGCATGGAATGCAAAGTAAGCTGGATGGGTCAGGACGGCATGGCGTTTTCCGCCCAGACCGGAAGCGGGCACCTCGTCGCGATGGACGGCGCGCCGGAAGGCGGCGGTCATAACCTCGCGCCGCGCCCGATGGAAATGGTGCTGGTCGGCACCGGCGGCTGCACCGCGTACGACGTCGTGCTGATCCTGAAGAAGAGCCGCCAGGAAGTCACGGGCTGCTCGGTCACGCTGAAGGCCGAACGCGCGAGCGAAGATCCGAAGGTGTTCACGAAGGTCCACTTCCACTTCACCGTCACGGGCCGCAACCTGAACCCGGCCACGGTCGAGCGCGCGATCAACCTGTCGCACGACAAGTACTGCTCCGCGTCGATCATGATCGCGAAGACGGCCGAACTCACGCATTCGTTCGACATCGTCGCGGCCTGAACGCCCGGCCGCCACGCATGAAAAAAAGGGCCGGCGCTCCTGACGGAGCGCCGGCCCTTTCGCATTCGAACGGCAAAGCAGGCCGATAAGCCGGATTCTGTGCACGCTGTACGCCGAAGCGCGCGGCGCGTGGCAGCCATTCCTCTAGGCGCGCCATTGCTGACGCGCTCAAGCTTCCTACCCGCAGACGAGACGGGGGCCCCGTCCTGCATCCGAAAATGCGCGCCTGCCTACTTGGAATTGCTCCGGGTGGAGGTTACCGTGCCGGCGAACGTCGCCGTCGCCGCGGTGCGCTCTTACCGCACCGTTTCACCCTTACCTGATCCCGGCTTGCGCCGGGCCATCGGCGGTTTGCTTTCTGTTGCCCTGTTCCGCGTGTCGCCACGGATGGCCGTTAGCCATCACCCTGCCCTGTGGAGTCCGGACTTTCCTCGCCCCCGCCTGCCCGAAGGCGGCGAGGCCGCGACTGCCTGGCCTGCTTTGCGACGCGCATTCTAGCACTGCGCGCCGCCGCTGGCAGCACGCGAGCGGCGGCCGCTGCGGAACACCACCGGATCGTCGTAGAACGCGGGCGCGGCATTCGCGTCGCACCAGCCCGGCACGCCGAGCACCGGGAGCGGCGCGAAATCGCGGCTCGTCAGGTCGCGGGTCGCGAGTTCGCCGGCGATCCGCGCATCGACATGCGCGGCACGCCGCGCGTCGGGCCACGAAAAATAGTCGTCGCTCACTTCGACGATCCACGTGTGCGCGGTGCAGGACTTGTAGGGTGTAACGAGCTTCTCGAGCAGCGCATGGCCGACGAGCCGCGCCTCGCAGCGCGTGCCCCACGCGTCGCGCGAGGCCACCAGCAGTGGCTGCCAGCTGAAGCCGCGCAGCGCGTCGGCGAGCGTGCGGTCGGCCGTCACGAACAGCGCGGCGTTCTCGTCGAACAGCGTCAGCGCATCGCGCAGCGTGCCGCGCACGGGCCCGACGCCGCCCGCGGCGTCGATCGCCGCGGCCTGGCGTGCGTTCAGCGCGGCCTTGATGCGCGGATACGCGAACCAGACGAGCGCATTGAAGAAGTCGTGAAGATTGTGACGGGTCGGGACGCCGCCCGTGTCGGCAATATGGGTTTCGTATGCGATGCCGGGCGGCAGCTCGGCCTGCGGCACGAAGCGCAGCGGCCTGCCGCGGCCGCTGACGCGGGCACCGTCGTGCAGCGCACCGTTCAACGCATCGAGCAGCGCGGCCTCGCCCGCGAGCGCGGCCGCCTGCAGCGTGCGGCCCGGCTCCGCGTAACGCGCGAGCCACGGCGCGGACCAGTCGATCCGCGCGAACACCGCCGCCCCGCCACCGGCCGTCTGGCCGGCGCCGGGCGGCGGCGTGCCGGTCATGCGAACTTCCACCCGATCGTCTCGCCGGCGCGCAGCGGCACGACCGGCGTATCGCCCGCGAAGACCTCGCGCGGCAGTTCCCAGGTTTCGCGACGCAGCGTAATCGTCTCGGTGCTGTGCGGCAGTCCGTAGAAATCGGCGCCGAAGCGGCTCGCGAAGTTTTCCAGCTTGTCGAGCGCGCCGGCCTGGTCGAACGCTTCCGCATACAGCTCGAGCGCGTGCAGCGCCGTATAGCAGCCCGCGCAGCCGCACGCGGTTTCCTTCGCGTCGCGCGCGTGCGGCGCGCTGTCGGTACCGAGGAAGAAGCGCGGGTTGCCCGACGTCGCGGCTTCGACGAGCGCGACGCGGTGCGTTTCGCGCTTCAGCACCGGCAGGCAGTAGTAATGCGGGCGAATCCCGCCGACGAACAGCGCGTTGCGGCTGTACAGCAGGTGCTGCGGCGTGATCGTCGCGCCGAGCAGGCCCGGCGCCGCGTCGGCGTCGCGCACGTAGTCGGCCGCGTCCTTCGTCGTGATGTGCTCGAACACCACCTTCAGGCCGGGGAAATCGCGGCGCAGCGGCGTCATCACGCGATCGATGAACACCTTCTCGCGATCGAACATGTCGATCGCCGGATCGGTCACCTCGCCGTGCACGAGCAGCGGCATGCCGGTTTCCTGCATGACCTCGAGCGCCTTCGCGCACTTCGCGAGATCGCTGACGCCGTGGTCGGAATTCGTCGTCGCGCCGGCCGGATACAGCTTCACGCCATGCACGAAGCCGCTGTCGCGCGCGCGGCGGATTTCGTCGGGCGACGTGTTGTCGGTCAGGTACAGCGTCATCAGCGGCTCGAACGTCATGCCCGCCGGCAGCGCGGCCAGGATTCGCTCGCGATAGGCCTGCGCTTGCGCGGTGGTCGTGACGGGCGGCTTCAGGTTCGGCATGACGATCGCGCGGGCGAACTGGCGCGCCGTGTGCGGCAGCACCGCGGCCAGCATGTCGCCGTCGCGCAGGTGCAGGTGCAGGTCGTCGGGACGGGCGAGCGTGAGCGTCGCCGGAGAGGAAGCGTTCGAGGCAGTCATAGGAGGCGTCGTGAGGAACGGGCTGGCCATCTGCGGGGCCGGAACGCGCGTGCGCGGGCCGACTGACGGCAAACCGCAACACGAGGCCTTCGGCCGGCGGAATCCGCTTTTTACCGCTCAAGGCTCGGTGATATGCTAGAAGCCACATTGTACCGGGGTTCACCCGGTTGGTTACCCTGCTTCCGCCCCCGCCCCAAGTAAAATGTGCCAACTCCTAGGAATGAACTGCGCCGCGCCGACGGACGTCACATTCTCCTTCACAGGTTTCGCGGCACGGGGCGGCCTCACCGATCACCATGCCGACGGCTGGGGGATCGCGTTCTTCGAGGACAAGGCCTGTCGCCTCTTCATCGACCAGCAGGCGTCGGCCACGTCGCCGATCGCCGAAATGGTGAAGCGCTACCCGATCAAGTCCAAGAACACGATCGCGCACATCCGCAAGGCCACGCAGGGTCACATCCTGCTCGAGAACAGCCACCCGTTCATGCGCGAGCTGTGGGGGCGGCACTGGATCTTCGCGCATAACGGCGATCTGCAGGACTACGAACCCGACCTCGACGGCAGCGTCTACCATCCGGTCGGCACCACCGACAGCGAGAAGGCGTTCTGCGTGCTGATGCAGGGGCTGCGCGAAGCGTTCCCCGGCGCGCAGCCGCCGTTGCCGGAATTGTTCGAGCGCGTGGGCGAGCTGACGCGCGGCATCACCGATCACGGCGTGTTCAACTTCCTGATGTCGAACGGCCAGGCCCTCTTCGCGCACTGCTCGACGCGGCTGCACTACCTCGTGCGGCGCTGGCCGTTCTCGACCGCGCATCTGGTCGACGAAGACCTGTCGATCGACTTCGCGAAATACACGACGCCCGAGGATCGCGTCGCGGTGATCGCCACGCAGCCGCTGACCGACAACGAAATCTGGACCTCGTTCGAACCGGGCGAGCTGATCATGTTCCAGTGCGGCGACGTCGCCGCGCGGATGCAGATTCCGGTGCCCGAACGCGTGCTCGAGAAGCTGCGCAACCCGGCCCTCGACGCGTCGGCGTCCGCGCCGTGCGGCACGCCGCACGCCGCACTCGCGGCCGGCGCCGACGGCGATTCCGACGACTCGATCGATTTCTAGGCGCGCCGCGCCGCCTGGCGCGCCCTTCACGCCTTCCGCCTTTCCGCCGTCGTCGCGGCCCGACGATCCCGCGTCATGCACGGATCGTCGCACCACGCATTCGGCGCCCGGCATCCGCCGGCGATCGCCCGCACTGAAACTCCACCCGACAACGTTTCATTCAGGTCGCCATTCCACGCATGCGATCTTTGCCACACAACATTCACTTTTATTTTATTTATTTTCAAGCGAAAATAATTCACTGGCGCAACAAATAAAATATAAACCTTCAAACCCGGATAATCCGGAAGCCATAGCCTAAAGCAAAATCCCCGCACGGATCGTGCGCCAGCCCACCGAACCGGCGATTCCGCCTGTTTTACAAAAAATCCACCAAACCCGCCCCCACAAAGGCTTTCAGTTCGATTAACCACACAATTCAGAAATACCACTCAATACCGTTACCATCCCCACATTTCCTGCTTTTTTTGAAAATCGACACCCCCGTCGATTAGTAGACTCGCTCCATCTTCGGTGTAACGAAACCCGACCGGCGCGTCATGCAGCCACGGCTGCCGCACGTCCATTCGAGTCACGCGTCACCGTGGAATGCGCATTCGCCGCACGCGGCGAATACCACTTCAAAACAAGAAAGAGGGGCATGTCGTGAATCACTCATTTCGATCGGTCTGGAGCGAAACCACCGGCTGCTGGGTCGCGGTCGCGGAAACGACACGGGCGCGCGGCAAGCGTTCGGGCCGCGCATCCGGCACGGGCCGGGGCGCCGCGCACGAGGCCGTGCGCCGGCCGCCGTTGCGGGTCGCCGCACTCGGCGTCGCGCTGGTCGCGCTGTCGGCCGGCGCCGCGCATGCGTCGACCTGCGGCAACGGCGCGACGGTCGCAAGCGGCGGCACCTGCGCGATCGGCAACTTCGGCCCGACGGCCAACGACAACCAGGCCGGGTCCGCGACCGTCTCGGGCGGCGACACGGTCGGCCTGGCCGGCGCATGGGCCGGCACGGGCGGCGACGCCGGCTACACGCTCACGCCGATCGGCAGCACGACCATCGTGTCGGGCAATCCGAACCAGCCGCTGCTGTCGCTCGGCGGCAAGACGTACAGCGTCAGCACGCCCGACTCGATCACCGGCACCCACACGTCGGTCGCGACCTACGACTCGTCCGCGTTCACCGCATCGAAGGCCGGCGCGACCAACGTGCCCGTCTACAACGACGTGAACGGCAATCAGTATGTGAACGCGCGCATCGGCACCGTGGGCCGCACCGGCGGCACGCTCAACGTGTCGATCGGCAACCCCGCGAACGCGCCCGACTCGGCCGGCAACGCAATCACGATGGCCGCGAAGCAGACGGACCTCACCCTCGCGGACGGGACGGGCGCCGCCCCAAGCGTCGTCAACTGGAATTCACGCAACCAGGTCTGGCTCAACACCGGCGACTACCTCGCGAGCGGCGGCCCCGTCGGCAACCTCCAGCTCGACGTGCCGTCCTATGCGGGCACCTTCACCGCGTTCGACGGCAGCACGCGGAAGGTCACCGACGCCGCCTCGCTCGCCGCCTACAACGACTTTCTCGTGCGCTCGGTGCAAAGCGGCGCGCTCGGCTCGCAGGCCGCCTACGACAGCGCGTTCAGCCAGGCCGTCACGTTCTCGCAGGAAACCTTCCAGTACCGGAACAACGTGTCCGCCGGCGACAAGAACACGCTGCCGATCGATTACCTGTCGGCAATGCACGGCACCGGCGCGAACGCGACGCTGCATATCGGCAAGGACGGCCAGATCGACTTCCGCGGCACCAACACGATCGTATCGAGCTCGGCCGTCCTCGCGGAGAACGGCGCGCACTTCATCAACGACGGGCGCCTGTCGGGCGACTTCACGCTGGTGCGCCTGCTGAGCGGCGCAAGCGGCGTCAACAATGGCGTGATCTCGTCCGGCTACGCGTCCGGCGACAACGTCGACACGAGCAGCAGCACGCCGCCCGACAACTTCGGGTTCCATGCGTACACCGAGGGCAACGGCGTGTACGCGAACGGCACGGGCACGACGTTCGTCAACAACGGCGTGATGAACGTCGGCGCATGGACGCTCGACGGCAACCGTCCCGACCTGCAGAACTACGCGGTGGCAGCGACGGGTGGCGCGAACGCGTCGAACGCCGGCACGATCAACGTCGGCGTCAACGCGACGACGCTCGACAGCCAGGTGATCGGTGGCTTCGCTGCGGGCGGCACCTTCACGAACACGGCCGGCGGCACGATCTATCTCGGCCGCTCGGCCCAGTACGGGCCGGGGGCGACGGCGAATGACGTCGCGCTGTTCGCGCACGCGTACGGGATCCTGCTCGGCGCCTCGGGCACCGCCAGCAACCTCGGCTCGATCGTGATCGGCTCGCAGACGCAGAACGGCGCCGGGATGGCGAGCATCGGCTCATCGTCCGGCACGCTGCGCAACGCGGGCACGATCGTCGTCAACGGCGCGGCGCCCGGCACGCCGCTCGCGAACGTCGGCATGCTCGCGGCCAACACGGCCGCGACCGTGACCAACACGGGCACGATCACGCTGAACGGCGTGAACGGCATCGGCATCATGGTGGTCGGCACCGGCTCGACCGCGACGGCCGCGACGTCGACCGGCACGATCAACGTGGCCGGCGGACTCGATCCGGCCTCGGACACCCGCAACTACGGCGTGTGGGCCGAAGGGCCGCGCGCAACGGCCACGCTCGACGGCGCGCTCAACCTGACGGGCAACGGCGCGATCGGCGTGCATGCACGCTCGGGCGCAACGATCAACGTCTGGGCCAACGCGGTGCCGCATTTCGTGTCCGGTACCAATCAGATCGGCTTCTACGCATACGGCGCCGGCTCCAAGATCAACGTCGCCGCGCAGCACCTCAGCGTCGACACCTACGATTCGACGCTGTTCCGCATCGCGGGCGGCGCGGCCTACACGGGCGCGTCGGCGGCCGGCACGCTGACGACGGACGTGAACGGCCGGGGCGCGCGCGGCGTGCTCGCGACCGGCGCCGGCTCCACGCTGTCCACCGGCGCCGCGACCTACAACGTCAACGGCACGAACGGCGTCGCGGTCGCGGTCGAAGGTGGCGCGCAAGGCACCGTCGACACGAACGCGACGATCAACCTGAACGCGGCCGGCGCGATCGCGGGCGTCGTCGACGGCCAGGCGCACGACCTCGCCGGCGCGAATGCCGGCGCGCCGGTCGCGACGATGCTGACCAACGATGCCGCGGTCACCTCGTCGACCGCGGGCGTGACGGGTTTCGTCGCGCAGAACCTCGGCACGCTCGAGAACCGCGACACGGTGCTGCTGACCGGCGCCGGCTCGACGGGCGTCGTGGTCGGCACGCTCGGCACGGTGAACAACGCGTCGGCGATCCGTGTGTCGAACGGCACCGGCGCGCTCGTGCAGGGCGCGTCGGCGACGCTCGCCAACGCGGGCGCGATCGAGGCCGACGACGGCGTCGCGGGCGTGCACCTGACCGGCGCGGGCGCGTCGGTCGCGCTGTCGGGCGCGGGCACCGTCGTCGCGAACGGCAGCGCCGACGGCGTGCTGATCGACTCGACCGTCTCGGACGGCGGGATCGCGGCCGGCGCGACGTCGATCGCGGTGGGCGGCGCCGGCAAGGGCATCGACAACCTCGGCACGAACACGACGATCGCGCTGTCGGGCACGCAGATCGGCACGACCGGCAACGGCGCCGACGGGCTGTCGTCGACGGGCGCCGGCGCGCGCATCGCGACCGATGCGGCAACCGTCGTGCGCACCGCCGGCGACAACGCACGCGGCCTGTTCGTGACGGGCGCGGATGCGACGCTCGCGGCCAACGGCACGACCGTCGCGACGACGGGCGCCGGCGCGCACGCGATCGTCGCGGGCAGCGGTGCGACCGCGTGGCTGGCGGGCACGAAGCTCTCCACGGCGGGCGCGGCAGCCGACGGCCTGGTCGCGCAGAACGGCGGCCGCATCGGCGACACGGGTTCGTCGATCGCGAGCGCGGCCGGTAACGGCGCGACCGTCGACAGCGGCGGCGTGCTCGCGCTGACGGGCACGACGCTCAAGGGCGCGACGGCCGGCGTGACGAGCACGGACACGCTCGCGACCGGCGCGACCAGTTCGGTGCTGGTCGACGGCGGCAGCGTCGCGTCCGTCGCCGGGCCGGCGTTCGCCGCACGCGGCGGCACGGTCGACATCGCGGTGCGCAACGGCACCGTCGTGACGGCCGGCAACGGTCGGCTGCTGGACCTCACGAACGGCAGCAACGTCACCTTCAACGCATCGGCCGTGAATCTGGCCGGCGACATCATGTCCGACGCGTCGAGCACCGGCAACGTGTTCCTGACGAA
The DNA here is from genome assembly GCF_905339595.1 of Burkholderia sp. BCC1977. NCBI lineage: Bacteria > Pseudomonadati > Pseudomonadota > Betaproteobacteria > Burkholderiales > Burkholderiaceae > Burkholderia > Burkholderia sp. BCC1977. The sequence continues at coordinate 161,453 of NZ_CAJPGQ010000015.1, forward strand.
CGGCACGACCCTGACCGGCACGATCGACCCGGTCGCGCTGACCCTCGACGGCTCGAGCACGTGGCACATGACCGGCAGCTCCGTGCTGAGCAGCCTGAACAACGCAGGCCTGGTCGCGTTCGCCGCGCCGTCCGGCACGCCGACGGCGGCAGGCAGCTACCGGACGCTGACGACCGGCAGTTACGTCGGCAACGGCGGCACGATCGCGCTGAACACCTACCTCGGCGCCGACGCATCGCCGACCGACCGGCTGATCGTGAACGGCGGCACCGCAAGCGGCACGACGGGGCTGAAGATCGCGAACACGGCCGGCGCCGGCGCGCAGACGACGGGCGACGGGATTCCGGTGGTCGTCACGGCCAATGGCGGCACGACCGCCGCGTCGGCATTCCATCTCGCGGGCCCGGTGCAGGCAGGCGCGTACGAATACCGGCTCTACCGCGGCGGACAGGGCGATGCGAACGGCTGGTACCTGCGCTCGCAGCTCGACCCGACGGACCCCGGCGATCCGGTCGGCCCGACCGTCATCGACGGCGGCGGCAACGGCGGCAATCTCGCGTACCGTCCGGGCGTTGCAGGCTATGCGATGACGCCGCTGCTGAACGCCGACTACGGCTTCTCGACGCTCGGCAAGCTGCACGAGCGCGTCGGCGACATCTATAACCTCCAGAAGCAGGCGCCGGGCAATCGCGACGGCGTGTGGGGCCGTATCGGCGGACAGAGCCTCGACGCGAACGCGGGCCGCTTCGCAGCGGACGAGCGGACGTTCTTCGCGCAGTTCGGCAAGGACTGGACGCTCGACCAGGCACCCGCCGGCGGCAGCACGCATGCGGGCGTGACGGCCAGCATCGGCGTCGCGAACGCGAGCTTCAGCGACATGGCGCGCGCGGACGCGCCGGGCCTGTCGACGTCGACGGGCTCGGTCGAGATGCACGCGCAGAGCGTCGGCGGCTACTGGACGCGCTACCTGTCCGACGGCACCTACTTCGACAGCGTCGGCCAGGTCACGCACTACGGCAACCGCTATCGCGACAGCTACGGCAACGAGGCCTCGCAGAACGGCTTCGGCATCGCGCTGTCGCAGGAGGTCGGCAAGCCGTTCGGGATCGGCGGCACGCCGATCGCGGTCGAGCCGCAGGCGCAGCTGATGTACCAGTACCTGAAGCTGAACGGGTTCAACGACAACGTGTCGGCCGTGTCGGGCACGACGACCCACGCGTTGCGCGGACGCGTCGGCATGCGCATCTTCCGGCCGAACCTCGACGCGAACGCGGGCGGCGGCGCCGCGACGCCGTACTTCACGGCCGACGTGCTGCACGACTTCCTGTCGCCGGGCCAGACCGTCGTCGGCGGCACGCCGTTCGCGACGCACCTGGGCCGCACCTGGTACGAGCTCGGCCTGGGCGTGACCGCGGGCTTCGGCAAGTCGGGCGAGTTGTACGCGAACGTGAAATATGCACGCAACATCGGCGGCGATTACCGGCGCGGCGTCACCGGGCAGGTCGGCTACCGCTACAGCTGGTAACGCCCGACGCCACCGGTGGGCAGCCGGCAGCCGATGAAAAAAAACCGCCCGGTGTTCAACCGGGCGGTTTTTTCATCGGCGTGCCTGCCGCGCACGCGAGGCACGAACGCTCAGTGCAGGATC
>NZ_CAJPGQ010000016.1:0-139332 GCF_905339595.1 Burkholderia sp. BCC1977
GGAGCTGGAGCTGGAGCTGAGGCTGAGGGCGACGTGGGTTGTTACGTGACAACCCACGTCCGTGGCGATTCTGGGCGGATTTCGCTTGCGTCTGCGAAGCCAAAGAAGAAGTCGTTAACGTAACGAAATCCGCGCGATATGCGAAGTGGCCGCGGTCGATTGGGCCGGGTCTCCGATGGACAAGCTATTTGGGTTGCGCGGTTGTCACGTGACAACCGCTGCGGCTTCATACAGGAATGACCGACTTGATACTGCTGCGGCATCTCCATTCCAAGGGGCGTGTTGTGCGAGCGGGATGCGCGAGTGATCGGTGCTGGTTGGGCAGGCTGGCGCGTCGCTGGGTATTCCAGCGGGCAGCGTGCTCTCACCCTTTGCACGGCATTTCAATTGGGTCTCTTGTGGTGGTTGATGTGGCCCCAATAATATGGGCGAATCAACGTTCTCGTTGCAACGACGATCGGGAAGGGGAGAGGGTAGAGATTCGAAACTTTGTCGTGCCAGCGTGGGATTCGATGGTGGCTGGCAGTGGAATCGTGTCGCGCATCCTTCTCACACAATGGCTTTTGCAGGCGAATTCAGACGCGTTGACGATGCGAGATGATGGGAATTAGCCGGGCCGTGAAACATTTCTCCAAAAAGAGGTGTCTCTGTAAACCCTTGTCCAGCAATGGGTTGCGACACTTTCTTCATGTTGTTTCACGCAAAATGAGCGTGATCGGCCGGTAAAATGGGGGCGAATGAATCTCGAGCACGCGATTGAGTTCAGCTAATGGTGGCTGATGCAAAATCGTATCGATAATAACGTGTTTCGTGGTAAATAATACGATTTAGCTCCGAGTAGGCGTGCGGTTCGATCGACATGCCGGCAACCTGAAACATCGCGCCGAACAGAGCGACGGAGATTCAATAGAGGTGGCTCCTCTTCATCGCCAGTTGTCACGTGACAACGCGCTGCGTTGGCGGTGACGGATTGTGAACCTGCAGGTGTCGGGAGAAATCGAAGCGGGCGCGTGGCCGATGCTGAATTTACGGGGCGCCCCAAGACCGAGTTGAGCGAAAGGTGAATCTGTAGGCGGTCGTGGATGACCGTCTACGATGGGCTTGGCGAATGTCTATCGCTGTGCGGATGAATCGGGAGTTTGCTGAATCTGCGTCAAGAAGGTGAAACGCATCGCCACCATTGGACGGGCCGTATATATCTCGGCCAGCGCCGGATGTCTGCCTTCCGGGCTGGCCGACCATCAATCAAAGAATTCGCAACCAAGCCGCGTACCACGACAAGAATTCACCGCCGCGACGTTTCCGCCCGGAAACCGCCGCGGCCGGCGAACCTACTTCGTCGCCTGCGACGCGCACAGCTGCCACCGGCGCGTCTTCGTTGCGGGAGCCTTTGCCGGCTCATCGACCGTTCTCCACCACCGTTCGCCGCGATGTGGCTCATTCAGATCGAGTCGTTCGCCCATCCTGGGCGTGGACAGCTCGATGCCGCGCACCATCGCCAACGCGGTGACGCGCTCGAACGGTTCTTGCCAACGGTGCATCGCGAGATCGAACGTGCCGTTGTGAATCGGCATCAGCGTGCGACCGCGCAGATCGATGTGCGCCTGCACGGTTTCTTCCGGCTGCATGTGCACGTAGGGCCAGTGCGGGTCGTATGCTCCGGTCTCGATCAGCGTCACGTCGAAGGGCCCAAGACGTTCGCCGATTGTCCGGAAACCGTCGAAGTAACCGGTGTCGCCGCTGAAGAACACGCGCAGATCGTCGTCGACGATGACCCACGACGCCCACAGTGTGCTGTTGCCGTCAAACAGGCTGCGGCCGGAGAAATGCTGTGCCGGTGTCGCGGTCAGCGTCAGTCCGTCGATGTCGATGCTCTGCCACCAATCGAGCTGGCGTACTTTCTTCGCGTCGATACCCCATTCGATCAGGCGGTCGCCGACGCCCAACGTCGTGACGAACACGCAGGTGGTGGCCGCAAGCGCGAGCACGGTGTCGCGGTCAAGGTGATCGTAGTGATCGTGCGACAGGATCACGCCGCGCAACGGCGGGAGATCCTCGAGCGCAATCGGCGGCGCATGGAAGCGCTTGGGGCCAATGCGCCGGAACGGCGACGCGCGTTCGGCAAATACGGGATCGGTCAGCCAGAACTCGCCGCGCAGTTTCAGCAGCAGCGTCGAATGCCCCAGCCGATACAGGCTGCGGTCGGCGGCTGCGTCGAGTTGTTCGCGCGTCAGTGAATCGATGGGCAATGCACCTGTCGGAACCGTGTTGCGCGGCTTGTTGACCAGCATGTTCCATGCGATGCCGAGCGTCTTGCCGAAACCTTCGACCGGTCGCGGTGCGACGTTGCTGAAGCGCTCGCCGTCGTGCTGCGGCGATTCGCCGGACAGCGTGCGGCCGCGCCTGGCGGCAGCGAATCCCAGTATGCGATGAAGAAAAACGAGAGGCGAAGCCATGTCGATTCGTCCGGAAATGAAAGTACACCGGGCAGTGTAGTTTATCCCTGGGAAAAGTAAACTCCGCGGTGTAAAATTTTTGTATGGATACGAGTACTTCTCCTCAGCGCCTGACCGACCGAAAGCGTGCGGCAATACTCGCCGCGGCGATCGACGAATTTCTCGCGGCCGGCTATGACGCGACCAGCATGGATCGCATCGCTGCGCGCGCGGACGTGTCGAAGCGCACTGTCTACAACCACTTCCCGGGCAAGGAAGCATTGTTCGCGGCGATCCTGCATCAGCTGTGGGACGCGACGCTCACCGCCGGCGCGCCGGCCTACTGCGCCGACGTGCCGCTGCGCGATCAACTGCTCGCGCTGCTGAGCCGCAAATTGCGGTTGCTGAACGACGAAGCGTTCCTCGCACTCGCACGCGTTGCGATCGGTGCGGCCATCCACTCCCCGGAGCGCGCGCGCGACATGGTCGAGCGCATGGGCGAGCGCGAAGAAGACGTGACGGTCTGGATTCGTGCGGCCGCGGCCGCTGGCCGGCTGACGGCGACCGATCCCGTGTTCGCCGCGCATCAACTGCACGGGATCGTGAAAGCGTTCGCGTTCTGGCCGCAGGTGACGATGGGCCAGCCGCCGCTCGGCGCGCAGGAACAGCAGAAGGTCGCGGAAACGGCTGCCGACATGTTTCTTGCGTACTACGCGCGTGCGGACCAGGCAGGTGCGTCGGGTAACGGGCAGGACTGACCGCGCGTCGTGCGAAGCGCGAAGCGGAACAGGCGCGTCGATATACTCAAGGTGAGCGACATCCGCCACCTCGAAGACGGCGCCATTCGACAACCGGCAAACGTAGGCCCGGGCATACGCGTCGACATACGGGTTTGAGCCGTACCGACGCGTGCGGCGGGCGCATACGAAACCGAACGCGAGCGAACACCGATGAAGACGCTGTTGATCGTCTATCACACGATGACCGGAGGCACGCAGCAGATGGCCGAAGCAGCCGCGGGTGCCGCGCGCGAGCAACCCGGCGTCGACGTCAGGTTGCAGCGTGCGGACGCGACGAGCGCGGACGACGTGCTCGCCGCCGACGCCTACCTGTTCGCGACGCCGGAAAATCTCGCCGCGATGTCCGGGCTGATGAAGGATTTCTTCGATCGCTGCTATTACGCGGCGCTCGATCGCGTGAACGGCCGCCCGTATGCGGCGATGATCTGCGCCGGCAGCGACGGGCAGAACGCGCTGCGCCAGATCGACCGGATCGCGACCGGATGGCGGCTCAGGAATGTGGCGCCGGGTTTGATCGTCTGCACTCATGCGCAGACGCCGGAGCGCATCCTCGCGCCGAAGACGATCGACAGCGAGGATCTCGCGCGCTGCGCGGAGATTGGCGCGGGTCTGGCCGCAGGGCTTGCGCTCGGCGTGTTCTGATTAGCGGCGATCAAGCCGGCCGAAGCGGCGCCGCAGCTGCGCGCAACGGCTGGAGCGCGACGCCTGCTGTGCGGCACCCGATTGCAGCGAGCTCTGGCGATGCGCACTGTTCGCGGGACCCCGCTTCTGCGAACCCCATTTCCGTTCGCGGCAGCGGCACCAATGGAATGTCGATGCCCTAGTCAGCCTTTGCCGACACTGGCGGCCGATGATATTCGGGCCACAGGCTTTTCACGAGATCGCGCGAAGCGCCATACGCGTAGCAGCTGTCGACCTTGAGCGGCTTTCCGTCGCCATCACGCTGATCCAGCGACGATGGGCGCATGCCGACCATCGTCTGATAGGCTGCGGTCGCGACCGGACCGAGGATCTCCTTCAGATGGGTGCACGTGTCGCAGGCCGGCAGGCGCTTGCGGACCTCGCTGTTCCAGCCCGCGCCGATGCGCAGCCCGACGAGCGCCTGCAGCGTGTCGCCGCCGCCCGGACACTGCGCATAAGGATGCGACCGGATGAACGTGGATACCGCGCGCACGATCATGTCGGCGTCGAAGACCAGCGTCACGCCGAGGTCGTGAATCGGGGCCAGCGCCGCGACCGTGCGCGTGCCGCCCGGCGGCGTGAAATCGCTCGTCTTGCGGTCCGCGAGACAGGCCGTGACTTCGAACAGGCCGTCGCTGCGCCGATAGCCGCGCATGTCGATCTGCCGATGGTGAATCTCTTCGCGCGTCATGCCGTCGTGCGGGAGGTCGTGTCGGGGATTCATGTCTCCGCTCCGTGTCATACAACCGGGGTCTCTTTGCATTCAACAGCGATGTCGTCGGCTGAGCAGCGGGTTGTGAAACCGGCCACGGCAGGCTGCCGACGCTGTCGATCCGGCCATACTACGCATTTTTCGATGGCATCGTACGATCGACGATCGATGCGGACGCAACTAATAGAATGTCGGCAGCGATCGATACGCACTCCGCCACGTCGTGCGGATCGTATGCGAAAGCCCGGACTCCCGGACAGCACAAATCCGCAGGCGTCGACGTCTTCGCTGCCCGAACCATCGCTCGCCCGCTCGCCATTTCGCACTGTGGAATAACCGATGCGTTGCGTGACCGGTGTACTGGCGCGCGAAAGTGCCGCAAGCGACACTACGTGACGCGTGTGTCGATACCTGTTGAAAACGCAGCCATAATGCGCAACACGACTGCGCGGACACACTGCTTGCCCACCCGGGGCCGTCAAATGCGAACCGGTGAGTCAACCGACTGCCGCGCGTACCGGTATACTTCCACTCCTGCCTTTGTCCGGCATCGTGGCCGGGTGCCTGAAACAGTGATGGTGGCGATGCGGCCCCGCAGTGAGCCGCATCGGTGGCAGACGAGCCGCAGGCGATGCGGCGAACGCCGATGTGCGGAAGGGCCGCACGAACCACACCTTATATTCCTGGTGGATTGAATTTATGGGTTTTGAACAACTTGCCGAATTGCGGGCGCAGCTCGCAGCAAAGGCCAAGCAGGAGCGCAACGCGAAGCGACCGGCTACGCAACCGGACGCAGGCGCGAAGCCGAAGTCCGGCGACCGGCCCGCTCGTGGGGCCAAATCGGGTGCCGGGGCCAAAGCGTCGTCCGGCGCGAAGCCCGCTTCGGCGAAGCCGTCGAAGCCGTCGACCCCGGTCGATCCGGTCATCGTCGCGATCGGCAAACTGCAGCGCCGGTTCCCGCGCGCGTTCCCGAAGAATCCGGCCCCGAAGGTGCCGCTGAAGGTCGGTATCTGGGACGACCTCGCCCGCGAGGCGCAAGCCGTCGGCCTGAGCGAAGCCGAGCTGCGCGAGGCGATGTCGACGTGGTGCCGCGGCAATCGTTACTGGTCGTGTCTCGTCGAAGACGCGGTGCGGGTCGATCTGCAAGGTAACGAAGTCGGGCGCGTGACGCACGACGACGCGGCGCGCGCGCGCCGGCTGAAATCGCGCCGTCCGGGCAACAAGGGCGGCGCACAAGCGGCGAAGGGCGCCCCGCAGCAGCCGAAGGCGGACGCGCAGGCCGACGACGCCGCGCCGCAGCCGGCGACCGCGGAAGCACCGGCCGACGCAGCACCGCAGGCCGAGCAGCAAACGGCTGCAAGCGAGTAACACGCGATGCGTCGCCGCGCGACCGCGCGGTGACGGCCTGCCTGCCCCGCGCAGGCAGCGCATCACATGACAGACCGACCTGTCCCCATCCGGGGCAGGTCGGGACTGCCTCCGCTGGCGGCACAGCCAGTCAGTCTCACCCAATCAGCATCGAACTGCCAATCGAACCGACGACGAAAGCGCGTTGGCGGACGCGGCTTGCGCACGGTATTGCTCACGTCGAGCGAGCATGGCGACCGGGCATCGAGCAGGGGCCGCGTACATCATTAATTCACTGCGCTGCCCCGCCCGGCAAACGTTTCGGAGACGGGCGTCCCGCGCGACTGTGCATCCATGCTTGCGGACAAATGGTCGACGCGCGCGTCATCGAATGAGTAACCGACGTGCATCCCGCATGTTCCGTCAAAATAATTCGTTTTCCTGATTTAATCGGGATGCAGATGAAACCCGGATGCGCACACACGCGAATAGGTGTCGCGCGAGCTGTCGTCAGACGCGAAGTGCGGCCGTATTCGAGAGACCGACGTGTGATGTCCGGACGCGCCGCCGCCGCTGCCGGCGCCGCCCGTCCGTCAGTTGGCGATCCGTCACGCAAACGCGATAATCTCCCCGACACGAATCGCCGGGCCGGCATGCATTGTCGACAGCGCATGACGCGACAGGTACCTGAAAGCCCGCGCAACGCGTCCGACATACCCCGAAATTGACAGGCACCGGCAAACCGTACGCGCCACCGCATCCCGTGAAACCTGCCGATTCCATATGCGCAACGCCCTACGCAAAGACCGCATCATGAACCCGAGACATTCCGCGATTCTCGTCGCGCTCACCGCCGCCGCGCTGTTCGGCGCCGCGACGCCGCTCGCCAAGGCACTGATCGGCGCGATGTCGCCGTTCATGGTCGCCGGCCTGTTCTATCTCGGCAGCGGGATCGGCCTGGGCGTCGGGATGCTGCTGCGCGGGCTGCGCCGCCGCCGCGCGCCGGCCGAGGACGCCGCGCCGCTGCAACGCGCGGATCTGCCGTGGCTCGCCGGCGCGATCGCGGCCGGCGGCGTCGCGGGTCCGGCGCTGCTGATGCTCGGGCTGTCGAGCACGCCGGCGGCAACGAGTGCGTTGCTGCTCAATCTCGAAGGCGTGCTGACGGCGGTCATCGCGTGGGTCGTGTTTCGCGAGAACGTGGATCTCCAGGTGTTTCTCGGCATGGTCGCGATCGTCGCCGGCGGCACGCTGCTGTCGTGGGTGCCGGGGCGCGCGGGCGTGCCGGTCGGCGCACTGCTGATTGCCGGCGCATGCCTGTGCTGGGCGATCGACAACAACCTGACCCGCAAGGTCGCCGCGAACGATGCGATGGTCATCGCATGCGTGAAAGGCCTGGTCGCCGGGCCCGTGAACATCGGCATCGCGCTCGCGACCGGCGCGGCGCTGCCGGCCGTTCCGGCCGCGGCGGCCGCGATGCTGACCGGCCTCGGCGGCTACGGGATCAGTCTCGTACTGTTCGTCGTCGCGCTGCGGCATCTCGGCAGTGCGCGCACGGGTGCGTATTTTTCGGTGGCGCCGCTGTTCGGCGTCGTGCTGTCGTTGCTGATCTGGCCGGCGCTGCCGTCCGTCACGTTCTGGGTCGCGGCCGCGCTGATGGCGCTCGGCATCTGGCTGCATGTGCGCGAGCGGCACGAACACGAGCACGCGCATGAGCGGCTCGAGCATACGCACCGGCATCGGCACGACGAACATCATCAGCACACGCACGATTTTCCGTATGACGGCGATGAACCGCACACGCATCCGCACGTGCATCTGCCGATCACGCACAGTCACGCGCATTTCCCGGACATTCACCACCGCCATCGACACTGATCGCGCGGCACGGGAGAACGACGCGCGCTGCGTGCCATGCGCGTCGCAAGGTAACCGTTTATGGTGCCGCCGTTTCGTGCCCGCCGCGCCGCTTCGGTATCGATCGATTCGGGCGACCGGTCGCGATTCAGTCGTCCGTCTGAATCAACCGAATCAACGACCCGTCCGGGTCGATCAGCGCGCCGACGGTGCCGCCCCATGCCTCGCGTTTCGGCCGATGCGCGCGCGGCCAGCCGGTCGTTTGCTCCGGAATGCCGGCAGCGAGCACCTCGTCGAAAAACGCATCGACGTCGGCGAGCCGGAAACAGCAGCTGAACCAGCTCGTGGCCGGATCGAGATCGGGATGCGGAAAGAATTCCAGCAGTACGTCACCTCGTCTCAGGATCATCCAGCCGTCGTCGCGCCAGGTTTCGACGAAGCCGAGCTTCGCGTAGAAAAGCGACGTGGCTTTGAAATCGCGCGACGGCAGATTGGGGCTCGCAAAGTCGGTCAAGGCTGTTCCTCCGGTGGGCGGTGCGATCGAACGCAGGCGCGGGAAAACGCGCGCACGAATGTCGCGCATGATCGGTCAAGCGATGCGCGTCGGCAAGCCGCGCGGGCCGCCGCGACTATCGTCCCCGGGGAAAGCAGAATCCGAAATCCTCGCAGCCCGTGCATCCGGGGGCGGGCCCGGGAGGCAGGTCGAGCGATGCGGCCACTTCCTGCGCGAGGAATTTCTTCCAGCGCAGCTGAGCGACATTGCGTGCGACGAGCGCGGGGAAATAGCGGTCGAGCATCGCGGATACCGCATCGCGTCCGTCGAGGCCGAGATCGCGCCACAGGTGATCGGGGCGCAGGCACGCATGCGCGATGATGGCCGCGACGCAGTCGGCATCGTCGCGTGCGACGGCGGAATGCACATCCTGCATCAGCCGCGCGTGCAGCGTCGCGACGAACCGCGCGTGCGCGGCCGGCAGCGCCGCGATCGCGACCGCCGGCACGAGCGCGGCGGCATCGATGGAATTCAGGTGCGGAAACTGGCGGGCAAGCAGGCGGCTCAACCGGGAGGGAGGCAGGCCGAGCAGCGCGAGTTCGTTGCGGCAAGCACGTGCCGCAACGAGGGCGCCGAACAGACGTGCATCCGGAGAATCGGCGTCGGCTGCCCCGGACAGCAGCGATCGCAATACGCGTTCATGCGCGTGCTCGAGCGCGGACGTCATCGTGTGCGCCTGCACGCCGGTCGGGCGTTGCGCATCGCTTGCGGGCGCGGCGAACGCCGGGTCGTCATTGCAGTCGACCGGACGATCACTCGACCCCGACGATCACGCTCGATGCCTTGAAGATCGCGGACGCGGCCTTGCCGCTCGCGAGGCCGAGACGATCGACGCTGTCGTTGGTGACGATCGCGACGATTCCGGCGCCGCCCGCGGCCTTGATCACGACTTCCGAATTGACCGCGCCTTTCGCGACCGACGACACGGTGCCCGCGACGCAGTTGCGGGCCGACACCTTGCTGCTGTCGACGTCGACCATCACGATCACCGACGATGCCTTGACGAGCGCGAATGCCTTCGTGCCGGCCGCGAGGCCCAGCGACGCGGCGCTGCCGTGCGTGATCACGGCGACGATGTCGAGGCCGTCCGGGGTACGCAGCGTGATTTCGTCGTTGACGGCACCGGGCTTGACGGCGCCGATCTGGCCGGCGAATTGATTACGGGCGCTGGTTCGCATGATGACTCTCCGGGAAATGGGCCGCCCGGCGGGCGGCCGGCGAATGACGAAAACCGCGGACGAGTTTACCGGCAATGCAGGTAAAGCGCGACGTCGGCATCGACATACCGGGCATGCGAAACCGCGCACGATGGTGCGGGACAGCAGGCGCGACGTGCACGTCGTGCCGCCCCGCGCGCGCGCCTACTTTGCAGCGCCCGACGCAGCAGCCGGTGCGCCCGTTGCCGACGTCTGCTGCGCCGCAGCGGGCGCCACATCGCCTTCCCATCCGCCGCCGAGCGCGAGGAACAGCTTCACCTGGTCGGCGGCGACCTGGCCTTCGGCCGTGGCGACTTGCGCGCGCACGCTCGTCAGCGTGCGCGTCGCATCGAGATCCGAGATGAACGACTCGCGGCCGGCCGTATAGAGCCGGTGCGTTTCGTCGGCGGAACTGCGCGCCGATTCGTAGGCCGTGCGCAGCGCATCGGTGCGCTGCACGTCGGCGGCATAGGTCGCGAGGCTCGACTGCGTTTCGCGCAGCGCGTTCAGCACGACGCCGTCGAAGTGCGCGAGCGCGCCGCCGGTCGCGGCTTCGGCTTCGCGCACGCGCGCGCGCTGGCCGTTGACCGGGAACGACCAGCTGATCAGTGGTCCGAACGACCAGCGATTCGTGGTGGACGAGAACAGGTCGGCGGCGACGCCGACCGAGCCGGCCGACGCGCCGATGCTGACCGACGGATACAGCGCGGCGGTCGCGACGCCGATCCGCGCGGTCGCGGCGGCCAGCTGACGCTCGGCTTCGCGAACGTCGGGACGGCGGCGCAGCAGTGCGGCGCCGTCGCCGATCGGAATCGGCTGGCGCAGCTTCGGCAGCCGCTCGCATTCGGCGACCGCCTTCGGCAGGTCGGCCGGCGAGCGCGCGAGCAGCGCGGCGAGCTGGTATTGCGCGATCTTGCGGCGGCCTTCGAAACGCGGGATGTCGGCCGCGAGCGTGCGCACTTGCGTGACGCCGCGCGTGACGTCGGTCTGGTTGCCGCGCCCCGCGTCGCGCAGCCGTTGCGACAGCTTCACGCGCTGTTGCTGCAGCGCGAGCGACTGCTTCGCGATCGCGAGTTCGTCGCCGGCGGAGCACGATTCGACGTACGCACGCACGACGTCCGCGACGACGGTGATGCGCGCCAGGTCGGCGGCCGCCTGCACGGCTTCGCTGTCCGCGCGCGCCGCCTCGACGCCGCGCCGCAGCTTGCCGAACAGATCGAGCTCGTACGACACGTTGATGCCGACCGCGCCTTCGTTCACGACCGGCAGCTTGTTTTCGAGCAGATATTGTTCGGCCGACTCCTGCGCGCGCTGCACGGCCGCTTCCGCGCTGCCGGAGAAGCCGCCCTGTTCGTTCGCGACTTCCAGCGCCGCGCGCGAACGCGCGAGGTTGGCCGCGGCGACGCGCAGGTCGGTGTTCGATTTCAGCGCGCCGCGCACGAGTTCGTCGAGCACGGGATCGTCGTACAGCTGCCACCAGTTGCCGGGCACCGCGTCGCGCGACACGAGCGTGCCGTTCGCGTCGTCGAGCGCATGGTTCGCGAGCGGCGCATTCACGTACGCCTGCTGCGGCAGCTTGTAGTCGGGGCCGACGGACTTGCACGCGCCGAGTGCGAGCGCGAGCGGCGCGAGTGCCGCCACGAGGCGCAGGCCGTGGCGCTTCATTGCGATGCTCCCGTCGCGCTTGCGCCCGCGGGTGCCGAAGCCGTCGTCGCCGCCGCCGCGGAAGCGCCGGCAGTCGCCTTCGCCGTGTCGTCGTGGCGCGTGTCGGTGCGCATCGCGACGGTTGCGGTGCGGCCGGCGATCATCCGGAAGTCGTCGGGCACCTCGTCGAGCACGACGCGCACCGGCACGCGCTGCGCGAGCCGAACCCAGCTGAAAGCCGGGTTCACGTTCGGCAGCAGGTTCGCGCCCTGCGTGCGGTCGCGATCCTCGATCGCGGCGACGATGCTCTGCACGTGGCCGCGCAGCGGATGCGGCTCGCCCATCACGACGATATCGACCGGCTGGCCGATGTGGATGCCGCGCAGCTTGGTTTCTTCGAAGTAGCCGTCGACGCGGAACGAATTGCGGTCGACGACCGACAGCACCGCGCGGCCGGCCGGCACGTATTCGCCGACGCGCGGCGCGCGGTCGTTCAGGTAGCCGTCGACGGGACTCACGATCGTCGTGCGCTGCAGGTTGAGCTTCGCGGTGTCGAGCGACACCTGCGCATCGGCGGCGGCGGCTTCGCCCTGCTCGACGCGCGTGCGGCTTTCCTCGACCTGTTCGCTCGCGACCAGGTTGCCGAGCTGCAGGTTGCGCGCATATTCGCGCTTCGCCTGAGCGAGCGTCGCGCGGCGCTGCGCGAGCGTCGCTTCGGCCAGCCGTTCCGCGAGCGTGTAGCGGGCCTGGTCGATCACGAACAGCACCTGGCCGCGCTTCACCTCCTGGTTGTCGGCGACCTGCACCGCGGTGATGAGCCCCGACACGTCGGGCGCGACCTGGATCACGTCGGCGCGCACGTGGCCGTCGCGTGTCCACGGCGAGAACATGTAGTAGTTGATGATCCGCCACAGCACGAGGGCGGCCACGACGACGACGATCAGGGTAAGCAGGATCTGCCCTGCCGAGAGCCAGGTTTTTTTCACGGTTAGCTAGCCACGAGATGGTGAGACACGATGACGACCGCGGCAAGCACGAACACGTAGATGCCGAGGTCGAAGATCGAACGGTGCCAGACGAGGCGGTAAAAGCCGACGCGTTCGAGCAGGGCCCGCACGACGATGTTGATCAGGTAGGCGATCAGCATCAGCACGAGCGGAGCCGGCACGAATACGCCGAAGATGTCGATTTCGCCGATCATGGTCGCGGTCGGTAGGACAGGTTGGAAAACGGGATCATGCGCGTGCTCCGTCCGGTGCGGCTTGCGGCGGCTGCGCGGACGCGGCCGGGTACAGCGACAGTCGCAGGCCGACGAGCGCGTGCAGCGTATCGCGCAGCCGGCGGTGCGTCGCGGGCGTGGTCGGCGCGGCGGGGGCGGCGGGCGTCGTGCCGTCGTCCGCCGGTGCGGCGGACGCGCCCGGCAGGTTGCGGCCGGCCACGCGCTGCAGCGCGTCGTCGATCGACGCGAGCAGCGCCGGCGGCGCGGGCTGGCGCGCATTCTCGGTCGCACAGCGCGTGTAGTGATCGGTGACGCCGGCCAGCACGCGGTCGATCGCGTCGGGCACGTCGCCCGTCAGCTTGCGGCGCGCGCGGCGCAGGTCGAGCGCGTTCAGCGCGATGCGCAGGTCGCGGAAGCTCTCGATCGACGGATGGCGGTGGTCGTCCGACGCGCCGAGGCGCGGCAGCAACTGCGTGACGCGATCGAGCATGCGCGACGCATGGTTGCGCTGGTCGTCGAGCGGCTGCGTCGACGCGGAGCGCGCGACGTCCTCCCACCCCGAGCGCAGCAGGCGCCGCACCGCGAGTTCCGCGCCGAACGGACGCGTCGCGCGCGTCCACACGTACGCGAACAGCAGCCCGGCGACGCCCGCGAGGTTGCTGTTCAGGAACACGAAGAAGTCGGCGTCGTATGCGCTCTGGATGCTGATGAAGGTGGCGGTGTTCACCGCGACGAGCATCGTCACCATGTTGAACTGCGGGCGCGGCAGCAGCGTGCCGATCAGGATGAACGGCCCCGCGAACATCAGCACGAGCATCGCGAAGTCGTGCACGTGCGGCAGCACGACGAACAGGTACAGCCCGGCGAACACGACGCTCGCGGCCGTCGACAGGAAGAACTTGAACACCAGCGGCGCCGGTTCGTCGAGCGCGGCGAAGAAGCTGCACGACACGGCCACGAGCGTGACGGCCGCGGCACCGTCGTGCCAGCCGGACGAGATCCACAGCGAGCAGGCGAACACGATCGCGAGCACGACGGTCAGCGTCGAGAACAGCATCATGCCGCGATCGAAGAAGCGCTCGGTGCCGCCGAGCCGCCAGTGCCGGTAGCGCGGCTGCCAGACGCCCGACTCGTTCGCGATCAGCGCGCGCAGCGAGCGGCAGTCCTGCCAGATGTCGATGACCTGGTGCAGCCGCCACAGCGCATTCGACAGCAGGGCGCCGTCCCAGCTCGTCAGCGCGCTGTCGGCGGGCTGCATCGCGGCGATGCGCTCGCGCAGGTTGTCCGCGACGGGATCGTGGGCCGTGTCGCCGTCGCTGCCGGCCTTCACGGCCGGCAGCGGCGCGTCGAACCACTTCGCGGCGTCGGCGAGCAGCGCGTCGAGCGCCGGCGGTCGCACGTGCAGGTCGCGCATCAGCGCGATCAGCGGATCGGCGAGCGACGACATCAGCGGCAGGAACAGCTGCATCCGGCCCGCGAGCGCCTGCGCACGGGCGAGCACGCGCGGGTGCGCATGATCGTAGCTCAGCTGGCTCAGCAGGAATTCGAGGCCGGTGATGGTCGCGGCGAGGCGTTGCCGGCACGCCGACAGCGCCTTGCCCGCGATGTGCCCGGACAGCGTCTCGCGACCGTAGAACGCGGCGTCCTTGAACCATGCGTCGGTGCGCTCGATCAGCGTCGGCGCGAGCCGGTTCGGGAACACGGCGCCGCCGACCACGCTCGCGCACACGATGCCGAGCACGATTTCCTCGGTCCGCGCGATCGCGACGTCGAAGATCGTCGACGGATCGGTCACCGTCGGCAGTGCGACCAGCGGCATCGTGTAGCCGGCGAGCATGAACACGTAGCTGCGCGCGGTGCGGTCGGAGATCGCGAGGTAGAGCAGCGTGCCGCACCATGTCGCGACGATGATGCTGAACAGGAACGGTGTCTCGACGAACGGCGGCACGAACAGGATCGCGGCGGCCGCGCCGAGCGCGGTGCCGAGCGCCCGATACAGCGCCTTCGAGCGCGTCGCGCCGACGAACGGGTTCGACACGATGTAGACGCTCGCCATCGCCCAGTAAGGGCGCGGCAGCTGGAAATACAGGCCGAGGTACAGCGCCAGCATCGACGCGGCGAACGTCTTGCCCGAGAACAGCCAGTCGCGAAGGCTCGGATAGGTCATGACGCGGAATCGGCGGGGTGGGACGAACGCGACGCCGGATGCTGCGCATCGGCCGCGTTGAACGCATTCAGGACGCGCAGCGTCGCTTCGAGATCGGCGCGCGTGACGCCCTTGAGCACCTGGGCGCGCAGCACGCGCAGGTCTTCTTCCATCTTCGCGGTGACCGCACGGCCGGCGGTCGTCAGCGAGATCGTCTTCGCGCGGCGGTCGTGCGGATCCTCGTCGCGGCGGGCGAGGCCGGCCGCGCACAGCTGGTCGAGCAGGCGTACGAGCGACGGTCCCTCGATGCCGACGTGTTCGGCGAGCGTGCCCTGGCGCACGCCTTCGCCGAGGCGGCCGGCGATCAGCAGCGGCGTCGCGCAGGCTTCGGACACGTTGTACGCGGTCAGCACGGCGTCGCTCGTGCGGCGCCACTTGCGCGCGGTGAGCACCAGCAGGCTGCTGACGGCGAGGCGGAGGTCGTGCAGATTGGTCATGGGCGAGATGATAGGGGCAAAAACATTCGATAGCAAACTATCGGTTTTGTCACCTGGGTGTCACGCCGCCCACCGGGGTGCGGCCTGCAACGAGCAATTTAGGCGGCGGGCACGGGGCGGGTCAAACTGTAAGGTTGTGAGCGTGGGAGGGCCGTGATGCCGCGCTGCAACCCGATGGTTCGATCGGACCACGCCGTCTTGTTCGACCGGGAGATCGCGCCCGGCAAACGCCGGCTCGCGAGGCCGGCGCATCGCCCGAATCCCCGCCTACCGCACGTGCGGCAGCAACGCGCGCAGCCAGTACGCGACCGCCATTGCGCCGCCGTCCGGCGTGCCGATCGCGCGTTCGCCGAGATAGCTCGCCCGTCCCGCACGCGGCGTCATGCCGGCCGTCTGCCGTGCGCCGTGTTCCGCGGCCTCCACGGCGGCCGCCCATGCGCTCGCGGGGTCGCGGTCATGGTCGAGTGCGTGGTCGAACGCATCGGCGGCGGGCACCAGCGCGTCGAGCATCGTCCGGTCGCCGGCGCGGGCGCCGCCGAGTTCGCTGATCGCATCCACCGCACTGCGGAATGCCGCGGCCCAGTCGCGCGCCGACGGCTCGGCAGCATCGCCGAGGCGCCGCGACGCGCGCAGCAGCGCGGTCGCGTAGAACGGTCCCGAACTGCCCGCGATCGCGCGGCGCAACGCGGCGCCCAGCGCCGCGAGCGTGCCGGCCGGCGTGCCGTACGCGGCTTCCGGCAGCGCGAGGATCGCCTGCGCGGCGCGCTGCATGCTCGCGCCGAGATCGCCGTCGCCGGCGGCCGTGTCGAGTTCCGTCAGGGTCGCCTCGTTGTCGAGCAACGCCTGCGCGACCGCATGCAGCGCCGGCTGCAGCCGCGCGGCCCATGCGCGACCGGCCGCGTCGAGCGGCGGCAGCGGCTCGTCGTGCGCAGCGGCCGCGGTCATCCGAATCTGCGCGTTGACCGTGCCGCCGCCGGGCCATGCGCGCGCCTGCGTCGGTGCGTCGAGCAGGGCAGCCCGTTCGTCGTTCAGCCGCAGCAGCGAGATCGAGCAGCCGGGCATGTTCAGCGCGGACAGGAAGGTGCCGGCCCAGGCACGCGCGACCGTGATGCCGCGGCGGCCCAGGTTGTCGTACGCGGCGCGCAGCACGATCGCCAGTTCCATGTCCGGTGTCGCGCCGAGACCGTTGACGAACAGGGCGACGCGGTCACCGCGATCGAGCACGAGGTCGGCGACAATGCTCGACAGCAACGTCTCGACAAGCGCGTCGGCCGGCATCGGCGCGGTGCGTTCGACGCCTTTCTCGCCATGGATGCCGAGGCCCAGTTCGATCTCGTGGTCGGCGAGGCTGAATCCCGACTTGTCGGCGCCGGGGATCGTGCAGCCGTCGAGCGCGACGCCCATCGTGCCGAGTTCGGCCGCCGCCTCGCGCGCGATTGCCGCGACGCGCGCAAGCGGCAGCCCGCGCGCGGCGGCGGCGCCGGCCAGCTTGTGGATCAGCACGGTGCCGGCGATCCCGCGCCGCTGCCCGCGCTCGACGCGGCCGCGCAGCGACACGTCGTCGGCGACGATCACCGTCTCCACCGGAATGCCTTCGGCGCGCGCGAGTTCGGCGGCCAGCCCGAAATTGAGGCGGTCGCCGGTGTAGTTCTTCACGACGAGCAGCGCGCCGTTCGGGCCGGCGCTCGCACGGATCGCGGCGAGCACGGCGTCGGTCGACGGCGACGTGAACACTTCGCCGCAGACGGCCGCGCTCAGCATCCCTTCGCCGACATAGCCGCCGTGCGCGGGCTCGTGGCCGCTGCCGCCGCCGGACAGGATCGCGACGGGGCGCTGCGACGGCTCGGGCAGCGGCTGGCGGACGAGTACGTGCTCGTCACCGAGGATCGCGACATGCGGCGATTGCCGCGCGATGCCCTCGAGCATTTCGCGCACGACATCGGACGGGTGGTTCACGAGCTTTTTCATGGCGACGGTTTCCTGACGGTGGGACGGAGCCCGGCGGCACGCATGCGGTGCCGGCCGGGCGACGGACTGTGAATGGTAGGCGCTGCGATCCGAAAACGGCGTGCGGCACGATCGGCGTTACGTAACATCGAAGCATTCGTAGCACGAATGTAACGATAACAGCGCCGCGCATCGGCCCGAAACGTATCGAGCGTGAGCACGGGCAGGCGCGCGCGGATGCCGGCCTGGCGGCGGGAAGGCGCGTTGGCGCGTGCCAATGGCATGGAAAATGCTGATTGTTTCCCCGGTCCTGATTCGAAAGTTCCATCGCCCGGACCGCGAGGAGACCACCATGTATCGAACCCGCATGTTCACGTCCGTCGCGGTGCTGGCCGCGGCCGGCGTGCTGACCGCCTGCGGCGGCAACGACGCGACCGCGCGGTCGAGCGCGGCCGGCAGCACCAACGGCGGCGCCGTCGCCGACAGCAGACCCGGCTCGGGTGGCGTGACCGACGGCGGCTGGGGGACGAGCGGCGCATCCGGCACGAATGGCGTCATCAGCACGGCGGGCCAGTTCGCCATCGCCGTCGGCTCGACCGCCGGCGGCGTGACGGTGCCCGGGCTCGGCAACGCAGCGACGCGCAGCGCCGGCGACACGATTTCCAGCGTCAGCACGATCTCGCGCGCGGCCGCCAATGCGCTCAGTGACGGGCTCGGGCAGATCGGTTCGACGGCTGATCCGGTCGGCACGACGGTCGCCGGCCTCGGCAACGTCGTCGGTGCGACCGCGAATCCGGTGGCGGGGCTGGCACAGACCGTACGCGCGCTCGGCGCGGGACCGCTGGCGCCGCTCGCGCCGGTCACGACCCGCGTCGGCGCGGTGCTCGACACGGTGGCCGGCGGTCTCGGTGCGGCGGGCAGCACGGTCGGCTCGACGCTGTCGTCGGGCCCCGTGCAGCAGGTCACGCAACCGATCAGCTCGGCCGTCACGCCGCTCGTGCTCACGGCCGGCCGGACCACGCAGCAGATCGGCGCGGCGACGGGCCTCGGTCAACCGGTAGCGGGCCTGCTCGGGCAAGTCGGCGGCGCGGTGTCGACGGCGGGCTGGCGGTTGGGGACCGTTGCCGCGCAACCGGCCGTCGGCCCGGCGAGTCAGCTGGTCGGCACGGCAGGCGGGCTGGTGGGCGCGGTCGGCGATACCGTGACGAACGCGGGCGGTCTCGTCAACTACAACGGCCCGAACGGCATCGCGCCGATTCCGGGCCTGATCGTGAGCGTCGCGGGCGCGTCGGTCGCGACCGTGAAGAACGGTCCGCCGAGCGGGTCAGGCGCGTCGGGGCCGCTCGGCGGCTTGCTGTCGGGACTCGGATCGACACCGCTCGGGTCGCTGACCGGCGCGCTCGGCAGCACCACAGGTGCCGGCGCGGGGAGCCCGCTGGCGCCGGTGACGAATCTCGTTTCGACGGTGACCGGCACGCTTGGCGGTGTAACGGGCAGCGCGGGATCGGGCGCCGGCTCCGCGGCGAATCCGCTGGCGCCGGTGACGTCGCTGCTTGGTGGCGGGGGCGGTGGGGGCGGGAAGTAGGTGTGCACCGAGTGCCGAGTACCGAGTACCGAGTACTGAGTACCGAGCGGCAAGCGGCAAGCGGCAAGGAAGCTCGTTGCGCGCCGGTTGCCGTTCCTGTCGGCCCGGTCGCGCTTCGCATCGGCATCACCGCCCCCACCGCAAACGAATTGCGGCGAGCCGGCGTGACCGCCGCCCGCATCGCGGAAGCGCCGCCGGGCGCGTTCGCTTACTTGACCGCCGCGATCGCCTTCGCGCGAATCAGCCGTGCACGCAGCACATTGCGGCTGATGCCGAGCAGTCGCGCGGCCTGGATCTGGTTGCGGTGACTGAAGTCGAACGCGACCCGCATCACGGTGTCCTCGATGCGTTCGAACAGGTTCTCGTGCGCCTCGTCGAACAGCGCGCACAGCGCCAGTTCGAGCGATTCCTGGGCGGGCACCCGCGTCGCCGCTTCCCGCGCGGCCGTGACCGGCACGCATGACGACGACAGGTTCAGGTCGGTGTCCTGCAGCGCATCGTGGCGGCTCACCAGCAGCGCGTGATGGATCACGTTCTCCAGCTCGCGGATGTTGCCGGGCCACGAATGCGCTTCGAGCCGGCGCGCCGCACGCGGATCGATGCTGCGCGGCCCGTTGCCGAGGCGGCTGCGGTATGCGTCGAAGAAGTGGCGCGCGAGCGGCAGGATGTCGCCGGGCCGTTCGCGCAACGTCGGCACGTCGAGCCGCACGACGTTGAGCCGGTAGAACAGGTCGCCGCGAAACCGTCCGTCCGCCACCGCCTGCTGCAGGTCGATGTTGGTCGCGGCCACCACGCGCACGTCGATCGGGATGCCCGTGCGCGAGCCGAGCCGCACGACTTCGCGCTCCTGCAGCACGCGCAGCAGCTTGACCTGCATCGACAGCGGCAGGTCGCCGATCTCGTCGAGGAACAGCGTGCCGCCGTTCGCGGCCTCGAACCAGCCCGGTTTCGTGCCGGCCGCACCCGTGAATGCGCCTTTCTCATGACCGAACAGTTCGCTGTCGACGAGCGTGTCGGAGAGCGCGCCGCAGTTCACGGCGACGAACGGCCCGTTGCCGCGATGGCTGGCGTCGTGCACGTGGCGCGCGATCAGCTCCTTGCCGGTGCCGGTCTCGCCGACGATCAACACGTTCGCGTCGCTCGGCGCGACGAGCCGCACGCGCTCGAGCAGCGCGAGCGAACGCGGATCGACGAACACGTGCGCGCGGGCGCGGTTCGGTGCGGGGTGCGCGGACAGGGTGAGAACGGGCGCGCCGCTCGACCGGGCGCGCGCTTCGTCCGGCTGTGCGGTGACGACACGAAGATTGACCGGACGCGGCGTGGCAAAGAGGGAAGTCATGGCGATGAAGGCGTGAGTCGATCGAACGGGCCGGATCCGCGCCGACGGGCGCCGCGGTTCGGTTGCTGCCCCGGTCAGCAGAGTGTTCAGGGTTTTGCACCGCACGGGAAACATCGATTTCTGATATCGAAAGCGGGATTGCTGCGCAGGATGCAACGGCGCGGGAATGTGTCGCCGTGACAGCGAATTCGACACGATTGCGTTCGACTGCGACGCTCCATGAGCGTTGCTATCGAACGACTGGAGGGCGCGACACTGCTGATTGAGCAGCAGCGCATCAGCACGGCTGTTTCCCCCGGTTCATCGCGCTGCGGAATATCGATGTGACGTGATTTCCGGAACGCTTGCCACGGCCGGCTATATGACCGCGCAAGCCATGCCCGGCGGGCGATCGAAAGAAAATTCGTGATGCAGATGATCGGTGCGATGGCGTCGTCGTCGACAGTGGCACGCTCCTTGCGAACCCGACATGGTATCGGCGCGGCAACGCGCAGCTCGACAACGGGAACGCATGGCATGAGCAACACCTTCAACGTCGTCGCCATCTCGGGCGGCCTGCAACGGCCGTCACGCACGCTGGCACTGACGAACGCGATCGTCGGCGCGCTCGGCGATGCATTGCCGATCGACACGCAGTTGATCGAACTCGGCGAGATCGGCAGCCGGCTGGCCGGCGCGCTGAAGCGCGCGCAGGTGCCGCCGGATCTCGACGCGCTGATCCGCGCGATCGAGACGGCCGATGCGCTGGTCGTCGCGAGCCCCGTGTATCGCGCGTCGTACACGGGGCTCTTCAAGCACCTGTTCGACCTCGTGCATCACGAGTCGCTGGTCGATGTGCCGGTGCTGCTCGCGGCCACCGGCGGCAGCGAGCGCCACGCGCTCGTGATCGACCATCAGCTGCGGCCGCTGTTCAGCTTCTTCCAGGCGCGCACGCTGCCGATCGGCGTGTACGCAGCCGAAAGCGATTTCGACCGCTACGAGATCGCGAACCCCGCATTGCGCGCACGCATCGCGCTCGCGGTCGACCGTGCGGTGCCGCAACTGCGTCCGCGCGCGCTTGCCGCCGCGGCCGCGTAGCCGGTCTTTCCCGTCTTCCGTTTCTTCCTTCGATCAGGACCACTCATGAGCATTCACGAACCTTCGGCCGACGGCATCAAATTCGCGTACTGGGTGCCGAACGTCAGCGGCGGCCTCGTCGTCAGCACGATCGAGCAGCGTACCGACTGGAGTCTCGAATACAACCAGACGCTCGCGCGCACGGCCGAGGCAGCCGGCTTCGACTACGCGCTGAGCCAGATCCGCTTCACGGCCGGCTACGGCGCCGAATACCAGCACGAGTCGGTCTCGTTCAGCCAGGCGCTGCTGCATGCGACGACGAAACTCAAGGTGCTCGCGGCGATCCTGCCGGGGCCCTGGCATCCGGCCGTGGTCGCGAAGCAGCTCGCGACGATCGATCATATTTCGAACGGACGCATCGCGATCAACGTCGTCAGCGGCTGGTTCAAGGGCGAATTCACCGCGATCGGCGAGCCGTGGCTCGAGCACGACGAACGCTATCGGCGCTCGAAGGAGTTCATCCAGGCGCTGAAGGGGATCTGGACGCAGGACAACTTCACGTTCAAGGGCGACTTCTACCGCTTCAACGATTACACGCTGAGCCCGAAGCCCGTGCAGAAACCGCATCCGGAGATCTTCCAGGGCGGCAGTTCGCGCGCGGCACGCGACAACGCGGCCAGCGTGTCGGACTGGTACTTCACGAACGGCAATACGCCCGAGAACCTGAAGGCGCAGATCGACGACATCCGCGCGAAGGCCGCCGCGAACAATCATCGCGTGCGGATCGGCGTGAACGCGTTCGTGATCGCGCGCGACACCGAGGAAGAGGCGCAGGCCGTGCTCGACGACATCATCCGGCACGCCCATGTCGAGGCCGTGCATGCGTTCGGCGATGCGGTGAAGGAGGCCGGCCGCGCGTCGCCGGAAGGCGAGGGCAACTGGGCGAAATCCACGTTCGAGGATCTCGTGCAGTACAACGACGGCTTCCGCACGAACCTGATCGGCACGCCGCAACAGATCGCCGAGCGGATCGTCGCGTTGAAGGCGATCGGTGTCGATCTCGTGCTCGCCGGTTTCCTGCATTTCATCGAGGAAGTCGAGTACTTCGGCAAGCGCGTGCTGCCGCTCGTGCGCGAGCTCGAAGCGCGGCGGCAGCAGGCGATTGCCGCGTGATGCGCGCGGGTGGGCTGCAGGCGGCTGCGATCGCACAGGATCGCCCAGGATCGCGCGATCGTGTGAACGTGACGGCAGGCGCTGCGTGTCGCCTGCCGTCAACGAGCGTTGCTTCAGGACGGGCGGCGCGTGCCGGGCACGACTTCGTCCGATCCGCGACCTGCCGTACGCATCACGCCACGCCCGCCATGCTCGACGCCTCGACGAGCATCTGCACGCCGAGGCCGCCCAGCACCGCCCCCATCGCCCAGCGCTGCGCGAGCAGCAGCGCCGGACGCCCGTGCAGGAACTTCGCGATGCCGCTCGAGCAGATCGCGACCAGTCCGTTCGCCGACGCGAATGCCGCGATCAGCAATGAACCGAGAAACAGCGACTGGCCGAACACGCTGCCTTGCCGGTAATCGATGAACTGCGGCAGCAGCGACACGAACAGCATCGCGAGCTTCGGATTCAGCACGCTGGTCGTCGCGCCCATCGCGAGCAGCCGCAGCGGCTGCTCGTTCGGCAGCGTCTTCACCTCGAACGGCGAACGGCCGCCGGGCCGGACCGCCTGCCACGCGAGATAGAGCAGATACGCGGCGCCCACCACGCCGAGCACGGTGCCCGCGTACGGCACGCTCAGGAACAGTGTCGTGATCCCGAACGCGGCGCCGAACATGTAGAACAGATAGCCCACCATCACGCCCGCCAGCGAAATCAGCCCGGCAGTGCGCCCCTGCGCGATCGAGCGCGACATCACGTAGACCATGTTCGGCCCCGGCGTGACCGCGAGCATGCCGCCGATGACCAGGAATCCATAGAGCGAGCCGGAGGTGTGCATGGTTGCGGGTTCCTGCAGTGAACGTCGATGACATGCATTGTCCGACCCTGGAGGCAGACAGTAAAACGGGATAAACTGAATCGATTGATCAGATTTTCTGAATGACATGAAAAAGCTCGATCTCGATGTGCTGGCGATGGTGGTGGCCGTGACGGAGTCCGGCTCGTTCGCGCAGGGCGCGCAAGCGGTGCATCGGTCGCCGTCGGCGGTGAGCATGCAGATCAAGGCGCTGGAGGACGCGCTCGGCAAGCCGCTGTTCATCCGCGACACGCGCAACGTCACGGCCACCGGCGACGGCCGCATGCTCGCCGAATACGGCCGCCGGATGCTGGCGATGCGCGACGAGGCGTGGGCGTCGGTCGTGCGGCCGGAGATCCGCGGCCGCGTGACGATCGGCGTGCCCGACGACTACATCTCGTCGCTGCTGCCGCAGGTGCTCGGCAAGTTCGCCGCGATGCATCCGCGTGTCGAGGTGCGCGTGATCGGCCAGCCGAGCAGCGCGCTCGTGCCGATGCTGAAGGACAACACCATCGATCTTGCCTGCCTCACGCGCATCAAGGGCGTGACCGGCGAGCTGGTGCGGCGCGAGCCGATCGTGTGGACGGGCTCGGCGAAACGGAACGTCTGGGAAGAGCGGCCGCTGCCGGTCGCGCTCTTCACGCACGGCAGCATGGCGCGCGATCACGCGCTCAAGGCGCTGAACCGGCAGAAGATTCCGTTCCGGATGTCATACGAAAGCCCGAGCTTCCTCGGCTTGCTCAGCATGGTCGAGGCCGGCCTCGCGATCGCGCCGCTCGCGCGCTGCAGCATTCCCGCGCATCTCGTCCAGCTGTCGCAGAACGAAGGGCTGCCGCCGCTGGACGCGATCGAGGTCGTGCTGGCGCGCAGCGCACAATCGGCGCGCCCGCCGTGCGACTACCTCGCCGAACAGATTCTCGACGAATGGCGCGCGTGATCGCGCGGTCCGTCCGCGGGCGCGTCAGCACGATTTCAGCAGCCATTCCCGAAACGCCGCCAGCGACGGCAGCGTGTCGTTTTCCGGCGGGTACACAAGGTAGTAGCTGCGCTGGCTGGTGATCGCGTCGCCGATCGACACGAGCTCGTTGCGGCTCAGCTCGTCCTCCACCAGCACCTTCGGCACGAGGCCGATCCCCATCCCGGCCCGCACGGCCTGGATCAGGTGCGACGTCAGCTCGAAACTGGGGCCGATGCGCATCTCGCGATGATCGAGCCCGAAATGCGAGAACCATTCGGCCCACGCGTGCTGATTGCTGGTCACGCCCAGGAGCGTTTGCCCGGCCGCCCATGCCGGCGCGCGCGGGCCGGCCTTGCGGCGCCCGGCCGCGTCGGGGCTCGCGATCGCGATCAGGAACTCGTTGTACAGCCGGTGCGCGTGCAGGCCGGGCCAGTCGCCGGCGCCGACGGTGATGGCCGCGTCGAGATCGTCGGTATGGAAGTCGATGCCGCCGATCCGCGAATGCAGGTGCACGGTGACGCCCGGATGCGTGGCATAGAAATCGTGCAGATGCGGCAGCAGCCATTTCGAGCCGAAGGTCGGCAAGGTCGCGAGCCGCAGCGTGCCGGCGCCGGCCTGGTGCGACATCGCCTGCAGCGTCGCGCCGCGGATGCGCCCGAGCGCGCCGCTCAGCTCGACGAAGTAGCGCCGCCCGACTTCCGTCAGCTTCACGGAGCGGCCCTCACGCCGGAACAGCGGCACGCCGAGCTGATCCTCGAGCGTCTGGACCTGCCGGCTGATCGCGCTCTGGCTCAGCGACAACTCGTCGGCCGCGCGCGTGTAGCTTTCGTGCCGCGCGGCGGCCTCGAACACCAGCAGCAGCGACATGGACGGGGTCAGGCGACGGTAATTCATGAGTTTTATGCAAGTTTTGCCGGGGGAGAATTCGTTTGTTTCTCGCGCTAATTAGCAAGATACTGGATTTCCGGGTTGCGTGGAATCTTGCTCAAAACTCATGTTTCTGATCGATCCAGCGCACCGGCCCCACCCACCTCGCGCCTCCATCCCATGTCGATCGCTCCGTTGCCCCGTCCCGCCCGCCCGCCCGAGGGCCGTTACCGCGACTTTCTCGCCGCCCTCCAGGCGGCCGGATTCGCCGGCGAAATCCACGCGGACCATGCGAACCGGACCGTGCAGGCGACCGACAACTCGATCTACCAGCGCCTGCCGCAGGCGGTGATCTGTCCCGCGCATGCGGACGACGTGCGGCTGCTTGCGCGCCTGCTCGCGGAACCCGCGCACCGCGACGTCGCGGTGGCGGCGCGCGGCGGCGGCACCGGCACCAACGGGCAGTCGCTGACCGACGGCGTGGTCGTCGACCTGTCGCGCAACATGAACCGGATCCTGGAAATCAACGCCGACGAGCGCTGGGTGCGCGTGCAGGCGGGCGTCGTCAAGGACCAGCTCAATGCCGCGCTGAAGCCGCATGGCCTGTTTTTCGCGCCGGAGCTGTCGACGTCGAACCGCGCGACGGTCGGCGGGATGATCAACACCGACGCGAGCGGGCAGGGCAGCTGCACGTACGGCAAGACGCGCGACCACGTGCTCGCGCTCGACTTCGTGCTGATGGGCGGCGAGCCGTTGCACAGCGACGCGCTCGCGGACGACGAGCTGGAACGCCGCTGCGCGCGGCAGGACCGGGTCGGCAAGGTCTATCGCACCGCGCGCCGGATCAGCGACGAAAAGGCCGCGCTGATCGACGCGAAGTTTCCGAAGCTCAATCGCTGCCTGACCGGCTACGATCTCGCGCATCTGCGCGAGCCGGACGGCCGCTTCAACCTGAACAGCGTGCTGTGCGGCGCGGAGGGCTCGCTCGGCTTCGTCGTCGAGGCGAAGCTGAACGTGCTGCCGATCCCGAAGTATTCGGTGCTGGTCAACGTGCGCTACGCCGGCTTCATGGACGCGCTGCGCGATGCGCGCGCGCTGCTCGAACGCAAGCCGCTGTCGATCGAGACGGTCGACTCGAAGGTGCTGATGCTCGCGATGAAGGATTTCGTGTGGAGCAGCGTGGCCGAGTATTTCCCGCAGGACGACGCGCGTCCGACGCTGGGCATCAACCTGATCGAATTCAGCGGCGACGATGCCGACGACGTCGATGCGCGCGTGCGTGCGTTCGTCGAGCACCTGCGCACCGACACGAGCGTCGAGCGATTGGGCCACACGCTCGCGACCGGCGACGACGCGGTGAAGCGCGTGTACGCGATGCGCAAGCGCGCGGTCGGCCTGCTCGGCAACGTGCAGGGCGAGGCGCGCCCGCAGCCGTTCGTCGAGGACACCGCGGTGCCGCCCGAGAACCTGGCCGCGTACATCGCCGAATTCCGCGCGCTGCTCGACGGCCACGGGCTGCAGTACGGGATGTTCGGCCACGTCGACGCCGGCGTGCTGCACGTGCGCCCGGCGCTCGACATGAAGGATCCGAAGCAGGCCGCGCTGGTGCGGCCGGTATCGGACGCGGTGGCCGAGCTCACGCAGCGGCATGGCGGCCTGTTATGGGGCGAACACGGCAAGGGCGTGCGTTCCGAATATGCGCCGGCGTTCTTCGGCGAGCTGTATCCGTCGCTGCAGCAGCTGAAGGCCGCGTTCGATCCGCACAACCAGTTCAACCCGGGCAAGATCGCGACGCCGCCGGACAACACGCTGCGGCTGCTGAAGATCGACGAAGTGCCCACGCGCGGCGACCACGACCGGCAGATCGACGAGCGCGTGTGGCAGAGCTACGGCACCGCGATGCACTGCAACGGCAACGGCGCGTGCTACAACTTCGATCCGGACGATGCGATGTGCCCGTCGTGGAAGGCGACGCGCGAGCGCGTGCAGTCGCCGAAGGGGCGCGCGTCGCTGATGCGCGAATGGTTGCGTCTGCAAGGACAGGCCGGCATCGACGTCGTCGCGGCGGCGCGCGCGCGGCAGCCGTTCATCAGCGGCCTCGTGACCCGCTGGCGCAACAGCCGTGCCGCGCGCAACGGTGAAGCCGACTTCTCGCACGAGGTGTACGACGCGATGGCCGGCTGTCTCGCGTGCAAGTCGTGCGCGGGGCAGTGCCCGGTCAAGGTCAACGTGCCCGAGTTCCGCTCGCGCTTTCTCGAGCTGTATCACCAGCGCTACCTGCGGCCGCTGCGCGACTACCTGATCGGCTCGCTCGAATTCACGATGCCGTGGATGGCGCGCGTGCCCGCGCTGTACAACGGCCTGATGCGCGCCGGCTGGGTGCGCACGCTGCTCGAGCGGCACGTCGGCATGGTCGACAGTCCGCTCCTGAGCCGCTTCGATCTCGCGGCCGTGATCCGCCAATGGAACGTGCGGCCGGCCGATCCGCAGGCGCTCGCCGCGTTGAGCGATGCGCAGCGCGCGCGCAGCGTCGTCATCGTGCAGGACACGTTCACGCGCTATTTCGACACCGAGCAACTGGCGACGCTGATCGAGCTGGCCGCGCGCCTCGGCTTCCAGGTGTGGCTGGCGCCGCTCGCGCCGAACGGCAAGGCGCTGCACGTGCAGGGCTTTCTCCGCGCGTTCGAGCAGGCGGCGATCCGCAACGCGACGCAACTGGCCGCGCTCGCGCGCCCGGGTGTCGCGCTCGTCGGCCTCGATCCGGCGATGACGCTCACGTATCGGCAGGAATACCTGAAGGTGACGGGGCTCG
Organism: Burkholderia sp. BCC1977; assembly: GCF_905339595.1. NCBI lineage: Bacteria > Pseudomonadati > Pseudomonadota > Betaproteobacteria > Burkholderiales > Burkholderiaceae > Burkholderia > Burkholderia sp. BCC1977. The sequence goes on from NZ_CAJPGQ010000016.1 coordinate 27,660, forward strand.
CCGAGGTGCCGAAGGTCGCGCTGCCGCAGGAGTGGTTGCTGGATGCGATGCCGGAAGGCGGGGCCGGCGCGGGCGACGTATCGGCAGCGTACCGGCTGCTGCCGCATTGCACCGAGAAGACCAACGCGCCGGACAGCGGCAAGCAGTGGGCGCAGGTGTTCGCGCGTCGCGGGCTGCGCCTCGCGGTTCAGGCGGCCGGGTGCTGCGGGATGTCGGGGACCTACGGGCACGAGGCGCGCAACCTGCAGACGTCGCGGAGCATCTATGCGCAATCGTGGGCCGCGCATGTCGATGCGCCGGATGCGCAGGGTGAGGCGCTGGCGACCGGGTATTCGTGCCGCAGCCAGGTGAAGCGCATGTCGGCGCGGCAGGTGCGTCATCCGCTGCAGGCGCTGCTCGAGCAGGTGCGGGCGGCGGGGTGACGGGCGGGCGGGGCGTGTGGCGGTATCGTTCGCGTGCCGGAATCGAACGGCACATGCGGTGCTGCTACCGACGCACGTCGCGGCTCAGGAACCGGCTTTCGCGGGCTTCCGTGAACGCGGCTTGCCTGCCGCCGGAAACGCGCCGACGCCGCGCGGGCGTTTCGGCTCGATGCCCGTTTTACCGATCACGTGCCGGAAATCGATCTCGTGCGCGGCGAGCGCGCCGATGAGTGTCGCGATGACCGCGAGGTGGGAAGGAACGGTGCCCTTGCTCGAATAGTTCGTGATGGAACTTTCGTTCATCCGGATCAGACGGGCGAACTCCCGCGCCGTCAACTGCGCTTTCTTCAACTCCTGTTGAAATTCCGCATACGCCATTGCACACATGTCGCTTCATCTCCGCAAAACTTGAATCGGCGCCGCGCGGCGCCGGCGCCGGCGCCGACGGGTGGCGTTCCCGTCGTGCCGGCGTCGCGAGGCGTTACATCTTCACCTGGTCGAGGAAGGTCTTCTTGCCGCTCTTGTAGCCGTAGATCGAGATGATCCCGTGCGTCAGGTCGCCCTTCGCGTCGAACGTCGTCGTGCCGATCACGCCTTCATACTTCGTCGACGGCATCGCGGCGAGGATCTTCGCCGGGTCCGTCGAGTTCGCGCGCTTCATCGCGTCGACCGCGATGTAGACCGCGTCGTACGCGAACGGCGCATCGAACTTGATGCCCTGGTTGAAGCGCTTCTGGTACTTGGCGAGGAACGCCGCGCCGCCCGGCATCTTCTCGAGCGCCGCACCGGCCTGCGAGCACAGCACGTTGTCGGCCGCCGGGCCGGCCAGCTCGGCCAGCGAGTCGGTGCACACGCCGTCGCCGGACAGGATCTTCGCGCGCAGGCCGAGCTGCTTCGCCTGCTTCGCGAGCGGGCCGCCGGTGGCGTCCATGCCGCCGTACATGATCGCGTCCGGGTTCTCGCCCTTGACCTTCGTGAGAATCGCGCGGAAGTCGACCGCCTTGTCGTTGGTCGCGTCGTGCGACAGCACCTTCAGGCCGAGTGCCTTCGCCTTCTTCTCGAATTCGTTCGCGAGGCCCTGGCCGTACGCGGTCGAATCGTCGATCACCGCCACGCTCTTCACGCCCTTCGACTGCGCGTAGCTCGCGAGTGCCGGGCCTTGCTGCGCGTCGGTCGCGACCACGCGGTAGGTCGTCTTGAAGCCTTGCTGCGTGTAGGTCGGGTTGGTGGCCGACGGCGAGATCTGCACGATGCCCGCGTCGCTGTAGATCTTCGAGGCCGGGATCGACGTGCCCGAGTTCAGGTGGCCGATGACGGCAACGACCTTGTCGTCGACGAGCTTCTGCGCGACCTGTGTGGCCTGGCGCGGGTCGGCCGCGTCGTCCTGCGCATCAAGCTGCAGCGTGATCTTCTTGCCGCCGATCGTCAGGCCCTTCGCATTGATTTCCTCGACCGCGAGGCGCGCACCGTTCTCGTTGTCCTTGCCGAGGTGCGAAATGCCGCCCGTCGTCGGTTCGACGCTGCCGATCTTCACGACCTGGTCGGCCATCGCGCCCGACGCGGCCGCAAATGCGGCGGCTGCCAGTGCGACGGTGATCAGGGGTTTGCAGCGCATGCCGACAGTGCTTCGTTCCATCTGCCATCTCCGTTGATTGATATTTCTATTGCCGCCCGGTCGGCCGCGCGCCCTTGTGAGGCGGTCGGTGTGCCGGACGCGTCTTCACGACCCGTGACGGGTTCGGCTTGCATGTCGCCGGGTTGTCGATGCGACGAACGACACCGGCGCCGGGCAGTGCCCGAGCGAGCGGGCGCTTTCGTCTGACGACACGCAATTGGTATGAATATATCCGAACCCGTTTGCGACCGCTTCGCCGACTTGTCCAGCCTTGCGCAAATGTGAGGCGATGGCGCGGCGGGTTTCGCGGTTCGTCGCGCCGGGGTAGCGGTCTTGCGCGGTCGATTGCCTCGATTATTCGACCGGGCCGATCCCGGTGACCATGGACAGTGCGATGCAATCAATCGGGAACTGTTCGGTCGATTTGTCTGCACAGTTTCATCGCCCTGCCGCGGCGAAGTCGTCATCCACTTGTTGCAACTAACGGTCAGGTCCGGCCGCGTCGACGAATGGCTGCAGCCGGACTGGTTCAGCGTGTGCGTCCGGATTTGCAGACGACGGGGCCGGCTCGGCCGGCCCGCTGCCGGATCGTTCGGACCGGCGTTGCCATCCGGCGCGGCCGCATGCCTACGTCCGTCCGCGCAAGGCCACGCATATCACGCCGACAATCGCCAGCAGGCCGCCGCACACCGTCTCGATGCCGGGCCGCTCGCCTGTGAGCGCCATCGACAACCCCGTCGCGACGGCCGGTGTCAGGTAGAGGAAATTGGCGGCGCGCGCCGCGCCGAAGTAGCCGAGGGCGAAAGTCCAGGTCGCGTAACCCAGCGCGGCGGGAAAGATGCCGAGCACCAGGACGGCGAGCGCCGTGTCGCGTGACGCGCCGCCGCCGAGCGACGCGAGCGCGCCGGGCAACCACGGCGTGAGCAGCAGCGCACCGGCCAGCAGCGTATACGCGGCGCAGGGCAGCGCGCCGTACACCGGAATCAGCCGCCGCTGCAGCACGAAATAGCTGGCCGAACACAGTGCCGCGCCGAGAATCAGCGTGCTGCCGGAGCCGAGGACGAGACCGCCCGGCTGTCCGTGCGCGATCACGGCGATGCCGGCCAGGCTGACCAGCGAACCGAGCCACCCCCAGCGATTGAAGCGTTCGCGCAGAAACACCGCGGCCAGCACCGCCGTGAAGATCGGCAGCGTGTTCACGATGAAGCTCGCCGCGCCGGCCGACACGGTCTGCTCGCCGGTATTGAGCAGCGCGTTGTAAAGTGCGATGCCGAGCAAGCCGCAGACGAGAAAGCGCACCGCGTCGCCGTTGGCCGGCATGCGAGGCCGCCGCCACGCGAGCCATGCGATCACGAGCACGGCCGCGGTCGCGAAGCGGGCGGCCGCGAGTTGCAGCGGGGCCAGCCCGTGCAGGCCGATCCGGATGAACGGGAAGGCGGAGGCCCACGAGACGATCGTGAACGCCACCGCGCCGGCCGCGACGAGCGGCAGTCGCGCGTGGCGCGACGAGGAGGAAGAGAGCGTGTTCATGCGGCAATGGTGCGGCGTGGCGAGATGTTAAGCTAGCGCACAGATCAACCAGCGGGTATGAATATGGCTCACAGCTCGGTGCGACGCCGGGCCGATGGCTCGGCGCGCACGCGGCAGCGTGTGGCGGACGCGCTGTCGTCGGTCACGCCGGCACCCGGCCCGCGGCCGCCGCTTGCGAGCCTGGAGACTGTCTGCACGGTGGCGCGCCAGGGTTCGTTTCTGGCGGCCGCCGACGTCTCCGGTGTCACGCACGGTGCGATCAGCCGGCGTGTGGCCGCCGTCGAAAACTGGCTGGGCATGGCGTTGTTCGAACGTCATGCGCGCGGCGTGCGGCTGACGCCGGACGGCCAGCGCTTCGTCGGCCGGATCGAACAGGCGTTCGCGATCATCGACGGCGCGGCCGACCAGTGGCGCTCGCCGCGTACGCCGCGACTGGTCAGAATGAGCGTGGTGCCGGCGTTCGCGCAGCTCTGGCTGCTCGAGCGCCAGCATGCGCTCGAGAGCGAGGCGCCCGCGTTGCGCATCGAGCTCGGCATCGAGCTTCGCAATGTGGATATCGCGGCAGGCGAAGCGGATCTGTCGATCCGGTACGGACGCGGCAACTGGCGTCAGCTCGAGACGCGCGAGTTCATGCCGGAGGCGCTTTATCCGGTCGCGCATCCGCGGCTCGCCGCGCAACTGGCCGCGCTGCGCCGTCGAAGCGGCGATGCCGCGCTGCTCGAGATGCCGCTCCTGCACGATTCCGACGTGACCGGCTGGCGTACCTGGTTCGACGCGCTCGGCATTCCGTTCAAGCCGCGCGCACAGGACCGCCGTTTCGAGGACTACAACCTGGTGCTCGCGGCGGCCGAAGCGGGGCTCGGCGTGGCGCTGGCGCGGATGCCGCTCGCGGATGCGTATCTCAAGCGCAGCGCGCTCGTTCGCGTGAGCCGGCATGAGGTCGAGTCGCCGCTCAGGTATCACTTCGTGCATGCGAAGGGCGAGAATCGTCCGGAGGTGCTCGCGCTGATGGCACGGATGCGGGCGGCGCTGGGATAGGCGGCCGGGGCGTCGAGGTGCGCGACGCAGGCGGCGAGGATGTCGCTGCCGCTCGACCCGGGATACCGGATCGTCGACAATGCGACCGCGGAAAACCGCGGGATCCGACAGATAAACGAGAATCGAGCGTGTTGAACCGTTCGAATGCAGAGGGAATGAGGAATGAATAGACCAGACAAGTCGTCGAAAGCGCGTGCGGCGCTCGACCAGCTGTTTTCGGGCATGGCGCCCGCGGACGCGCAGCAGCGCGCGTCGCGCCCGGGCAACCCGTTCGAAGCGGCAGGCGACCCCGCCGGCGCCGACGGCCGCGTCGAAGTCACGCTGTCGACGAGAATCCAGTTGCGCGGCTATCCGGGCGCGGACGCGTTCATGAAGCGCATGGCCGAAGCCTGGGGCCTCACGTGGGGCCCGTACGACGCCGTGCGGGCGAGCGCGACGCTGCCGGCCGGCTGGCGCTCGCGCCGCCTTCCGGAAGTCACGCAGATCGTCGACGAGCGCGACGTGCTGCGCGCGGAAAGCAGCCTGCAGGGCGGCGAGATGTCGTATCTGAAAGTGCATCCGCGCTACTACATCGATGCGCGCAAGGGGTTCGGCTGGCGCAAGTCGTCGAAGGCGTCCGACGATCCGGATCTCGACGGCCCCGACTGGAACTGCTACGTGATGGATCGGGAAAAGTCCGTCGAAGTGCACGAGCTGACGACGTCGTCGTCGAAGGCCGATATGGACAACGCGCGCGCGACGTTGCTGAAATGGCTCGACGAGCACTACCCGAAGCATCGCGATCCGTTCGCGTACTGGACGGACTGCGAACGTCCGCTGTAAGGCCGCACGGCGCGCTGCCGCCGCGGAGGGCAATTGAAACAGACCGGTCCGGTCCCGATTCTGTGGGCAGCGTTCGGCGCGGCGCTCGGCTCGACCGTCGTCGAGCTGCTGCTCTGGCCGATCGCCGGCGACGACGCGATTCACAACCTGCTTCGCGACGCGCGCCTGACGGCCGCCCTCGTGATGGGGCGGTCCGTGCTCGGCGCGTCCGCGGGCTTCGATCCGACGATCATGGGCGTGGCGACGCTGGTGCATGCCGCGTTGTCGCTGGCCTATGCGGCCGTGCTGGCGAGGATGGTCCGCAACCTGTCGCGTGGCGCCGCGCTGCTCGCGGGCGGCGCGTTCGGGCTCGGGCTCTACGGCGTCAACCTGCACGCGTTCACCGCGCTCTTCCCGTGGTTCGTTCCGGTGCGCGGCGCGATCACGCTGGTTGCCCATGTGGTCTTCGGCGTGACCGCGGCGGGCGTCTACTGCATGGTCCGGCGGTCGCCGCGCGCATGATCGCCGGCGGTTCCCGCGTCACGCATTCGCATCCCGACCCCTGGAATAATCCGGCACGCTACATCGTCTAATGGTCGGGTGACCCTATACGAATCCGCGCGTCGTCCGTGACGCCCAGGGTCGAGTGGTCGGGGGCAACAATGCAGGAGCCGATCATGTGCAAGTTGTTTCGGTTCGGGATGGGCGTCGTCTGTCTCGGCTGTTCCATGTGTGTGCTGGCGCAAACGTATGACGACTCGCCGGACGAAGGCGCCCGTTGCCGTGCGGTCGTCGCGCAGGCGGAAATCGACGGTACGGAACAGCAGATCGTCGGGCGCGCGTGCCGGCAAAGCGACGGCACCTGGCAGATGATGCAAGGCACGGACGGCAGCATCGTGTGGTATCCGGACACCGCCTATCCGTACGCCGACCCGTGGTACTGGGGGCCGGCGGTTTTCGTCGGCACGGGCGTCAGTTTCGTCTTCATCGACCGTTTCCATCATCGCCATCACTTCGACCACTTCGGTCACGTCGGCCACTTCGACGGGGGCATGCGCGGCCGCGTCGGCGCGCCGATGGGCACCGGCTTTCACCATGGTCCGCCGGTGGTCGGCGGGATGCACGGGTTCGGCGGCATGCATCGGCATTAGACCTGCGCACGCGGCGCGGCGGACGCACACCGCAGTGCGCGTCCGCCGCGTCATCGCGAGGTGACGGGTGCCGTCAGAACTTGTGGCGGATGCCGACGATCGCGAGTTCCTGCGTATCGGTGCCCGAGTTCACGCCATACGAGCCGACCGATGCCGCGGCCTTCACGATCGCGCCGCTCGCGTTCAGCGTATTGCCGCTCGCCTTCTGGTAGCCGAACAGCGCATACAGGTCGGTGCGCTTCGACAGCGCGTAGTCCGCGCCGAGGTTCACCTGGTTGTAGTGCGCGGAGGCCGGGCCCGTCAGCGACGTGTAGTTGTAGCCGACGCCCGCGCGCAGCGCCGGCGTGAACTGCCAGTTGAAGAACGCCGAGCCGTTGTTGAACTTCGCGTTCTGCGTGAAGGCCGACAGCGTGTCCGCGCCGTACTGCGTGTTCGAATACGCGAGGCCGAAGGTCGCCGGTCCGGCGACGTACTGGCCGGCCACGCGCACGATCTGGATCGACTTCGCGCTCGAGAAACCCTGGTTGATCACGGTGTTGAACAGCGTGTCCGAGCTGCTCGACCACGTGCGCACGCCGCTCGCGACCGTCGAGCCGCCGTTCGCGAAGAAGTAGCCGGCGCCGAGCGACAGCGGTCCGTTCGCGTAGCTCAGGCCGAAGCTGTAGGTGCGGCCGCTGCCGGTCGCGCCTGCGACGCCGCCGAAGCCGTACAGCGCGGCGAACTGGAAGCCGGAGATCAGCGGGCTCGTGTATTTCACCGAGTTGCTGACGCGCAGGCTGTTGTCGTAGTTGTCGAGGTCGCCCGGCGTCGCGAACACGCCGCCGAAGTAGTTGTCCTCGGTGAGGCCCTGCACCAGATCGACGACCGGATCGTACTGGCGGCCGAGCGTCACGGTGCCGTAGGTGTTGCTCGCGAGGCCGACGATCGCCTTGCGGCCGAACTCGCGGCCGCCCTGGCCGAGCGCGCCGGTGCCGATGTTGAAGCCGTTCTCGAGCTGGAACAGCGCGGACAGCCCGCTGCCGAGATCCTCGATGCCGCGCAGCCCCCAGCGGCTGCCCGACAGGTTGCCGCTGCTGAACCTGACGAGGTTCGACGCATTGCCGCCGTTGGCGTTCTGCACGTTGTGCACGTACGCGATGCCGGCATCGACGATGCCGTACAGCGTGACGCTGCTTTGCGCGTGCGCGCCGGCGGCGCAGAGCGAGGCCGGAAGGGCGAGCAGTGCGAATGACCGGATTCGTTTCATTGTTGGATTCCCCCGTTGGTCGATAGGTCTGACGAGTCGGGAAACGATACGGACGGCGCATCGTCGAGGGAACCAATAAATTGTCGAATCGTTATGAGGTGCGGCAGCGCATTGCCGTATCGTTGCGTGCGCAACCGGTGACACGAGACGCGGCTTCGGGCAGCCGCGCGCGTGGCGAATGCCCGATGCGTCGGCGCGCGTTACTGCGCCGCCCCTTCCGCGTCGGCCGTCTCGCCGAGGAACCCGCCGCTCTGGTGCGCCCACAGCGCCGCATAGATGCCGCCTGCCTGCAGCAGCTGCAGGTGCGTGCCTTCCTCGACGATGCGTCCTTCGTCGAGCACGATCAGCCGGTCCATCGCCGCGATCGTCGACAGCCGGTGCGCGATCGCGATCACCGTCTTGCCGCGCATCAGGCCGTCGAGGCTGCGCTGGATCGCGACCTCGACTTCGGAGTCGAGCGCGCTGGTCGCTTCGTCGAGCACGAGGATCGGCGCGTCCTTGAGCATCACGCGCGCGATCGCGACGCGCTGCCGCTGGCCGCCCGACAGCTTCACGCCGCGCTCGCCGACCTCGACGTCGTAGCCGCTGCGCCCGTGCCGGTCGCGCAGCCGGTCGATGAAGTCGGACGCCTCCGCGCGCACGGCCGCGTCGTGCATGTCGCGCTCGGTCGCGTCGGGGCGGCCGTACAGGAGGTTCTCGCGCATCGTCCGGTGCAGCAGCGACGTATCCTGCGTGACCATTCCGATCGCCGCGCGCAGGCTGTCCTGCGTCACGTGCGCGATGTCCTGACCGTCGATCCGGATCGCGCCGCCGCCCACGTCGTAGAAGCGCAGCAGCAGGTTCACGAGCGTCGACTTGCCGGCGCCCGAGCGGCCGATCAGGCCGATCCGTTCGCCCGGCCGGATCGTGAGGTTCAGGCCGTCGAACACGGGCCGGTCGTTGTCCTCGTGCGCAAACTGCACGTTGTCGAACACGATCCCGCCGCGCTGCACCGCGAGCGGCCTTGCGTCCGGCGCGTCGACCACGCTGCGCACCTTCGTCAGCGTGTTGATGCCGTCCTGGATCGTGCCGACGTTCTCGAACAGCTCGGTCATCTCCCACATGATCCAGTGCGAATAGCTCGACAGGCGCAGCGCCATCGCGATCACGGCCGCGACCACGCCCGCGCTCGCTTCGCCGTGCATCCACAGGTAGAGCGCGAGGCCGGCCGAGCCGACCAGCAGCAGCGTCGACAGCAGGTGGTTGACGATCTCGAATGCGCTGACGAGCCGCATCTGCGCATCGCCGGTGACCTTGAACGCCTCCATCGCACGCCGCGCGTGGTCGGCTTCCCGGCGCGTGTGCGAGAACAGCTTCACGGTCGTGATGTTCGAATAGGCGTCGGTGATGCGGCCCGTCATCAGCGCACGCGCGTCCGCCTGCTGGCTGCCGACGTGACCCAGGCGCGGCACGAAGAACGCGCAGGCCGCGCCGTAGCCGAGCGCCCACAGCACGAGCGGAATCATCAGCCGCCAGTCGAAGCTCGCCGCGAGCGCGAGAATGCCGATCAGGTACGCGGCGACACCGATCACGACGTCGACCGACATGAACAGCGCATCGCGCACCGCGAGCGCGGTCTGCATGATCTTGGTCGTCACGCGGCCGGCGAATTCGTTCGCGTAGAACGACAGGCTCTGGTCGAGCATCAGCCGGTGAAACAGCCAGCGTAGCCGCATCGGGAAGTTGATCGCGAGCACCTGGTGCTTGACCATCGTATGCAGCGCGATCAGCAGCGCGCTGCCCGCGAGGATCGCCGCGAAGCCGGCGAGCGTGCCGAAGTGGCGGCCGCCGAAGTCGGCCGGTGTCGCCGACGACAGCCAGTCGACCACGCGCCCCATCATCGCGAACAGCGCGGCCTCGTAGGCGGCGAGCGCGGCCGAGGTCAGCGCGATCAGCAGGATCCAGCTGCGCGCGCCCTTCGTGCACGCCCAGACGAACGAGAAGAACCCTTTCGGCGGCGTGACGGGATCTTCGAGCGGGAATGTCGGCAAACGCCGTTCAAACCACGAAAACATTGAACCTTCTCCTTGATGCCGCACGGGCCGGCGGTCCGGCCGGTCGTGCGTGCTTCATGCGTGCCGTGCGGCGCGCGTTCGTTGTGAACGAATCCATGACGCGATCGGTGTGAGTGCACACGGCGCCTATCCGCGGCGGCCGCGCGGGTCGATCCGCCAGCGCATCCTAACGAGCGGGGATGGCGCCGTTTTCGCGTCGTTCGGCGGCAAGTTTCGCATCGATTCGATTCGGTTGCTTGGCGGTTGCCGGCGGTCGCGCGCCGCGCCCGCAGCCCGCCCCGCATCCATTGTTGGTACGATCGCGCGTATCGTCCACGCCGGCGTCGCATGCCGCCGGCCCATCGGCCGCGCGGCTGCACGGTCGACGGCCACGTTCGGGAGAAGCGGTTCATGTTGCAGGCGTTCGCGGTCTTGCTGACCTTCCAGTGTCTCGGGGAAGGGATGTCCTATCTGTTCGGGCTGCCGGTGCCGGGCCCCGTGATCGGCATGCTGCTGCTGTTCGGCTTCGTGATGTTGCGCCCGCGGGTGGCCGACGCGATCGAGCCGACCGCGCTCGAACTGCTGCGTCATCTGTCGCTGCTGTTCGTGCCGGCCGGTGTCGGCATCATGGTGTCGGCCGACCGCGTGCGCGGCGATGCGCTCGCGGTCGTCGTCGCGCTGGCGGTGAGCACGTCGCTCGCGATCGCCGTGACGGCGCTCGTCACGCGCGCATTGCTGCGGCGCCAGCGGCGCGCGGACGGCGCGGCGGAGGGCACGCAATGACGGCCTTTCCGAAACTCGGCGCGATCTGGGTCTACCTCGCCGCGACCCCGCTGCTCGGCCTGACGATCACGCTGATCGCGTACCTGATCGCACAGGCCGTGTATGCACGCGCGCGCTTCAATCCGCTCGCGAACCCGGTGCTGATCGCGGTCGCGCTGATCGTCGTGCTGCTGACGATCACGCACACGCCGTATCCGACCTATTTCGAGGGCGCGCAGTTCGTCCATTTCCTGCTCGGCCCGGCGACCGTCGCGCTGGCGCTGCCGCTGTACCGCCAGTGGTCGAAGCTGCGGCGCAGCGCGGTGCCGCTGCTCGTCGGGCTGCTGGCGGGCTCGCTGACCGCGATCGTGTCGGCGGTCGGCATCGCCGCGCTGTTCGGCGCATCGCACCAGACGATCGCGTCGCTCGCGCCGAAATCCGCGACCACGCCGATCGCGATGGCCGTCGCGCAGGCGATCGGCGGGATTCCGTCGCTGACCGCCGTGCTGGTGATCTCGACGGGGATCTTCGGCGCGGTGTGCGCACGCGCGATCCTGAACGCGCTGCGCATCGAGGAGCCGGCCGTGCGCGGTTTCGCGCTCGGCGTCGCGTCGCACGGGATCGGCACCGCGCGCGCATTCCAGGTCAGCGAAGAGGCCGGCGCGTTCGCGGGGCTCGGGATGGGGCTGAACGGCGTGCTGACCGCCTTCGTCGTGCCGATCCTGCTGCCGGTGCTGTCGCGCTGGATCTGAACGGCGCCGGGCCCCGGCGGCGCGCGATGCTATCGGTTTCCCTGATGGCCGTGCGTGCCGCGCCGGCCGGCGGGCGAGCGCCGCGCATGTATCGTTGCCGTTATCGGGAGAATTCAGGAACCGGCACGGACATTTGCGCAGCGATCGGCTAACGTTGCATCGGCGCCGTTGTCGCACGCCGACGTCCGTCGCGTGCGTATCGGCGTTCGATCCACAACCAACAATCGACAAGGAGATCCGGCCATGACGAAGTCTCGCGTGGTTTCGGTGGCAGTGGCAGTAACGGCGTCGTTCGGTCTGCTGTTGACCGCCGCGCCGGCGGCATACGCGCAGGATCCGGCGTCCGCACCGACGCAGAAGCAGCTCGACAAGGCGCAGAAGAAGGCAGCCCGCAAGGCGGCCCGCGCGCGCCACGCGAAGGACCTGAAGGCGATCGGCACGGGCACCGGCTACCGGCTGACCAACGACCAGAGCAACTATCCGCAGAACGCGGTGGAGAAGGCGCCCGCGACGAAGGCGGCGCCCGCACCTGCGCCGGCCGCACCCGCCGCGCCCGCCGCGCCGGCATCGGGCCAGTAACGCCCGGCGTTTGCGCGATGAAAAACGGCGCCGGGTCGACCGGCGCCGTTCGTTCTGGTGCATGCCGCGCACGCGGCACGCGCCGCGGTCCCGGGCTTGCCGGGACGGGCGGTACCCGCGTTACGACGCGAGCTTCGCGGCGAGTTCCGCGACGTGCTTGCCCTGGTAGCGCGCGATGTCGAGTTCGTTCGCGCTCGGCTGACGGCTGCCGTCCGCGCCCGCGAGCGTGGTCGCGCCGTACGGCGTGCCGCCCGTGATTTCGTTCATGTTGACGAGCCCGCTGCAGGCGTAGGGCACGCCCACGATCACCATCCCGTGGTGCAGCAGCGTCGTGTGGAACGACGTGATGGTCGTTTCCTGGCCGCCGTGCTGCGTGCCGGTCGACGCGAACACGCTGCCGATCTTGCCGACGAGCGAGCCCTTCATCCACAGGCCGCCGGTCTGGTCGAGGAACGTGCGCATCTGGCCGGCCATGTTGCCGAAGCGGGTCGGCGTGCCGAAGATGATCGCGTCGTAGCCCGCGAGTTCGTCCACGGTGGCGACGGGTGCGGCCTGGTCGACCTTGACGCCGATCGCCTTCGCCTGGTCGACGGGAATGGTTTCCGGCACGCGCTTGAGCGTGACCTCGACGCCGGGCACCGATTGCGCGCCTTCCGCGACGTGCTGCGCCATCGTTTCGACGTGCCCGTAGGACGAGTAGTAAAGAACGAGTACCTTGGCCATCTTGCGAATCTCCGATTAAGAAGGCCCCGCCTTCAGCGGGGCCTGATGTTCCGAACGGGCGTCATGCCCACTCGGCCGTCACTTCGACCGGACGCAGGTCGAATACCAGCACTTCGGCATCCTTGCCGTCGGCGAACGTCAGTGCCTGTTCGCCGCGGATGCGTGCGCCGTCGCCTTCGCCGAGCGTCACGCCGTTGACCGTCACGCTGCCGCGTGCGACATGCACGTAGGCGAAGCGGTCCGGTGCCAGTTCGAGCGTGGCGCGCTCGTCGCCGTCGAACAGGCCCGCGTAGATCCGCGTGTCCTGGCGGATCGTCAGCGAACCGCCGTTACCGTCGGGCGACACGATCGGCGTGAGCTTGCCGCGCTTGTCGGCTGCCGCGATATTCGTCTGCTGATAGCGCGGCTCGGCACCCTTCTCGGACGGCCCGACCCAGATCTGCAGGAAGTGGACGGGCGTCTCGTGCGAGTGGTTGAACTCGCTGTGACGCACGCCGGTGCCCGCGCTCATCAACTGGACGTCGCCCGGCACGATCACCGACCCGGTGCCCATCGAATCCTTGTGCTCCAGCGCACCGTCGAGCACGTACGACAGGATTTCCATGTCGCGGTGCGGGTGCGTGCCGAAGCCGCGGCCCGGCGCGACGCGGTCGTCGTTGATCACCAGCAGGTCGGAGAAGCCGACTTGCTTCGGATCGTAGTAATTCGCGAAAGAAAACGTGTGACGGGAGCTGAGCCAGCCATGCTCGGCACGGCCACGTTGGTTTGCTGCACGAGTCTCGATCATGATGTTGTCCTGGATGTCGCCGGACCTCGGAAGTGGGCCCGGCCGTTCGTTGAGATGAATCTTAGGTCAATCTATTTGACAAATAAATGGCCGTAGAGATAATGACTGTCGCTATGGAGTGGACAATATGGAACTCAACGACCTGAAGATCTTCGTCGCGACCGTCGATGCGGGCAGCTTCACGGCGGCGGCCGACCAGCTGATGCTGTCCAAGCAGTTCGTGAGCCGGCGCACGATGGCGCTCGAGGCGTCGCTCGGCGTGCGTTTGCTGCATCGCAACACGCGCAATCTCGCGGTCACGGAATCGGGGCAGGAGTTCTATGCGCGCGCGCAGCGGATCCTCGCCGAGGTCGCCGATGCCGAGCAGGCGATGTCGGTGCGCAGCACCGAGCTGCACGGCTCGCTGAAGATCAGCGCGCCGCTGTCGTTCGGGATCACGCACGTGTCGCCGTTGATCGCGGAATTCCTGTCCGCGCATCCGGCCGTGCGGCTGAACCTCGACCTGACCGACCGGCGCGTCGACCTGATCGGCGAGGGCTTCGACCTCGTGCTGCGGATCGGCGCGCTCGAGGATTCGACGCTGATCGCGCGCCCGCTCGGCGCGTGGAAGATGATCGCGTGCGCGAGCCCCGCCTACCTGAAACGGCAGGGCACGCCCGCGACACCGGCCGACCTCGCTGGCCATACGTGCCTGATGTACGGTCGCGAGCGGCGCGTCGGCTGGGAATTCCGGATCGACGGCGCGGCGCGCACGTTCGACGTGCAGGGCCCGCTCGTCGCGAACAACGGCGAAGTCGTGCGCGACGCGGCGATCGCGGGGCTCGGCATCGCGCTGCTGCCGCATTTCATCGTCGGGGCGGCGCTCGACAGCGGCGCGCTCGTGCAAGTGCTCGACGCGTATGCGCCGTCGCCGATCACGCTGAACGCGGTGTTTCCGCAGCACCGGGAAGGGTTCGTCACGCTGCGGACGTTCATCGCGTTTCTGGCGGAGCGGCTGGGGACGGCGGTGCCGGCGGCGAACGGCGGCGCGGGCATGCGGCGGTAGTGGAGCGGGCAGGCGGTGAATCGAAGCCTAATCTCCGCAGAATGTGCGGAGATTGTCGAGTCGTGCGGTAAGCGCGCGCGGATCGGAGCCCGCAGCGCTTCCATAGCCTGTCTGCGCAAATCCAGCGCGAGCGCACTGCGTATTGCGACGTGCTGGCGCGCACGCAGCGCGGTTCGCTGGACGTCACGGCATGGCTCGCGTGGTTTCTGGAGGCACTGGGCCGGGCCGTCGATCACGCGCACACGACGCTCGATGCGGTTCTGATCAAGGCGCGCTCCGGCAGCGATGTGCGGGCCTCGCGATGAACGAACGTCAGGTCAAGGTGATGAATCGCTTGCTCGATGGTTTCGAAGGGAAGCTGACGACCGGCAAGCGGGCCGCCCTCGCGAAGTGCTCGCAACACACGGCGCCGCGCGATATCGCGGAACTCGTCGCGCGCGGTGTGCTGCGTCGCTCGTCGTCCGGTGGCCGGAGCACGAGTGACGAACGGGTGCCATTCGACGGCTGACGCCTGCTCGCACTGCTGGCGTTCGCGAGCGTCGCCATCACGGCGCGGACAGGCAAGGCAAAGGCAGCGTGCGCGTGATCGGTGTGGATGGCGCGGTCGGTTCGCGTTACGCTTCGGCGGGCGGGGCGAGTGCCGCATGCCCCGCCGGGCATTTTTACCTCGAACGTTGCGGGCATGGCGTTTCTACAGGCCCGCGAACCAGCGACGATCCAGGCCATGACAACCAAGATCCGATCGAATGCTCGCACCGGCGAGCGAGGGCAAGCCGCGCGTCGCGGCCGGCAGGTGCGGCGCGCGAACCGGCGATCCGCCATGATATTCGCAATCCTGATGATCTCGCCGATCGCCGCGTGTGCGGCCGGCTTCGATTGCGCGAAAGCCGCTTCGCCGACCGAGAAGACGATCTGCGCGGACGCCGGATTGTCGTCCCTCGACGGCCAA
Source organism: Burkholderia sp. BCC1977 (assembly GCF_905339595.1). NCBI lineage: Bacteria > Pseudomonadati > Pseudomonadota > Betaproteobacteria > Burkholderiales > Burkholderiaceae > Burkholderia > Burkholderia sp. BCC1977. Next base: position 43,093 of record NZ_CAJPGQ010000016.1, read on the forward strand.
CTGGCGGCGGCGTGGAAGAAGGCGCTGGCGAAAGGCGGCGATACGGCCGCGCTGAAGGCCGCGCAACTGAAATGGCTCAGGCAGCGCGACCGCTGCGGCAACGACGCGCCGTGCCTCGGCGACCGCTATCGCGAGCGGCTCGCGAGCCTGAACGGCACGCCGCTCGCGGCCGATCGCTGGCAGCAGACGTGGTATCGCGACAGCGACAACCCGTCGTCCGGCGGCGTGCTGACGTTCACCGGCACGGCGCCGCGTCTTCATTTCGAACTGAGCGGCACCAACGGCGCAAATACCGGCGGACTCAGCGGCGATATCGAACTGCACGGCGACCGCGGCACGTTCCGCCAGGATCGATGCCGGCTCGATTTCAGCCGCAAGGGCGCGCGCGTGCAGGTCGCGCAGCAGGGCGGTGACGCCGATTGCGGCGCCGGTGCGGGCGTCGTGTACTCGGGCGACTACGTGACGGCGTCGAAGGCGCAGGCGAATCGGCCGGCGGATCTCGTGACGCTGAAGGTACTGACCGACGCACGGCAGAACGCGATCGCGCACACGCTGCTCGGCGCCGACTATCAGACGCTCGTCGACACGATCAATGTCAGCGCGGGCGAGCAGGATCTCGACGGCCTGAACGCCGGCGTGACGTCGTACTGGGTGCGCGGCATCGCGACGACGAACGCCGCGATCGTGATGCGCCGGGGTACCGATCTGTGGATCGGGCTGCTCGTGTTCGATGCGCAGGACAGGGTGCGGATGCGTTATTACTCGAACGTGCCGGCGTGGAAAAAGGCCGTGCCGAAGACCATTCGCGCATGGCACGACAATCTCGACAAGACCTATCCGATCGATTTGATGTGATCTTGCGGCCGGCGCGCCGATCGGCGCGTCCGCCACACATGACGCGTTTGTTACGTGACAATTGTCCACCATATCGAGACAGCCAATCTTGTTTTAACGGATTGATGATTCTTGGTGAGACAGTAGACTGCACCCGTGCTTCGCCAGAACCGCTCCGCAGCGCGCCACGACGGCGCGACCGGGCGGATTCTTCGGCAGCGGGCCGGCCGGCCCGCGGTTCGATCGTGCGAGGCGGGTTCGTTGTCGATCCGTGGGTTGCCGTTGCGGCGAACGTCGGCACCGAATGCGTCAAACCGTCAAATCAAGGTGATTGCTATGCGTTACGTTTCGCTGGAGTCGAAGAAGGACGAGCTGCTGTTGGCGGCTCGCGTGCTGATGATGATCCTGTTCGTGCTGTTCGGCTGGCAGAAGCTGAACGGTTTCTCGGGCACGGTCGCGTACATGGCGTCGACGGGTGCGCCGTCGCCCGAGCTGTCGGCGGTGATCGCGGTGGCGGTCGAGCTGGTCGGCGGTGCGCTGATCGCGGTCGGGTTCTATACGCGTCCGCTCGCGCTGGTGTTCGCGGTCTACACGCTCGCGACCGCGTTGATCGGGCATCGCTACTGGGCGCTGCAGGGCATGGATCAGTACCTCGCGATGATCAACTTCTACAAGAACATCAGCATCATCGGCGGGCTGCTGTTGCTCGCGGTGAGCGGACCGGGGCGGTATTCGTTCGACCGGAAGTAAGCGGGCGCGAGACAAGCGGGCGCGAGACTTCGCGCCGCACGACGGGCCCGGTGCGCGCAATCGCGCACCGGGCCTTGTTTCATCATCCGCACGTCGTCGACGTGCGATCGAAATCGACATCGGCCGCGTGTTCTCGGATAGATTGGGGGCCCTCATCCCCGTTCATCGTTGGCTACCGTGTCGCATCCGACCATTCTTCTCATCGGCGCGTCCGGCCTGCTCGGCCGTGCGGTTGCCGCATCGCTGTCCCGCGAATCGTCGCTGACGCTCGTCGCGACCATCCGGAACCCGGACACCGCGGGCGCACGGCGCCTGGCGTTGCCGCCGGAAAACGTCGCCCGGCTCGACGTCCTCGATCAGCCGGCGCTCGAATGTCTGTTCGACACCTGCCGCCCGGCCGCCGTGATCATCTGCGCTGCCGAACGCCGCCCGGACGTCTGCGAACGCGACCCCGCCGCCGCGCGCGCGATCAACGTCGACGCGCCGGCCCGCATCGGCGCGCTCGCCGCACGCTACGGCGCGTGGACGCTCGGCATCTCCACCGACTACGTGTTCGACGGCCAGGCCGCACCGTACCGCGAAGACGCCACGCCGAACCCGCTGAACATCTACGGCCGCACCAAGCTGGAAGGCGAGGCCGCGTTGCTCGCCGCATCGCCGCTGGCCTGCGTGCTGCGCCTGCCGTTGCTCTACGGCCCGATCGTCGACTGGCGCGAGTCGGCCGTCACGAGCCTCGTGCCGGCGATCGTCGCGTCCGCACGACCGGGCGCGGACGCGGTCGGCATGGACGCGTGGGCGATCCGCTATCCGACCTACACACCCGACGTCGCGGCGGTCATCCGCGACCTGACGCGGCGCCAGCTCGCGGGCTCGCCCGTCACGGGCATCCGTCATTGGTCGGGCGAGGAACCGATGACGAAATACGACATCGCGCAACGGATCGCGGCCGCGTTCGGCATCGACGCGGCGCTCGCGCGGATCGACACGCCGGCCGATGCGACGCCGCGACCGTACGATTGCCATCTGGATGCATCGCGCGTGCGCGCGCTCGGGATCGACCATGCGACGCCGTTCGCGACCGGGCTGCAAGCCGTGTTGCGCGACGCGCCGCCGCTGCCGTAAACGCGGCGCGTGCCGTGCGGCCGCAACGCGCGGCAGCGGCCATCGCCCGTGCATGGAAAGACGCGACACTGCGCAACATTCCCGTTTGGCAGGAAGCGTCGGGGCCGCAGGGCGGTGCGTCCGGATCGCCTGCCCTGACGCATTCGAAAAATCACGAGAGCAAGAGCGGGCCCATGCTGACACGTCTTCGTATCGGGTTCGATCACGCGCAGGCGTGCGCGCTGTTCGCGCGGCGCGCGTGAGCGTCGCGCGCGTCCCGCCATTTGACACCGCGCGCGCCGGGCCTTTAAAGTCGCGTCGCGGGGCGGTGGGTCAAGCACACCCCCGGAGCAGGCAGTCGATGTTCCAGGACTACGGGGCTACCCCGTGGATGAGACCGACACCCCGATGCGTCGCAAGAGCGCAGGTTGCGCGTTGCGCAACGACTGCTCTCGCAGCACCTGTCACGTTGACTCATCGTCCCGCCCATTCTTCTCCATGCACGCGTCCCGCTTCGATATAGCCCGCATGATTGCCGAAGCGATGCTGGCCGGCCCGCCCGACCGCGGCGGCCTGCTCGAGCGCATCGCGACCGTGCTCGGTGCCGCACCGCCGTGGGTGAACGAACTCGCGGATCACGCGATCGCGCACTTCGGCGCGCACTGGACCGACGTCGATACCGATCTGCTGGCCAGCGCGCTGGCCGATACGCCGGCCTTCATGGTCGCGTGGTACGGCAATCACCGGCCGGTCGCGATGCGCATCGTGCGCCGGCCGCCGGTTCAGCGGCCGTTGCCGCCGCGGCTCGCCGGCGTCGACGTGCCGCAATGGCCGACGTGCGGCGACCTCGCGAGCTGGCTCGGCATGAGTGCGCCCGAACTCGACTGGCTGTCCGACCGCTGGCGCGTCGACGCGCGCGGCAGCGACTCGCCGCTGCATCACTACACCTACGCGGGCTACGACAAGCGTCGCGGCGGCTGCCGCCTGATCGAGATCCCGAAGGGCCGGCTGCGCGACGCGCAGCGCCGCATCCTGCACGGGCTGCTCGACCGGATTCCGCCGCACGACGCGGCACACGGTTTTCGCAAGGGGCGCGGGATCGTGTCGTTCGCCGCGCCGCATGCGGATCGCGACGTCGTCGTCCGTTTCGATCTCGCGGACTTCTTCGTGTCGGTGCGTGCGGCGCGGGTCCATGCGCTGTTCACGACGCTCGGGTATCCGGCCGAAGTCGCGCGGACGCTGACCGCGCTGTGCACCAACCGAGTGCCGTCGGCACGGCTGCTCGCGCCCGACCTGCGCGACCGGTTCGACTGGACCGGCCGCCAGCGCTACCGCAACCGCCACCTGCCGCAGGGCGCGCCGACCTCGCCGGCGCTGGCGAACCTGTGCGCGTTCCGCCTCGACATGCGGCTCGCCGCGCTCGCGCGTTCGCTCGACGCGACCTACACGCGCTATGCGGACGATCTCGCGTTCTCGGGCGGCGGTGCGCTCGCACGCGAGGCCGAGCGGCTGCAGGCGAGGGTCGCCGCGATCGCCCTCGAGGAAGGCTTCGCGCTGCAGCTGCGCAAGACGCGCGTGATGCGGCGCGGCGTGCGGCAGCAACTGGCCGGCGTGGTCGTCAATCGTCATCCGAATCTGGCGCGCGACGAGTTCGATGTCCTGAAGGCCATCCTGACCAACTGCATCCGCCACGGACCGGCGTCGCAGAATCGCGCCGCGCACCCGGATTTCCGCGGACATCTGGCCGGACGCGTGGCCCATGCAAGCGCGCTGAACGCCGCCCGCGGCGCGAAGCTGCATGCGCTGTTCGCGCGGATCGCGTGGGACGGGTGCAGCTTTCGCACGTAAACCGCCGCGCCGGCGCCGACGCTCGCCAGCCAAAGCCGGCGAGTGTGCGCCGGACCGCAAAAGTCCTCAAACATGACGGATGCGCACTGCTATCATTCGCGCCATGCCGCGCCTGTGCCAGGGGGCGGCGCCCGGTGGCGAGGCGGTCGCCGCCGACGGCTCGCCGCGCGTTCGAACGCGGCGCGTCACGTGTTGCGTGCCGATGCCGTGCGGCTTTCGACGGTGGCGTTGCTTGCGGCACAGTTCGACGACTTGCAGGTCCAGGCAAACAAGTCACATATCGCAACACAGATTGGCGGAACTTCGTGATAGGTTCGGCCATCGGAGTTTTTTTGAATAAAAACATGCCCAAAGAGGATGAATACATGACCCAGGCCCTGCAGGAACTCGAAGCACAACTTCGGGACCTGAACATCAAGCTGTCGGAAGCCAAGCAGAAGGAGAAGCAAGCCGCACTCGCGGCATTCAAGCAGCAGGTCGAGCTGTTGGGCATCACGCAGCAGGAAGTGCTGAGCGCCCTCGGCTACATCGTCCAGCGAAAACGCAAGGCGCCCGCCAAGTATTACGATCCGACGACCGGCCGCTCGTGGTCGGGCCGCGGCCCGCGACCCAAATGGCTCGAAGGCCGGGATCTCGATACGCTGCTCGTCGACCGCGAGGCCAAGACCTGGTGGCCCGGGGACGATCAGGGCTGAGGCAGCACCGCACCGGCACCGCGCTGGTGCCGCCGGTGCCATTCAACCTGCGACGCCGGCCACGCAACCCCCGCTTCATCCCTTTCTTTCGGTGTCCCGCCTGATTGCGCGATCGCCGGCTTCAACATCTTTCAAATTCATTACCGCCGCTGCCTGCTTCCGTTCCCGGAAGCGGGCAGCGCGGCGCTTTCCGCGTGCGCCCGCGCGCCGGCCCGTCTTGCGCGGGAACAGGCTTTAGAATGTCGCCCGGACATTTCCGGCAGGACACCATGGCAGCAAACATGAAATCTTCGGCGCTCGGCGATCCGGCGGCGCCGCGCGCGGAGCAGGTCGGGGCGTACGCGTGGAAGGCGCTGGCCGGCTCGGCGATCGGCTACGCGATGGACGGCTTCGACCTGCTGATCCTCGGCTTCATGCTGCCGGCGATCACCGCGGCTTTGCAACTGACGCCCGGGCAGGGCGGCGCGCTCGTCACGTGGACGCTGATCGGCGCCGTCGCGGGCGGCATTCTGTTCGGTGCCCTGAGCGACCGCTACGGCCGCGTGCGTGTGCTGACCTGGACGATCATGCTGTTCGCGGTGTTCACCGGCCTGTGTGCGTTCGCGCAGGGCTTCCGGGATCTGCTCGTGTATCGGACCATCGCGGGCATCGGTCTCGGCGGCGAGTTCGGGATCGGCATGGCGCTCGCGGCCGAAGCGTGGCCGGCGAGCAAGCGGGCGCGCGTGTCGTGCTACGTCGCGCTCGGCTGGCAGGCCGGCGTGCTGCTGGCCGCGCTGCTGACGCCGCTGCTGCTGCGTCATATCGGCTGGCGCGGGATGTTCGTGGTCGGCGTGCTGCCCGCGCTGCTCGCGTGGGCGCTGCGCAACCGGCTGCACGAGCCGGAAGTCTTCGTGCAGCGCGCGACGCAGCCGCGCGCCAACGCGTTCCGGATGCTCGTCGCCGACGCGCGCACCGCGCGCACGAGTCTCGGCATCGTGATCCTGTGTTCGGTCCAGAACTTCGGCTACTACGGGATCATGATCTGGCTGCCGACCTTCCTGTCGAAACAGATGGGCTTCTCGCTGACGAAGTCGGGGCTGTGGACGGCGGCGACCGTCGTCGGGATGATGATCGGCGTGTGGACGTTCGGGCAGCTCGCCGATCGCATCGGCCGCAAGCCGACGTTCCTGCTGTACCAGCTCGGCTCGGTCGTGACGGTCATCGCCTATGCGCGCCTGTCGGACCCGACGGCGATGCTGTGGGCCGGTGCGCTGATGGGGATGTGCGTCAACGGGATGGTCGGCGGCTACGGCACGCTGATGTCCGAAGGCTATCCGACCGCCGCGCGCGCGACCGCGCAGAACGTGCTGTGGAATATCGGCCGCGCGGTCGGCGGCTTCGGGCCGGTGGCGGTCGGCGCGCTGGCCGCGCGCTACTCGTTCCAGACGGCGATCGCGTTGCTCGCCGGCCTCTACGTGCTCGACATGGTCGCGACGCTGTTCCTGATCCCCGAGCTCAAGGGTGTCGAACTCGAATGACGACGCGCGGTGCGCGGCCGGGTTTCGTGACCTGTGACCCGGCGCCACGCCGCCATGCCATTCAACGATTCATCACCGGAATTCACGATGCAACGCAACAACCGAACGATCGGCGTGATGGGCTCGGGCAAGGAGCCGTGGCGCGCGTTTTCCGAGCCGCTCGGCACATGGCTCGCGCAGGCCGGCTTCAACCTGCTGACGGGCGGTGGCCAGGGCGTGATGCAGGCGGTCGCGCGCGCGTTCACCGGCGTGCCGGAACGGGCCGGCCGATCGATCGGCATCGTGCCGACGCAGGCCGATCCGCACGCGGGCTTCGTGCCGCTCGACGGCTACCCGCATCCGTTCGTCGAGATCCCGATCCTCACGCCGCTGCCGCGCCGCGAACCGGGCGTCGCGCCGAATACCGTCAACCGGAACTACGTGAACGTGCTGAGCAGCGACCTGATCGTCGCGCTGCCCGGCGGGCACGGGACGGCCGAGGAGATCGCGCTGGCACGGCGCTGGCGCAAGCCGCTCATCTGCCTCGGGCCGGACGGCGCGTTTCGGGAGCTCGCCGCGGGTGCGACGTGCACGTCGTCGCTCGACGACGTGATCCGGTTCATCGACGCAGCGTTCGCGCCGGCGCTGCCGCATGGGGCGCAGGCGCGGCGATAGGGGCGTTCCGCGGGCGCGCGTCAGTCGCCGGGTGCGGATTCCGACGGCGGCCGGTCATCCAGCCGGTCGAGCACCCGCCGCCAGTCGAACGGCAGCAGCGCGTCGTAATCGAGCCCGCGCGCGGCCATCCTGTCGACGAATGCATCCTGCACGCGGGCACATGCATCGCTCATCTCCGGTGCGACGCCGCCTTCGCGCAGCGTGTCGCACACTTCGCGCATTTCCGCCGCGCGCCGGCGGCCGTGCTCGGCGACGCGGCCGATCAGGTAGCCGGGCAGGTCGGGCAGCGTCGCGAACGTGTCGAGGGTCTGCCGCAGCGATGCGAGCACGAGCGCGTCGGCGCCGTATGCGCGGGCCGCACCCAGGCATTCGACGGTCAGCGCCTCGATCCCCTTGATCATCACGCTGCGGCACATCTTGGCCGCCGACGCCACGCCGACGCGGGTCGACACGGCCTGCGCGGCGAAGCCGAGTGCGTTCAGCTCGCGCGCGACCGCTTCGGCCGCCGGGCCGGCCAGCAGCATCGGCACGGCGAGGCCGTGCGGCGGCACGGGCGCCATCACGGCCGCTTCGACGTAGCGGCCGCCGACGGCTTCGATGAGCCGCTGGCCGTGCTGCTTCAGCGCGGGCGATACCGAGTTGATGTCGATGAAGGTCTGGCCCGGGCGGATGCGCGTGGCGACCGCCGCGGCGACTTCCGCGTCGGACGATGCCGTGACGGCGGACACGATCCAGCGTGCGTCGCGGATCGCGGCGGCGAGCGTCGACGCGGCTTCGACGTGCAGGCGCGCGGCCTTGTCGCGCATCGCGGGCGCCGACCGGGCGTCGTCGAGCTGCCGGTCGTACATCGTCACGCGCACGTCGCGGGCGGCCAGCGCGCCGCCGAGCAGGCCGCCGGCTTCGCCGAAACCGATGAAGGCAATCGCCGGGTCGATCATGCGTGTCGCTCCTCGAAAGGGGGATGCGCGGGCGGGCCGGGCGGTATCGCGATGCCTGATGGCGGCGTCGCGCGTCGCGCCGGGTGCCGAGCCACGTTTGATCGCATTGTGGGGCAACGGATGCGCCGGCCGCGATGCGAATCGGGCGCGACAGCCATGCGCTTTCCTTATCGCGCAGCGGTAGCGGTAGCAGCGGTGGCGTGCGGTGTACGCGCGACCTCGGTCGCGACGATGCGAAGCGCGTCGATCAACGCACGCGCGGCCGGCGACGGCGGGCTGCCGGCGCGCGTCATCAGGCCGATGTCGCGGGTCGTTTCGCGCATCGGCACGTCGAGGACGGCCAGCAGCCCCGCTTCGCATTCGTAGTGCAGCTGCTGCGCGGACAGCACCGCGAGCATGTCGGTGTGCAGCAGCAGCCCGCGAATCACCGCGAGGTCGGCGCTCTCGACCGTCGGCATCGGCGGCTTCAGCTTCATGCGCCGGAACAGCGATTCGAACAGGCCGCGCGCGGGCGAATGGCTGCGCGGCAGGATCCATTGCGCGGCGGCGAGGCTCGCGAGCCCGAGATTGCGCACGCCGGCGAGCGGGTGATCGTGCCGCGCGAGCACGACGAGGTTCTCGGACATCAGGCGCTCGTTCTCGAGGTCGCTCGCCGGATCGCTCGCGCGCAACGCGCCGAGGATGAAGTCGATGTCGCCCGCGCGCACGCCGGCGACGAGCGCCTCGTACGCGCTTTCGTCGGTGATCACACGCACCTTGGGGAACCGCGTGACGACGCGCGCGACCGCTTCGGGCAGCATCAGCGTGCGGCCGAGCGGCAGCGCGCCGACGGTCACGACACCCTGGATGCTGCCGTGCAGCGCGGCGACGTCGTCGGCAACGTGCCGCAATTCGTTCAGCGCGCGCCGCACGTGCAGCAGGAACGTCTCGCCGTCGGTCGTCAGCAGCAGGCCGCGCGGATGACGATGGAACAGTGCGAAACCCGCGCCGCTCTCGAGAATCCGGATCGCGCTGCTGACGGCCGGCTGCGTGACGCCGAGCGTGCGCGCCGCGCTCGGCATGTGCCGGTGCCGCGCGAGCGTCGAGAACAGCTGGAGCCGCCGCGTGTTGAGCAGGTAAGCGGGCAGGCCGCCTTCGACCGATGCGCGGCGGCGCGACTGCCGCAGCGCACACCAGTTCGCGAGCGCGCCGAGTTCGGCGAACACGCGCTCGCCGCGTTTCAGCACCGCGCGCCCGACCGGCGTCGCGAGCATGCCCGACGGCTTGCGGTCGAACAGCGGTTCGCCGAGGGCCGTTTCGAGTTCCTGCACCGCGCGCGTGACGGCCGACTGCGCGCGAAACAGCGTGGCGGCGGCCCGGCTCACGCTGCCTGTTTCGGCAACACGCTGCACCGCGTACAGGCAGGCGAGGTTCGGAAGTTCGGTGTCGTCCATGGGTCGGTCGGGCGGTGGGCGCCGCGGCGGCGAGCGCGCGCATGACAGGCTTGCAATTGCGCGGCCTGCGCCAGCGGCGAAGCGGGTTGACCGACTTTACCGGAACGGCGGCGGCGGAGCTTGCGTCGTGCTTATCCGCCTATCTGTTTTGTTTATCGGTGATGAATCACGCGGAGACGGGTTCCGACCTGCGACCCGGCGCGCGTCCACGCGCGAGCGCCATATCCGGCGGGCGTTCCGGGCATCGGCAGGGCGGTCCGCATGCTGGCTCAAAGCTCGCCGGGCATGCCGCTTCGTCGAAATTCAAGGGTTTACCTTGACTGTCTCGCACGGCCACCGAATGAGTAATTTCGATCCCGGGGACCGCAAGCACGCGGTTGCCGGCGCATCGGGCCGCCATCTGATTCATTGTTCGTCCGATCACAACGGACGTCGCGCGGCGCGCGGCGCCGGCATTCACGAGCGAGGCAGCGTAATGGGACAGCAGCACATCATCGGGGCAGGCGGATCGGCGGACGCGGCGCCGGGCAGCACGACGTTGGCCGACACGGTACGCGCGGGGATCCGCGGCGGCCTCGCGGGGGCGGTGCTGATCTGGGTCTACGAGGCGCTCGTCTGGGTCGGCGCGCAGCACCTGATGCCGCTCGCCGGCATTCCGCGCAACGCGACGGGGCTCGTGTTCGGCAAGGCCGCGCAGGACGCGCTGGGCATCGGCGCGTACTTCATCGGCACTGCGATCCACTTCGCGTTCGCGCTGTCGTGGGGCATCGTGTTCGCGGCGATCTGGCCGTGGTTTCGCCGGCGCGGTTTCGAGGCGACGTTCGTCGCGCTGTTCTTCGCGATCGTCGCGTGGATCGTGATGCACGCGCTGATCATGATCGCGTCGAGCAATCATCCGAACTATTTCGACCCGAACGTGATCATCGGCGGGTTCATGTCGCATTTCGTGTTCGCCGTTCCGCTCGCGCTGGTCGTCAAGCGCAGCCTGGCGCCGCAGCCGCCCGGCCGCGCGTAGCGAGCGAACCCGCACGCATTCAATCAGTGGCGGACGGCGCGGCCGGCCCGCCTTCGAGCATCACGAAGGAGTTTTGGCATGGCACGGATTATCGGAGGCATCGCGGCCTCCCACACGCCCACGATCGGGTTCGCGTTCGACAAGAACAAGCATGACGACCCCGTCTGGGCACCGATCTTCGAGAACTTCGCGCCGCTGACCGCGTGGCTCGCCGACAAGCGTCCCGACGTGCTGCTGTTCATCTACAACGACCACGTGACGTCGTTCTTCTTCGATCACTACTCGGCGTTCTCGCTCGGCGTCGGGCCGCAGTGGCATCCGGCGGACGAGGGCGGCGGCGCGCGCGACCTGCCGCCGATCGCCGGCCATCCGGCGCTGGCCGCGCATATCGGCCAGTCGCTGATGGCCGACGAGTTCGACATGTCGTTCTTCCAGAACAAGCCGCTCGATCACGGCTGCTTCTCGCCGCTGTCGGTGCTGTGCCCGCACCGGCCCGACTGGCCGGTGCAGCTCGTGCCGCTGCAGATGGGTGTGCTGCAGCTGCCGGTACCGTCCGCGCGCCGCTTCTACCGGCTCGGTCAGGCGCTGCGGCGTGCGATCGAGAGTTATCCGGAGGACCTGCGCGTCGCGATCGTCGCGACCGGCGGGCTGTCGCACCAGGTGCACGGCGAACGCTCGGGCTTCAACAATCCCGAATGGGACGCGCGCTTTCTCGACCTGCTCGAGCGCGACCCCGAGCGCCTGGCCGGCATGCCGCTCGCCGAATACGCAACGCTCGGCGGCTTCGAAGGGGCCGAGGTCGTGATGTGGCTCACGATGCGCGGCGCGCTGCCCGCGGGCGTCGCGTGCCGCCACCGCAGCTACTACCTGCCGTCGATGACGGGCATCGCGACGGCCGTCTACGAGCCGGCCGACACCGACGTCGACGAGGCGGCGGCCGAACGCCATCGGCAGCGGATGGCGGCCGAGCTCGCCGGCGTCGAGCAACTGCCGGGCACCTATCCGTTCACGATCGAGCGGGCCGTTCGCGCGTACCGGATCAACGACTACCTGCACCGGATGATCGAGCCCGCGCATCGCGCGCAGTTCATGAGCGACCCCGCGGCGAGTTTCGACGCCGCGGGCCTCAGCACGGAGGAGCGCGACCTGATCGGCCGGCGCGACTGGCTCGGCCTGCTGCGCTACGGCGTGATCTTCTTCCTGCTGGAGAAGCTCGGCGCGGTGACGGGCGTATCGAACCTGCATATCTATGCGGCGATGCGCGGCGAATCGCTGGAGGATTTCCAGCGCACGCGCAACGCGCCGGGGGCGCTGTACTCGGTGGCCGGCAAGAGCGCCGGGCCGTTGGGCTGGGATGACGCGGGCAAGCCGCGCAACACGTAACGCGTGACGCAGGCGCGCGCGGGATCGCGGCGCCTTCGAAACCGGAAATTCCGTATCGCATCGAGACATATAAATAGGATGACGAATCGATTGGTCGATCGTCGCCAAGGAGACAGGAGAGTCATGATGGCAAGTGAAAAGACAATCGACATCAAGGCGTTCATCGACGAGCGGCCGGTGTCGCGCTACCAGTGGCTGCTGGTCGTGCTGTGCTGCCTCGTCGTGATCGCCGACGGGATGGACGTCGCGATCATGGGGTTCGTCGCGCCGTCGGTGATTCGCGACTGGGCGATCTCGCGGCCGGAGTTCGGCCTCGTGATGAGCGCGGCGCCGATCGGTCTCGTGATCGGCGCGCTGCTGGCCGGCCCGAGCGCCGACCGGTTCGGGCGCAAGCGCGTGCTGATCGCGTCGGTGTTCCTGTTCGGCGTGTTCACGATCGCGACCGCGCACGCGCACTCGCCGTTCGAGATGGCGATGCTGCGGCTGCTGACCGGTATCGGTCTCGGCGCGGCGATGCCGAACACGACGACGCTGCTGTCGGAGTACGCCCCGCAGCGGATGCGCGCGCTGATGATCACCGTGATGTTTACCGGCTTCAACCTCGGCTCGGCACTGATCGGTTTCGTCGCCGGCTGGCTGATTCCGCTGCACGGCTGGCGCTCGGTGCTGCTGTTCGGCGGCACGCTGCCGCTGCTGCTGATCCCGCTGCAGCTGTGGCTGCTGCCCGAATCGGCGCGGCTGCTGGCCGTGCGCGGCGCACCGTCGCAACGCGTCGGCGCGCTGCTGAACCGCGTGTGCGGCGGGCAATTCAGCGGCAACGAGACGTTCGTGTCGAACGAGCCGCCGCTGCCGACGCGCAAGCCGATCGGCGTGCTGTTCTCGCAAGGCTATGGACGCGTGACGCTGTCGCTGTGGATCACCTACTTCATGGGGCTGCTGGTGATCTATCTGCTGACCGGCTGGCTGCCGACGCTGATCAAGGATGCGGGCCTGTCCGTCAGCACGGCGGCGAACGTGACCGCGATGTTCCAGATCGGCGGCACGATCGGCGCGATCGGCGTGGGCTGGCTGATGGACCGCGTGCGGCCGGCGCCGGTGATCGGCGCCGCTTATCTCGGCGGCGGGCTGTGCGTGGCCGTGCTCGCGTGGGCCGGTGCGCTGTCGTCGTCGCTCGCGTTGCTGGTGTTCGCGGCCGGCTTCTGCATGAGCGGCGCGCAGACGGGGTTGAACGCGTACGCGCCGGGACGCTATCCGACCGTTGCACGCGCAACCGGCGTGAGCTGGATGCTCGGGATGGGCCGCTTCGGCAGCATCTTCGGCTCGGCGATCGGCGGCGCGCTGCTCGGCGTCGGCTGGAAGTTCGACGCGATCCTGTCGATGCTCGCGGTGCCCGCGACGCTGGCCGCGATCGCGATCATGACGACGCAGCGGGCTGCCGAGCCCGAACCGCGGGAACTCGAAAACCCGGCGCACTGACGCACGTCGCACACCGCCGTCCGGCGCGGTCGTCGGCAGGGTGCCGGACACATCATCAAACGCAGGAGCATCAATGATCATCGACATTCACGGCCACTACACCACCGCGCCGAAGGCGCTGGAAGCGTGGCGCAATCGCCAGGTCGCGGCGATCGGCAGCCCGTCCGAACAGCCGAAGGTGGCCGAGCTGGACATCGGCGACGACGAACTGCGCGAATCGATCGAGCACAACCAGCTGCGGCTGATGCGCGAGCGCGGCCTCGACCTGACGATCTTCAGCCCGCGTGCGAGCTTCATGGCGCATCACATCGGCGATTTCTCGGTATCGAGCACGTGGGCGGCCGTGTGCAACGCGCTGTGCCATCGCGTGCAGCGCCTCTTTCCCGATCATTTCGTGCCGGCCGCGATGCTGCCGCAGAGCCCGGGCGTCGATGTCGCGACCTGCATTCCGGAGCTCGTGCGCTGCGTCGAGGAATACGGCTGCGTCGCGATCAACCTGAATCCCGACCCTTCGGGCGGTCACTGGACGAGCCCGCCGCTGTCGGACCGCTACTGGTACCCGATCTACGAGAAGATGGTCGAGTACGACATTCCCGCGATGATCCACGTGAGCACGAGCTGCAACGCGTGCTTTCACACGACCGGCGCGCACTACCTGAACGCCGACACCACGGCCTTCATGCAGTGCCTGACCTCCGACCTGTTCCGCGATTTCCCGACGCTGCGCTTCGTGATCCCGCACGGCGGCGGCGCGGTGCCGTATCACTGGGGACGCTTTCGCGGGCTCGCGCAGGAGCTGAAGAAGCCGCTGCTGAAGGACCACCTGCTGAACAACGTGTTCTTCGATACGTGCGTCTATCACCAGCCCGGCATCGACTTGCTGACCGGCGTGATTCCGGTCGACAACATCCTGTTCGCGAGCGAGATGATCGGCGCGGTGCGCGGCATCGATCCCGAAACCGGTCACTACTACGACGACACGAAGCGCTACATCGAGGCAGCGTCGCTCGATGCGGCGGCGCGTCACAAGATCTACGAAGGCAATGCCCGGCGCGTGTATCCGCGCCTGGATGCGCAACTGAAAGCGAAGGGGCTGTGATCATGACTGAACTCGGCGTGGTGTACCGCACGATCCACCGGGCGGACCCGGACGTCGCCGCGCGGCTCGGCGCGCTCGGCTCGGCGACGGTGCATGAGGCGATGGGCCGCACGGGGCTGCTGAAGCCGTACATGCGGCCGATCTATCCGTGTGCGCAGGCATCCGGCACGGCCGTCACGGTGCTGCTGCATCCGGGCGACAACTGGATGATGCATGTCGCGGCCGAACAGATCCGGCCGGGCGACGTGGTCGTCGCGGCGGTCACCGCGGATTGCACCGACGGCTATTTCGGCGACCTGCTCGCGACGAGCTTCAAGGCGCGCGGCGCGCACGCGCTGATCATCGATGCCGGCGTGCGCGACGTCGCGGTGCTCGAGGCGATGCGGTTCCCGGTCTGGAGCAAGGCGATTTCGGCGAAAGGCACGATCAAGGCGACGCTCGGCTCGGTGAACGTGCCGGTGGTGTGCGCGGGCGCGCTCGTCAATCCCGGCGACGTGATCGTCGCGGACGACGACGGCGTGGTCGCGGTGCCGGCCGCGCGTGCGGCGCAGGTGCTCGAGAAGGCGGTCGCGCGCGAGGCGAACGAAGCGGCGAAGCGCGCGAAGCTGGCGTCCGGCGTGCTCGGTCTCGACATGTACGACATGCGTGAGCCGCTGCGTCAGGCCGGCCTGCGCTACATCGACTGATGCAGGCGGCGACGATGGCGCAGACGCCGGGCACGGCGGTGACCGTCACGGGCATTTCGTCGATGGCGACGCGGCCGCTGCTGGCGCGGCTCGCGGACGCTTACGAGCACGAGACGGGCGCACGCGTGTCGATCACGTCGGTCGGCGGCGTCGACGCCGCGCGGCGCGTGCGCGGCGGCGAGCCGTTCGATTTCGTCGTGCTCGCGTCCGATGCGATCGAGCGGCTCGCGGCCGACGGTCATGTCGATGCGGGCAGCCGCGTGGACGTCGCGCGTTCGGGTATCGCGGTCGCGGTGCCGACGGGTGCGGCGCGGCCGGACATCGGCACCGAGACGGCGCTGCGCGACGCGATCCTGCGAGCAGGCCGGATCGGTTACTCGACCGGCCCGAGCGGCACGCACCTGAATCGCCTGTTCGCGCGCTGGGGCATCGCCGACGCGATCGCGCCGCGTCTCGTGCAGGCGCCGCCGGGCGTGCCGGTGGGCAGGTTGATCGCATCCGGCGACGTCGAGCTCGGCTTTCAGCAGTTGAGCGAGCTGCTGCACGTGCCGGGCATCGACCTCGCCGGCACGCTGCCGGATGCGGTTCAGGCGGTGACGGTGTTCGCCGCCGCGATATGCGGCACCGCGCACGATCGCGCGGCCGCCGCGCGGTTCCTCGCGTCTCTCGCGTCGCCGCGGGCCGACCGCGTCAAGCGTGAATACGGGATGGAGCCTGCCTAAGGCCGGATCGCCGGAGCCGATAAACGGATCAGATGGGATTCGGCGTTCTTCGCAACGGGTTCGGGCGGTGAGCTTAGTTATGCTGATGAAGCGGTGAAGGGCGATCCGCTTCGCCCGATGTATCGAAGGATCAACGCAAGGTCGCCGCGTCATCCGTTCCGGACGAGCGGTCTATCAAACACAAAGACAGGAGACAGGCATGCAGACGAACTGCAGGGCAGGATGGATGGTGCGCGCGTGGCATCGCGCGGCACGCGTGCGGAGGGTGCTGGCGATCGGCGTCGTGTGGCTGTGCGCGGCGCTGACCGGCTGGCCGGGCGCGGCGAGCGCGGCTGGCACCGGCGGCCTCGCGAATCTTCCGGCGGTGATGCCGGCGATGTCGTGCCCGTCGGTCGCGGCGCTCGATCTGAGCGGCGTGACCGACGGCACCGTCACGATCACGTCGGCGGTGCTGCTGCCGGCCGGCACGGTCGTCGGCAGCAACACGCTGCCCGCGCCCGTCTGCGACGTGAAAGGCACGATCGGCCCGGGCGCGTCGCTGTTCGAACTGCAGTTGCCGACGCAAGGCTGGACGCAACGCTATCTGCAGACGGGCTGCGGCGGCTTGTGCGGCAACCTGTCCGTCAATGCGCCGATGGCGTCGACCTGCGTGCCGGTGACGAACGGGACGATCGCGATGGCCGCGACCGACATGGGCCATGAAGGCGGCAACGATGGCTCGTGGGCGCTCGACCCGAAGGCGAAGCTCGATTTCGCGTATCGCGCCGAGCATGCGACCGCGCAGGTCGCGAAGGCGATCATCGGCAAGTTCTATGCGCAGCCCGCGCGTTATGCGTACTTCGACGGCTGTTCGGACGGCGGCCGCGAGGCGCTGATGGAAGCGCAGCGTTTCCCCGACGACTTCGACGGGATCGCCGCCGGCGCACCGGCCAATGACCTGATCGTGCAGAACACCTTCCACCATGCGTGGCCGAACGCGGTCAACACGGACCCGAAGACGGGCAACGCGATCCTGCTCGCCGGCAAGCTGCCGATGCTGCACGCGGCCGTGCTGAAGGCGTGCGACGGTCTCGACGGGGTGGTCGACGGCGTGATCGACAACCCGCGTGCGTGCCATTTCGATCCCGCGACGATCGTTTGCGCGCAAGGGCAATCGACCGCGACCTGCCTGACGCCGCAGGAAGCCGACGTCGTGCGCCGGATTCACGACGGCGCGACGGCCGCGAACGGCATGCGTCTCGAACCGCTCGTGTCGCGCGAATGGGGCTCGGAGCTGAACTGGAGCCTGTTCGTCCCGGCGACCGCCACCGCGCAGAGCGGCACGGTCGGCTTCGTGCTGCCGTTCCTGCGCTATCTCGACTACTACAACGCGTCGTATCCGTCCGCGGCGATCGGCGACCTGAAGTTCACGCTCGATGCATTCGCGAAGACGGTGCCGGTGTCGAACTACCTGGCCGCGACCGATCCGGACCTGAGCCCCTTCGCCGGCCGCGGCGGCAAGCTGCTGCTGTGGCACGGCCTGGAGGACCAGCATATCTCGCCGCGTTCGAGCATCGCGTACTACGAAGCGATGAAGCACGACATGGGCGACGCGAAGGTCGACCGCTTCGCACGCTTCTACCTGTTCCCGGGCGTCGCGCACTGCGGCGGTGGGCAAGGGCCGAACGTGTTCGACATCCTCACGCCGCTGATGGCGTGGACCGAGACGGGCGCGACGCCCGGCCGGATCGTCGCGTCGATCGTCGATGCGAACGGCAACACGACGCGCACGCGCCCGGTGTTCCCGTATCCGGCCACCGCCCACTACACGGGCAGCGGCAGCACCGATGACGCCGCGAACTTCGTCGCCGAGACGCCGGCGGCCGACCCGTACGTCGACCTGCACTGGGCCGGCGAATGGCTGTACTCGCCGGGCTACGAGGCGCAGTGCCAGGTACAGGGTTCGCAACTCGTCTGCAAGGGCGGCAACGGCTGGCGTGCGTATCGTCCCTGATCCGGTGACGGCGGATCGCCAACCCGACTGCGCATTAACCAATCAACAAGACAAGGAAGGAGACTGATCGATGAGGAAGCAGGCATTACGCGTGGCGCTGACGACCGGCGTCGCGATGGCGGCGGTCGCGCCGGCGTTCGCGCAGAGCAGCGTCACGCTGTACGGGATCGTCGACAACGGGATCGGCTACCAGAGCAACGCGACGACGCTCGGCTCGACGAGCGGCGGCAAGTCGGTCGTCAGGATGAACCAGGGCGTGTGGGCCGGGAGCCGTTTCGGCCTGAAGGGCGCGGAGGACCTCGGCGGCGGCACGAAGGCGATATTCACGCTCGAATCGGGGTTCAACTCGGGCACGGGCGCGGCGCAGTACACCGATGCGATGTTCGGGCGGCAGGCGTGGGTCGGGCTGACCAATGCGGCCTACGGTACGCTGACCGCGGGCCGGCAATATGCGTCTTACTACCAGACGATGTCGCCGTTCAGCCCGACGACCTGGATCACCGGCTACTACGGCGCGCACCCGGGCGATGTCGACGGGCTCGACACGATCTACCGCGCGAACAACACGCTCGAGTACACGTCGCCGAAATGGTATGGCCTGACGCTGAGCGGCTCGTATTCGCTCGGCGGCGTGGCGGGCAGCACGAACGCCGGGTCGACGTGGGCGACCGGCGTCCAGTATGCGGCCGGCCCGCTCGGCGTCGGCGTCGCGTTCGAGCGCGTGAACAACTCGAACACGGCCGGCGGCACGTGGGGGACGAGTTCGACGACGTCGAACGGCGGCTCGCAGGTCGGCGTGTCGGCGC
This sequence comes from Burkholderia sp. BCC1977, assembly GCF_905339595.1. Lineage (NCBI taxonomy): Bacteria > Pseudomonadati > Pseudomonadota > Betaproteobacteria > Burkholderiales > Burkholderiaceae > Burkholderia > Burkholderia sp. BCC1977. Next base: position 62,043 of record NZ_CAJPGQ010000016.1, read on the forward strand.
TCACGAACGGTTACCAGACCGCGAAGGCGCAGCAGCGATTCGCGGTGGGCCTCAGCTACCGGTTCAGCGATGCGTGGGATGCAACGGCCACGTATACCAACACCGAATACATCCCGGGCTCGGCGTCGAAGTTCGTCAATACCGCGATCTTCAACACGGCCGGCGCGGTGCTGCACTGGAAGCCGTCGGCGGTCTGGGATTTCGGCGCGGGCTATGCGTACACGCGCGCGACCGAGGCGAACGGCATCACCGACAGCGCGCAGTATCACCAGCTCAACCTGTCGCAGTACTACTCGTTGTCGAAGCGCACGGGGCTGTACCTGCTCGAAGCGTATCAGCACGCGAAGGGCAAGACGCTCGGCACGAGCGGCGCGGGCAGCATCGTCGATGCGACCGCGACGCTGGGCGACGGCTTCAACGCCGCGCCATCGTCGACCGGCAACCAGTTCGCGTTCGGCGCGGGGATCATTCACCGGTTCTGAGCGGAGTAATACGCGCCCCGGACGGGGCGCCGGGCGGCCGGCCGTGCGCGCGGCGCGTACGTCCGACGCGTACGTCCGGCGTCTGCCGCGTTCAGGACGAATGCGTCATCCCCACGTGCGCGAGCAGCGGTGAGCAGCTCGACGACGGGCCGGTTCGGACAGGTCGAGCCCGTCGCGCCGTCGCCCGACGCGAGCTGCCGCGTCAGCGCCCGGTCTTCAGTTGTGCCCACAACCGGTTCTGGAGCCGGCGGATCTCGGGCGGCATCGGCTTGAGCAGCGTCATCTTGCTCAGGACCTCGTCGGCCGGGTAGACAGACGGATCGCGCGCGATCGCGGGCTTCACGAACTGGCGCGCGGCCTTGTTCGCGGTCGGGTAGAACACCGCGTTGGTGATCCCGGCGTTGACCTTCGGATCCTGCAGGTAGTTGATCCACTTCAGCGCGGCGTCGCGGTTCGGCGCGTCCTTCGGGATCACCATCATGTCGAACCACAGCAGCCCGCCTTCCTGCGGATTCGCGAAGCGGATCGCGTACGGACGTTTCGCTTCCGCCGCACGGCGATGCGCGATGCCGACGTCGCCGGAATAGCCGAACGACACGCACAGGTCGTTGTTCGCAAGATCGTTGATGTAACCGGATGAGTTGAACTGCGTGATGTACGGGCGCACCTTCTTGAGCACCTCGTACGCGGCGCGGTAATCGGCCGGATTCGTGCTGTTCGGATCCTTGCCCATGTACTGCAGCGTCGCAGCGAACACGTCGACGGCCTGGTCGAGGAACGATACGCCGCAACTCTTCAGCTTCGCCATGTTGGCCGGGTCGAACACCAGCGCCCAGCTGTCGACCGGCGCCTTGTCGCCGAGCGCCTTCTTCACCGCCTGCACGTTGTAGCCAATGCCGTCGGTGCCGTACGCCCACGGCACGCCGTACTGGTTGCCGGGATCGGCGTCGGCGACCATCTTCATCAGCAGCGGATCGAGGTTCGACAGGTTCGGCAGCTTCGTCTTGTCCAGCGGCTGGTAGACCTTCGCCTGGATCTGCTTGGCCATGTAGTTCGACGTCGGCACGACGATGTCGTAGCCGGAGTTGCCCGACAGCAGCTTCGCCTGCAGCGTGTCGTCGCTGTCGTAGTTGTCGTAGCGCACGTGCAGGCCGGTCTGCTTCTGGAAATTCGGGATCGTGTCCGGCGCGATGTAGTCGGACCAGTTGTAGATGTTCAGCTCGCCGGCTGCCCGGGCGTTCGTGTTGCCGAGGGCGGCGATGCCCGCGACGGACATCATGGCGGCGGTTGCGATGGCGCGGCGAAGGGTGCGGAGTGGCATGGCGTGTCTTCCGTATCGGGGTGTGCGGCGCTCGGCTGTGGGCGAGTCGCCGCGCGACGGTTCAAGGGGTGGACGTGCGCAACCGGCCGGCACTCGCGGCGAGCGCCGGTGGTGCATGACGATCAGGCATCCGTTCGGGATGCGAAGCGAATCGTGCCGATACGAAACGCGAGCCGATCCTGTCGCGAGTCAGGCGACACGATGCGCAGGTCGAACGGAACGGAGGGGGCGAGCTACGGCAGCAGCGACGCCACGTCGTCGGTGTGGATCGCGACGTACGCGCGCGCGGCGACGGCGTTGTGACGGCGGACGGAACGGCGGGACAGGATGGTGTAGATCGACAGGTGCAGGCGAGGACTTTGCCGGCGGTCACGGTCGTCGGCAGACGAGATCGCGACGCGCACGTTGCGCGCATCGCCTCGTCTCCACCGCACCAGCGGGCCACGGATTCTCACGATTACTCTCGACCGGGTTGTTGAAAGTATTGAACACCTGGCGACTTGCGGACGCTTGCCGTTTCACGCTTCGATGGTCGCGTTTGCCGCGCGGCGGCGTCGTGACCGTGAAGCAAAACGAAAGCATGCTGCAAAGTGAAATCGCGCAAACAAGGCGTTCATGTGAATCATCAGGTAAATCGCTGTAAGGATGTCTCCGGATTTTCCCTAGTGATTCGGGCGACGATGGCATCGGTCGGCATGCCGTCGGCGTGATGAGAATATTCAACGGATGTGCAGCGGCATTCGCGATGCGCCGGCGCTCGGGGAGCGTGGCATGGCGCGTGCAGCCGTTACGCGACCCGGATCCCGAGATTCTCGATCAGCATCGCGGCCTGGTCGTACGAGACGATCGCGCCGCGCAGCACGCCCGACGCGAGCAGCTTCGGCGTGCCGCCAATGTCGACGTCGCGCAGGTCGGCGCCGTCGAACCGGACGTCGTTCAGATGCGCGTTGCGCAGGCTGCCGCCTTCGAACACGGCGTCGCGAAAGTCCGCGCCGGCGAGATCGGCATCCGAGAAGTCGAGCGCCACGAGCCGCGTCTTCCGGAATGAAAAGCGGCGCAGGCTCGCGCCGACCAGCAGCGTGTTCGCGAATTCGATGCCGAGCGCCTTGCATTCCTCGAAGTCGGCGCCGGTCAGCCTGCATTCGTCGAAGCGCGCGGAGCCGAGCTTGCTGCGTCGCCAGCTCGTGTTGTTGAGATCGCAGGACTGAAACTGCGCGTCCTCGAGGTCGGCCGACGCGAAGCTCGTCTGGCGCGCGCGGCAGCGAATCCACGCAGTCTGCGCGAGCGTCGCGCCGACGAACGAAGCTTCCGCGAGCGCGCAGCGCTCGAAGCGCACGCCGCGCAAGTCGAGCCGCGAAAGGTCCGCGCCCTCGAGGTCGCAGTCTTCCAGATGAATCGGCGCGGGCGAGCCTTCGACGAGAAGCAGCAAGTCGGCGCGATCGAGCGTTCGGCCGGAGACGGAAACTCCGCAGGTCGTCATGGGGTGATCCAGTGTGAGTTGAGAGGTTCGAGGCCGGTATCAGATGGTATCGGCCGGGTTGCGTGACATCGCCTGTGCGCCGCCCCGTTCAGCGCGCGGCCTTCATCCGGGCCGCGACCGGCTTGCCGGCCGGCTCGCGCTGGAACGTCCACAGGATGCGCATCTGCGCGCGCATCGCCGGCTCGTCCGCCGGAACCAGGCAGTACGCGAGCCCGATGCGACTGATCAGCGCGATGATGTCGTCGAGCGCGGGCACCTGCGCGACGCGCGCGGCGGCGTATTCGCGGTACGGCTGTTCGAGCACGCGCTGCCACATCGGCGCGATGTTCTCGACGATATAGCCGAACACGTCGGTGGGCACGCTCGTGGCCAGGTAGTTGTGGTGAAAGCCGCCGTGATGACGATCGCGGTAGCGCACCGCGAAGCACACGCTCTCTTCGCAGTAGGCCTCGAAATCGTGCTCGAAGCCGGTGAGCGCGCGCTGCATCTCGTCGAAGAACTCCGCGTTCTGGACGCCGATCACGCCCTGGATCAGTTCCTTCTTCGTGCCGAAATACCGATACAGCGTGCGCCGCGAAATACTCGCGCGGCGGGCGACGTCGTCGATCGACAGACGGTCGATCCCGTGCTCGATCATCGCGTCGAGCGTCGCGCGCAGGATTGCGTTTCGCCCGTCATTGACGCTGTCCATCCTGCTGGCGTCGCCCCAGCGCAGTTGCCGATCCATACCTTTCCTCGATGCCGTGCGTCGCGCGGCGCGTGCCGGTGTGCCGACCGAATGCGTCGGTACGGAATTTTCGCACACGTTGTCACAAAAATGGAATTTGTGCCATTATGCGTCACAAATAGATTGGTTTGTGACATACCGTCGGGCGCATCAACCCGTCCGGTCGATCAGGCCGGCCGATATTTAAGCAATCCGAAGAAAAGCAGCCGCGCCCGTCGCGGGCCTGATCCATCCTCAGCGGACGACTCACACGTCGTCGTCCGTACCCGCGCGCGGCGTCTTGCCGGTCCAGCGCCGGTACGCATGCCGGAAGCTGCGCGGCTCGCTGTAGCCGAGCCGCTCCGCGATCGCAGCCACGCTCAACGCCGGCTCGTCGAGCAGCCGCACCGCCTCCTGATGACGCACGTCGTCGAGCAGCGACTGAAACGTGATGCCGTCCTTGTCGAGCCGCCGGCGCAGCGTGCGCTCGGTCAGGTGCAGCGCGTTCGCGAGCGACGTCATCGACTTGAAGCGCGCGAGATCGCGCGCCATCAACTCCTTCGCGCGATCGGCGAAGCGCGTGCCGACCGACGCGGCCCACTGCCGTTCGAGCGCTTCGCATTGCCCGTGCAGTGCGTTGAAGCTGACTTCGTTCGCGAGCAACGGGGCCTCCGTGCCGTTCACGCGCGTGAACACGAGCCGGTTCTCGCCCGCGTTGAACGTGACCGGGCAGCCGAAGTGGCGCGCGTAGTCCGCGCCGTTGCGCGGCGTGCGGCGCGCGAGATGCAGCTGCGCGGGCCATACCGGCTTGCCGACGAGATCGGACACGATCAGGCGCAGGCTCGACAGGCACATGTCGGTCTGGAACACCTCGATGTCGGGTTCGCCGTTATACCGGCCGATCGTCACGCTCATCCCGTCCGCGTGTGCGTGCACGCGCACGTCGAAATACAGCCCCATGAACAGCGGAAACTGGCTCATGCACCGGAACGCCTGCATCACGGAGCCGCTGATCAGCATCGCGTAGCCGGCGAGACCGAGCGTCGACACATGGAGCCGCGCGCCGATCGACAGGCCGATCGACGGCACGCCGCTGCAGCGCAACAGGTTGCGGAAACAACGCTGCTCCTGGCCGCGATTCACGTGCAGGTTCGGCGATGCGACTTCGGCCGCGCCGAGGCCGGTGCCTTCGAGCAGCGCGGCGCCGTCGATATGCCGGACGCGGCACTCGTCGAGCGCGACCGCGATCGCGTGCACGGTGGCGGGAATGTCCTCCTGGCGGCCGGCCGGACGCGCGAGGCCGAGCGCCGAACGCAGGCTGCGTTCGGCGCGGCTTTGAGGTCGGTGGGACTTGCTGTCCATGGCGAGGGGGGCGGCGACGGGTTCGCGTAGAACATAGCCGGAATGTCCGCGAAACGCCAGAGGGCGTTCGCCACCCGCGGCAGGCCGGCGGCCGCGCGTCCGGAAATATCCCCCGATTACGTCCGCATTTCTCATTCGTCGGCGAATTTTTGGCGCACCACACTCGTTTCCGAATCGCGCAATGCCTGCGATGCCCGCATTGCCGACGACACGAGTGTTGAAGTCATGGACGACATCCCCGCGAGGACAGCATGAAAGACACCAGGCCGGAGCAGCGCGCGCCCAGCGCCGCGACAGACGACGTGCGAGCGCACCCGAACCCGCACGACGACGCGGGGCCGCGCAGCGCGCATTCGCTCGGGTTGTTCACGCTGGTGATCTTCGGCCTCGCGTACATGCTGCCGATGACGGTGTTCACGACCTACGGGATCGTCACGCGCGAGACCAACGGGCATCTGACGATCGCGTATGCGGTCACGCTGGTCGCGATGCTGCTGACCGCGCGCAGCTACGGCCACATGGTGAGGCTGATGCCGAGCGCAGGCTCCGCCTATACGTTCGCGAGCCGCAACTTCGGCACGTCGGCCGGGTTCATGGTCGGCTGGGCGCTGCTGATGGACTACCTGTTCATTCCGATGATCAGCTACCTCGCGATCGGCATCTACATGAAGCAGCTTGTCCCGGGGGTGCCGGCCAGCGTGTGGATCGTCGCGAGCATCGCGCTGATCACCGGGCTGAACATCGTCGGCATCCGGCTCGTCAATCGCGTGAACCTGATCCTGATCGCGAGCCAGCTCGTGTTCATCGCGGTCTTCGTCGCGGCCGCCGCGCAGGTCGCGGCGGGCGAGGGGCTGACGCCGACGCTCGCGCTGCCTTCGTCGGACGACGCGCGGGCGATCTTCGCCGGATCCGCGATCCTGTGCCTGTCGTTCCTCGGTTTCGACGCGGTATCGACGCTGTCGGAGGAGACGCATCAGCCGCGCCGCACGGTGCCGCGCGCGATCCTGCTCTGCACGCTCGCGAGCGGCCTGCTGTTCATGCTGATCGCGTATGCGGGACAGGTGGTGTTTCCGGACTGGCATGCGTTCAAGGATCTCGATTCGGCCAGCCTCGAACTGATGCGGCGCATCGGCGGCGGCACGCTGTCGGCGCTGTTCGTCGCGGTCTACGTGGCCGGCTGCTTCGCCAGCGCGATGGCCGGCCAGGCGAGCGTCACGCGCGTGCTGTTCGCGATGGGCCGCGACCAGGTGCTCCCCGAGCGGGTGTTCGGCCACCTGCATGCGCGGCTGCGCACGCCGGTGCGCGCGACGCTCGCGGTCGGTGTCGTGTCGCTGTCCGCGCTGTTCATCTCGCTCGATCTCGCGTCGACCATGATCAGCTTCGGCGCGCTCGTCGCGTTCGCGGTCGTGAACCTGTGCGTGATGCGGAGCTACCTCGGCCGTCCGGAACACCGCCGCTTCGCCGGCTGGATCAGGTTCGGCGCGGTGCCGGCGCTCGGCTTCGCGATGAACGTGTGGCTGTGGTCGGGCCTGTCGCGCCAGACCTTCTACGTCGGCATCGGCTGGCTCGCGATCGGGCTCTGCCAGTTGCTGTGGCTCACGCGCGGCTTCACGCGGCCGGCGCCGACGCTGTCGATGAACTGAACGACCGGCCGGCGGCTGCCGGCCGCCGGTTTCGAAACCCTTAAGGAGGAGTGACCCATGAACGGTGTTGACGTCAATCTTGATGCGGACCTGCAGGCGCTCGGCAAGCGCCATCTGCTGATGCACTTCACGCACGCCGATGCCTATCGCGACCACGCGCTGACGGTGTTCGACCGCGGCGAAGGCTGCTGGCTCGTCGACCGCAACGGCAAGCGCTACTTCGACGGGCTCGCCGGGCTGTACTGCGTGCAGGTCGGCTACAGCCACGGCGCGGAGATCGGCGACGCGATCCGCGAGCAGATGGTGCGGCTGCCGTTCGCGACCAACTGGGGCTACGGCCACGAACCGGCGATCCGGCTCGCGCACAAGCTCGCGGCGCTCGCGCCGGACGGCCTGAACCGCGTGTTCTTCACGTCGAGCGGCTCGGAGTCGAACGAATCGGCGATCAAGCTGGTGCGCCAGTACCACCAGGCACGCGGCGAGCCGCAGCGGCGCAAGTTCATCGCGCGGCGCGTCGCGTATCACGGCACGTCGTTCGGCGCGCTCGCGCTGAACGGGATGACCAACTTCCGCAAGCATTTCGAGCCGCTGATGGCGGGCGTGCGGCACGTGAGCAACACGAAGCGCTACGGGCGGCCGGAAGGCGAGACGGAGGCGCAGTTCACGCGCCATCTGCTCGACGAAATCGAATCGCTGATTGTCCAGGAAGGGCCGGACACCGTTGCCGCGATCGTCGTCGAGCCGCTGCAGAACGCGGGCGGCAGCCTGACGCCGCCGGCCGGTTACGCGCAAGGGCTGCGCGCGCTGTGCGACCGGCACGGCGTGCTGCTCGTGGCCGATGAGGTGATCTGCGGGTTCGGCCGTCTCGGCGAATATTTCGGGTCGACCCGTTACGGGCTGAGGCCGGACCTCATCACGTTCGCGAAGGGGATCGCGTCGGGCTACGTGCCGCTCGGCGGCGTGATCGCGAGCGACACGGTGGTCGAGACGGTGCTCGCCGGCCCGCAGCAGATGTTCCTGCACGGCGCGACCTACGGCGGCCATCCGGTCGCGTGCACGGCCGCGCTCGCGAACCTGGCGATCATGGAGCGCGAAGGCGTGCTCGAGAATGTCCGCGACAACCAGGCGGTGTTCCGCCAGACGCTCGACGGCCTGCTCGAACTGCCGTGCGTCGGCGACGTGCGCGGCGACGGCTACCACTACTCGCTCGAACTCGTGACCGACAAGGCCGCGCGCCGCTGGGCGGCCGGCATCAGCGCGCAGACCTTCGTGTCGACGCTGCTCGCGCCGGCGATCTTCGACGCGGGGCTGCTGTGCCGCGCGGGCGTCGACCACGAAGGCACGCCGATCCTGCAATTCTCGCCGCCGCTCGTCATGTCGCGCGACGAGATCGTGTGGTTCGTCGCGAAGATCCGCGACATCCTCGCCGATACCTACGCGCGTGCGACGCGCTGAGCGCGGCACCGGCATTCGTTACTCCAGGAGCATTCGATGCGAACCTCACAACAGAGCTATATCGCCGGGCAGTGGTGCGATCCGGTCGATGCGCGCGCGATCGACGTGATCGATCCGGCGACCGCGAAGCCGTATGCGCGGCTCGCGATCGGCGGGCCGGCCGACGTCGACCGTGCGGTCGGCGCGGCGAAGCAGGCATTCGACACGTATTCGCGCTGGACGGTCGACGAGCGCGTCGCGCTGCTGCAGCGCGTGCTCGAGATCTACCGGCGCCGCTACGACGAAGTCGCGCACACGATCAGCCAGGAGATGGGCGCGCCGATCGCGTTCGCACGCGCGATGCAGGCCGCGGTCGGCACCGCGCATCTCGAACAGACGATCCGTGCGCTGCAGTCGTTCCGGTTCAGCACGCAGACCGACGCGCTGCTGGTGTCGCACGAGCCGATCGGCGTGTGCGCGCTGATCACGCCATGGAACTGGCCGATCAACCAGATCGTGTGCAAGGTCGCGCCGGCGCTCGCGGCCGGCTGCACGATGGTGCTCAAGCCGAGCGAGATTGCGCCGTTCAGCGCGATCCTGTTCGCGGAGATCCTGCACGAAGCCGGCGTGCCGCCGGGCGTGTTCAACCTCGTGCACGGCTACGGGCATGAGGTCGGCGATGCGCTGTCGCGGCATCCGGACGTCGACATGGTGTCGTTTACGGGCTCGACGCGCGCTGGCGTCGAGGTCGCGAAGGCCGCGGCCGATACCGTGAAGCGCGTGCACCAGGAGCTCGGCAGCAAGAGTCCGAACCTGATCCTGCCCGATGCCGACATCGAGGATGCCGTCACGCGCGGCGCGCGCAGCTGCTTCAGCAACAGCGGACAGTCGTGCAACGCGCCGACGCGGATGTTCGTGCATGTCGACCAGCTGGCCGCGGCCGAGGCGGCGGCGCGCAACGAGGCCGCGCGCACCGTCGTCGGCGATCCGCGTTCAACGGAAACGGGCATCGGGCCGGTCGTCAGCCGCACGCAGTTCGACCGCATCCAGCAATTGATCCAGCGCGGCATCGACGAGGGGGCGACGCTCGTGGCCGGCGGGCCCGGTCGGCCCGACGGGCTCGGCGACGGCTTCTACGTGAAGCCGACGGTATTCTCGAACGTCACGCCGGACATGACGATCGCGCGCGAGGAGATCTTCGGGCCGGTGCTGTCGATCCTGACCTACCGGACCGAGGACGAGGCGGTCGCGCTCGCGAACGATTCGGTCTACGGGCTCGCGGCCTACGTGCAGACCAAGGATCTCGAGCGTGCCCGCCGGATCGCGGCGCGATTGCGGGTCGGCAACGTGCACATCAACTATCCGGCGTGGAACCCGGCCGCGCCGTTCGGCGGCTACAAGCGCTCGGGCAACGGGCGCGAGTATGCGGAGTTCGGCCTCGTCGAGTATCTGGAGACGAAGGGCACGACGGGGTACGCTTGAACGGTGCGCGCCTCCGCCCGGCCGGCGACGGCACGAGACCGGGCGGAGGTGCGATTCCGGCGACGGCGGGCGCGGCGCACGTGCCGCGCCGTTTCATCGATTGCGAGGAATTCGACGATGCGGGTGACGGAGACGACAACTGGCGGATGCGGCGCAGCCGCGAACGCGGAGGGCGGCACGCGATGAAGATCCTGATCGCCCGGATGAACCACGAAACCAATACGTTCTCGCCGGTGCCGACGCCGCTTGCCGCGTTCGGCCGCAACGGCCCCGACTGGGGCGACGACGCGTATCGCGCGAATCACGGGATGCGCACCGCGATGGCCGCGTTCATCGAGGCGGCCGCACGCGAGGGCGCGGAGATTGTCACGCCGGTGTCGGCGGCCGCGAACCCGAGCGGACCGGTCGCGGCCGACGCGTATGCGGCGATCTGCGACGCGATCGTCGCGGCCGCGCCCGGCTGCGATGCGGTGATGCTCGACCTGCACGGCGCGATGGTCGCCGAGCAGAGCCCGGACGGCGAGGGCGACCTGCTCGCGCGCGTGCGCGCCGCGCTGCCCGACGCGCCGATCGCGGTCGCGCTCGACCTGCACGCGAACGTCACGCAGAAGATGATCGACCACGCGGACGTGATCGTCAGTTTCAAGACCTATCCGCACGTCGACATGCATGAGACGGGCGAGCATGCGGCACGGGTGCTGCTCGACCGGCTGCATGGCCGCGCGCGGCCTGTGCTCGCGTGGCGGCAGCCGCCGCTGATGACGTCGACGCTGCGCAGCGCGAGCGCCGAAGGCGCGATGCGGCGGGCGGTGGACGCCGCACGCGCGGCCGAGGCCGACGGGATGCTCGCGGTGTCGGTGCTGCCCGGCTTCTCGCTCGCGGACATTCCCGCGCCGTGCATCAGCGTCGTCGTGGTCGCCGACGGCGACCGTGCAGCGGCCGACGCGGTGGCCGAGCGCATCGCCCGGCAGATCTGGGACGCACGTGACGACTTCGTGTACCGCAGCGCGCCGCTCGCGGAATCGGTCGCGCAGGCCGCGGCGCTGGCGCGCGGCGCGGACCGTCCGGTGCTGATGCTCGATCACGGCGACAACTGCATGTCGGGGGGGCCGTGCGACACGATGGACCTGCTGGAGGAAGCGCTCGCGCAGGGGCTCGACGGGATCGTCAGCGGGCCGCTGTGTGATCCCGAGGCGGTCGCGGCAATGATCGACGCGGGCGTCGGCGCGACCGTCACGGTGCCGGTCGGCAACCGGATGCCGTCGCATGGCGGCGCGCGGCGCACGCCGTTTCGGGCGACCGGCATCGTGCGTGCGATCACCGACGGCGAATACGTGATTACCGGGCCGACGTATACGGGCCAGCGCGCGTACATGGGCCGCGCGGCGGTGCTCGATATCGGCGAGGCAACGCTGGTCGTCACCGAGCGCACGCAGGAGCCGTGGGACCTGGGCGTATTCGAGAGCGTCGGCATCGATCCGCGCCGCGCACGATTCCTGCTGTTGAAGTCGCGAATGTATTGCCGGCCGGTGTTCGTGCCGATCGCGGCCGCGCTCGTCGAGTGCGACAGCCGCGGCGTGACCGGGTCGGACTACGGGCTGTTCCGCTACGAACGGCTCGTGCGCCCGGTGTATCCGCTCGACGACGTCGATCGATGGGACGGCGCTGGACCGCGCACGACCTGAGCGGCGGGCGCGAGACGCCGGTTCCGTGCGCTTTCGTGCATCATGCGGTTGCATCGCTCCGACGAGCAGCAGGGGCGTGCCAGTCCTTGCGTCTGCAACCGATCCGGAGAACCGACCGCCATGCATTCGAATCCCTTTCGCCTTCGCCGCGCCCGCCTGCTCGCCGCGCTGACGCTCGCCACCACCGCCGTCGCCGCGCACGCGGCCGACTGGATCGTGTCCGGCAACGACGGCAAATACCAGCGCGTCGAAGGGCGCGACACCTATCTCGCATCGCCGCCGGCCGACACGCTGACGCTGCTCGACGCGAGCGTGTTTCCGCCGAAGGTCGCGCTGCAGGTCGATGTCGAGAACGGCATCCAGGGGCCGCCGCAGGCCGTCGCGATCACGCCCGACGCGAAGCTCGCGCTGGTCGGCGCGCCGACGCGCTACGACCAGGGGGCGAAGCAACTCGTGTACGACACGTTCCTGCAGGTCGTGAACCTCGATGCGTCGCCGCCGGCGATCACACGCATCGAACTCGGCGCGCATCCGCAGGGGATCGCGATCGATCGGTCGGGCCGGCTTGCGCTGGTGGCGAACGTCGACGGCAGCGTGTCGATCGTGCGGATCGACGGGACGCAGGCGACGCTCGACGGCAACCTGAAGATCGGCAAGAAGCGGCTCGCCGGGATCAGCTTCACGCACGACGGCAAGCATGCCCTCGTGTCGCTGCGCGACGAGCAGGGCGTCGCGGTGCTGAACGTCGACGACGGCAAGGTGACCGACAGCGGCGCGCGGCTGAGCACGGGCGTCGCGCCCTACACGATCGACGTGTCGAGCGACAATCGCTGGGCCGTCGTCAGCAACGTCGGGCTCGCGGGGCTGCCGGGCTACTCGGGCACGCTCGCGGGCGATGCCGATTCGGTCGCGCTGATCGACGTGTCGCGCACGCCGTTCCGCACGGTCCAGTACCTGACGGTGCCGTCGCTGCCGGAGGGCGTCGCGATCTCGCCGAACGGAAAGTGGATCGCCGTGCAGGCGATGGACGGCTCGAACCTGACGCCCGACAACCCGGGCCGCCACAAGCTCGGCAAGGTGGTGCTGTTCGAGATCCGCAACGGCCGCGCGGTGCAGACGAGTGAGGTGCCGGGCGGCGAAGCCGCGCAGGGCATCGTGTTTACCGCCGACAGCCGGCACGTGATCGTGCAGTTCAACGTCGAGCGGCAGCTCGCGCTGTATGCGGTGGAGGGCGGCACGCTGCGCGATACGGGCAAGCGGATCGCGCTCTCGGGCGGTCCGTCGTCGTTGAGGACGGTGCCGCGGTAACGCGGTGACGTATCGATGCGGACGGCACGGGGTGCGCGGGTTCGCAAGATGCCACGCGCCTCGTGGCCGGAGGCGCAGGCGCGTGGCGTCAGTAGCCTGCGTGGGCCCGCGTTGTCGCGCGCCGTGCCCGTTCGCGCCGGCGGCTCATTGCCCGAGCAACGCCGGCAAGTTGCCGTCGTAGAGATGCAGGCCCGCGTGGACCGTCTGGAACCACGAACACGCATACAGCTTGCCGCCGCACATCCGCCATTTCTTGCAGAACGACAGATCCTCCGACAGCGAGCGCCCGTCGGGTTCGCGCAGGAATTCGAAATGCTCGTGCATGGTGGCCGAATCCGGCGACAGGTTCCGATAGCTCGGCGGGAACTGCACCTTCGTCTCCGGATAGGCTTGCGCCATCGTTTCGAACACGCCGCGCGCGATCATCATCAGGCCGGCGCCGCCCGAGTGGATCTCGGAGATCGCGTCGAGCCGGATCACGGACGGTGCGCCATCGATCGCATAGGCGGTCTGGCTGTAATCGGCGCTGTACAGCGCGATGCGCTCGGGGGGCGCCGACGGATCCGAGCGCGCGGCCTCGGCGACCGCCGCCCAGTTGATGCTCTTGGACGGATACAGTCCGAGCATCACGTCCTGCTGCTGTTCGAACATCCGGATCACGTCGCTGCCGCGAAAACCGACGTCCGCATCGATGAACATCATGTGCGACAGGCCGCTGTGCAGGAAGCGCTCGACCGCGACGTTTCGTTGCTGATGCAACAACGCGGTGCCGCTGAGGTAGAAGTATTCGAACTCGAGGCCGGCGCTCAGGCAGGCGCGCTGAAGCTCCAGCAGCCCGTTCACGTAGGGCAGGTAGCACATGCCGCCGTAGGCGGGGGTGGCGACGAAAATGCCTTGTTTCATGGTCGGATGGCTTGCGTGGGTGATTGCCGTGTTCATGCTGCGCGAGGATGACGATTCCGACCAGCATCTTACGCTGCGCCACGGCCCGCCGGTCGGCGCTTTTCAACGCGGCGCCGCGCCTGCCACGCGAGCGCCGTCGTTACGGACGCAGCAGGTCGAATCCGCCGAACACGACCACGCCGCTGAGCGCAATCATCGCGACCGAATGCTGGCCGAAATAGAGAATCGCGGCCGCGAGCCACGTGGTCAGGCAGAAGGCGCCGATGCGGGCCATCGTGAATTCCTCGAAATGCGTGATGAAGGGAGGGCGCGCCGAAGGCGCCGCGTCGCCATGTCGATGCGGGCGCAGGGCTCGCGCCGCGCCGCGACGGCGTCGCGTGTCGCGTATCGCGTATCGCGTATCGCGTATCGCGTATCGCGTATCGCGCCCGATCGGACGCGCGCCGGTGCGGGGGAGCCCGCAAGCCTTGCGGGAAGCAGCCGGTGGGCTGCAACGGCAGGCCAATCGGCGATTTTACCAGCGTGGACGGCGGGTCATTCTGGCCCCTTCGCGATATTCCGCATCCCGTCCGCGACCTGGCGCGCGGCAACGGTTGCGCGGCCGCGTCGGCGCCCCACGGAAGGCGGGGCTAAAGTTTTATCCGACGAATACCGTAAACCGGTTGCAAGCATTCCCCGTTCAACGACCCGAGTCGCACACTCATTACGGACCGACACGATGCAGATCGATCTTTCTTCCGCCGCGCAGACCTCGCCGGCCACCGGCAATGCGACTGCCAACCCGTCGGGCACCGGTGCCGCGTCGTCGCCCGCGAGCAGCGCCGCGCCGTCCGGCGGCGCGGGGCAGACGCTGGGCACGTCGGGATCCTCGGGCGAGGATCCCGCGGTCAAGCAGCTGAAGCAACTCATCGAGCGCTTGCAGAAACAGCTCGCGCAGCTGCAACAGCAAATGGCGGCCGCCGCGCAGCGCGCGAACAACGATCCGGCCGCGGCGATCGAGCAGCAGACGCTGAGCGCGGAAGCCAGCACGCTCTCCGCCGCGTTGTCGACGGCGATCGCGCAGCTCGCGCAGGCGATCCAGAAGTCGGGCGGCTCGACGTCCGGCGGGCTGGTGTCGACGCAGGCCTGACGGCACGGCGCCGCACCGTCCCGCACCGCAGCGTGCGGACGGCTCGCGGCACGTCACTCCGCGCATTACAATCGCAAGCTCGTCTCCCTCGCAAGGACGGCAGAACGATGAATGCGGAATTCGCCGACGACGATCTCGTCCGCTTCGACACGCAAGGCGGCACGCCGCTGCCGACGGCCGATACCGAAGAATGGCTGGACCACGACGGCGCGCGCATCCGGCACGCGTCGTTCGGCCATGGCCCGCCGGTCGTGCTGCTGCACGGCGGCCTCGGCCACGGCGGCAACTGGGGCAACCAGGTGCCGGCGTTGCTCGCGGCCGGCTACCGCGCGATCGTGATCGACAGTCGCGGCCACGGCCGCAGCACGCGCGACGATCGCCCCTATTCCTACGAACGCATGGCCTCCGACGTGCTCGCGGTGCTCGATGCGCTGCGCATCGAGCGCGCACGCTTCGTCGGCTGGAGCGACGGCGCGTGCGTGTCGCTCGTGCTGGCCGCCCGCGCGCCGGAGCGTGCGGCGGGCGTGTTCTTCTTCGCGTGCAACATGGATCCGGGCGGCACGAAGGAGATGGTGCCGAGCCCGCTGATCGACCGCTGCTTCGGGCGGCACCGCAAGGACTACGCACGGCTGTCCGCGACGCCGGACCAGTTCGATGCGTTCGTCGCGGCCGTCGGCGAAATGATGCGCACGCAACCGGATTACAGCGCGGCCGAGCTCGCGGCGATCGCCGTGCCGGTCGCGATCGTGCAGGGCGAGCACGACGAGTTCATCCGCCCCGAACATGCGGCGTATCTCGCGCGCACGATTCCGGGCGCGACGCTGACGATCCTGCCGGGCGTGAGCCACTTCGCGCCGCTGCAGCGGCCGGCGCGCTTCAACGCCGCGATGCTGGCCTTTCTCGACCGGTTGCCGGACTGACATCCGCATGACCGGTTCACGCACCGCATAAGATTTTCTTTAGGCTCGCGCAAAATATCGTCGATTGTTGGTTGGCGGCCGGCAGCGGATAGTCCTGCTTCGACGGGCCGGCTGGCGCAGCGTCCGCGCGGCGCGGCCGGATCCGTTGTTCACACAACCATCACGAAATCGAAGGAACCGCAACCATGCGATTCAACGCGATCCGCATCGCCGCGACCCTGTTCGTCGCCGCGTGCGCCGCCGCCACGGCCGGCCGCGCGGCCGCCGCCACGCAGGACGAGATTCACGGCACCGTGACCCGCCACGTCGCGCCGCTGATGAAGCAGTTCGCCATTCCCGGCATGGCGATCGGCGTCGTCGCCGATGGCAGGCCCTACGTGTTCGACTACGGCGTGATGTCGACGCAAACGGGCAAGCCGGTGACCGGCGACACGCTGTTCGAGATCGGCTCCGTCAGCAAGACGCTGACCGCGACGCTCGCGTCCGATGCGCAGGAGGGCGGCGCGCTGTCGCTGTCGGATCCGGCCGGCAAGTACCTGCCCGCGCTGCAGGGCAAGCCGTTCGGCGGCGTGACGCTGCTCGAGCTCGGCACGCACACGCCGGGCGGGATGCCGCTGCAGGTGCCCGACAGCATCCGCGACGACGCGGGCCTGATGCGCTATCTCGATGCGTGGCGGCCCGCGTACGCGCCGGGCACGCGACGCACGTACTCGAACGTCGCGATCGGGATGCTCGGGCAGCTCACCGCGAAGGCGATGAACCGCGACTTCGCCGAGCTGATGGAACAGCGGCTGTTTCCCGCGCTCGGGATGACGCACACCTACATCAACGTGCCCGCGGCGCGCCAGGCCGACTATGCGCAGGGCTATACGCAGGACGGCAAGCCGATCCGGATGACGGGCGGCATGCTGTGGCAGCCGGCGTACGGCGTCAGGACGACGGCGGCCGACCTGTTGCGCTTCGTGCGGGCGAACATGGGGCTCGTCGACACGGCGCCGCGGCTGCAGCGCGCGCTCGAGCGCACGCATACCGGCTATTTTCGTGCGGGCCCGTTCACGCAGGACCTGATCTGGGAACAGTATCCGTATCCGGTCGCGCTGCCGACGCTGCTCGCGGGGAATGCGCCGCCGATGCTCTTCAACGCGACGCCCGCGACCGAACTCAGGCCGCCGCTCGCACCGCGCCCGGACACATGGATCAACAAGACCGGCTCGACCAACGGCTTCAGCACCTATGTCGCGTTCGTCCCCGCGAAGCGGATCGCGATCGTGATGCTCGCGAACCGCAGCTTTCCGATCGAGGATCGCGTGAAGACCGCATACCGGATCGTCGAGTCGCTCGACGGCAAGCCGTAGTCAGCGTCGTGCCCGCCCGTGCGGAATTGCTTGTGATGGGTGGGCAGTCCGGTCTCGTCAACGCGACGCGGCCGGGCGGCACGTCGCGTTTGGCGACAAGGTGATTGGCACGAACCACACGCTGCCGACGGGCAAGGCCGCGCGCTATACGGGCGGCCTGTGGTGCGGCAAGTTCATCACGACCTGCACATACCAGTAGGTGCTCACCAACGAGGCGAGCGCGATGATCGGGCCGTGCTGTTCGCGTCTGTGTGCGCTCGAAGGAATGATCACGCACGGCGAGCAGGCGAACATCCGCGTGCGCCGCTATGGCCATCACGATGTACCGTACGGGACGCCGGTGCCGGCGTGAGGCGGCTGGGCGATGGACGCGTTGCCGGGTTCGCCGCAGATCCAGAACGTCGTCCCGACCACGTTCTTCAGGACGACGACGTGGGCCGGCCCGTGGCTCGGCGTGACCGGCTCGGTGTCTATCGTTGTCGCGGGCCTCGCATTTCTCGAATGGCGCCGCCAAACGTTGCCTCGGGGCTGCGGGTCCGCGTGGCTTCGACGTCCCGCACCGCCTGCACGAGCAGTAGTTGCAGCGTACGGCCGTGGACGATCAGAACCCGATGTTCGGATAGCTATCGCTTGAGGTCGAAGAGCGCGATGCCGCGATCCTGTCGCCCCGACAGACGCTCCTTTGAGCCAGCGGACGACGTAGCGACAGCGCACGCGACGTACCCAGATCGGGCGGATCGATGCCGAGTTGCTCGCCGAGATGCGCCATCCACCAGTGGCCCATCGACCGAACTCCTTCCTGTGGGCCTGTTCCGTGCTTTGTGGTATACGTCTGAGCTAATGTTGTGCGCTGGGGCGCGGCAGGTCAAATTTGATGTGCCCCCTTTTCTGAGGGCGCACGGGCGGCCCAGCGGCATTTAGCGCCCGGATCAACGGATAAAAAACAATGCAGAACACGGCACAAGCCCTGAGAGACCTTGCGCTGGGGCCGCAGCACAACCGGCAAGTGCAAATCAGCTTTCCGGACGATAACGCGCCTTACAGAATCCTGCTGCCGAACGCATTCGAGGCGGTTGAAGCGCTATCAAAGGATTTCGCGTACAAGATCGAAATCCTGTCGGACAACGACCACCTCGCGCCGAAGGATTTCATCGGCAAGCGCGTGACGGCCAGCTTGGCACGTGGCGACGGCAGCCAGCGTTATTTCAACGGTTATATTTTTGCATTCCGACACGTTCGCACGGACGGCGGCTGGGTTTTCTATGAGGCGCGCGTCGGCCCGTGGCTGCGCTATCTGAAGTACAGCCAGCACAATCGCCTGTTCCTCGATCAGAACCTGCACGACCAGACTGCGGCGATCTTCCAGGACTACGGCGCGTTGCCCGAATGGGATTGGCAGGTCGGCGAAGGCGATCCGCGTATGACGATGGCCTGTCAGTTCGACGAAGACGATCACAATTACGTGCATCGGCGCTGGGAACACGCCGGCTATCTGTACTGGTACGAGCACACGGCCACGTCGCACAAGCTGACCGTCTCCGATCCGACGCGTCCCGCGCCTGCAATCGACGGCAAGGTTCACGAAATCCGTTTCCACAATGGCATGGGTGCCGAGGAATCGGACAGCATTCTGAGCTGGTCCCCGTTCCAGCAGACCACGTCGACGCATGCGGAACTGTCCCGTTTCGACTTCAAGAGCCCGACGCCGACCCATGTTCAAACGAGCCTGTCGAGCCCGGAAGCCGCGCTGCCGCAGCTCGAATGGAACGAGTACGCCGGCGCGTACGGCTATCGGAACATGGAGCATGGCTATCAGGTCGTCAATCGCCGGATGGAGGAAATCGAAGCGACGATCAAGCGCTTCGATGCGAAGGGCAACAATCGCTTCGTGCAGCCGGGGCGCTGGTTCCGACTGACGGACCGTTACGGTTCGGCGCTGAGCCGCGATCAGAGTGACGATGAATACCTGATCGTTGCGGTTCGGCACGTGGCGACCAACAACTATCTGCAAGACACCGGTGTGCTCGCGGAATACCGCAACGAGTTCACGTGTGTTCCCAAGGCAACCCCGTGGCGGCCCGGACGTGGCTTCAACAGCGTCGACACGAAGATTCTCGCGCCGCAGACAGCGACCGTTGTCGGCCAGTCCGGCACGAGCATCCATACCGATGAGCACGGCCGTGTCCTGGTTCAATTCCACTGGGATCGCGACGGCAAGTATTCGACATGGGTGCGGGTCGTAAGCGGCTGGGCCGGCGGCGGCCAAGGGATGGCAGCGCTGCCCCGCATCGGTTCCGAAGTGGTCGTGCAATGGCTCGACGGCAATCCGGACCACCCGATTATCACGGGCCGCGTGATGAACGCGCGCAACGTACCGTCGTGGAAACTGCCGGACGAGAATGCGCTGATGGGCATTCGCAGCCGGGAGCTGAATGGTGCGGACGGCAACGCATCGTCCGGCCGCAGCAATCACCTGATTTTCGACGATACGGCGAGCGCCATTCAGACGCAACTTCGGTCCGACCATGCGGCGAGCCAGCTCTCGCTCGGCAAGATCACTCGCATCGAAGACTGGCAGGGACGCAAGGATGCCCGGGGCGAGGGCTTCGAGCTGCGTACCGACGAGGTTGGCGCGATCCGCACCGGCAAGGGCATGGTGATCAGCACCGAGGTGCGTCCCGCCGCGCAAGGGCACCTCTCTGACGTTGGCGAACCGGCATCGCGCCTGACCAGAGCGCAAACGTTACATGCGCAATCGGCCAAGCTCGCGCAGCACTATCAGGCACAGGACAACGGAGGGGACCAGACACCGATTGCCGACGCGCTGAAATCGCAGGTGGATGGTATCCAGGGCGCGGGTGCGACGGTCAGCAGTGACAAGGGCGACTTCCCTGAACTCAATGAAGCGCATCTGCTATTGGCTGGCGCGGCCGGCATCGCCGTCACGACGCCCGCGACGGCGCACGTCACGGGCGGGCAGCACGTAGCGGTCACGGCCGGCGAAAGCGTGTCGGTCGCGACGGGCAAATCGTTCTTCGCCAGCGTATCGGACAAGTTCTCGCTGTTCGTGCACAAGATGGGCATGAAGCTAATTGCGGCGAGCGGCAAGGTGCAGGTGCATGCGGAAAACGACGAGCTGGAACTGCTCGCGAAGAAGGTCCTGTCGATCATCAGCACGACGGACTGGATCAACATCACCGCGAAGCAGGGCATTCGCTTGACGGCCGGTAATAGCCAGCTCGAAGTGAGCGCGAAAGGTATCGTGGGTTACACGCCCGGCGAGAACAAGATTCATGCGGGCAGCCACGATACGGTGGGGCCGCAGAGCATGCCGGCGCAGTTCCCTGGATCGGACTTGTGCTCGCAATTGGCTGACGGCGCCGCACAAACTGGCCAAGCGTCGATCGCGCTCGCTTGATGGATGACCGAATGACAACACCCATGCCCCCGATGCAGGCTGTACCCGATCATCAGGAACTAATGACGACCGGATTCCTGCTGGTGGAACCTGCGACTCTCGCGCACGTGCCTGATCTAGCCGCGCTCGACATGCGTGCCTGCACGCCACGCGCGCTGGCCCATCGCGAAGAACTGATGCCACGGTTGATCGACCTGGCCGCGCTCGATCTGGAGGGGCGACGGATTGCGACCGAACGATGGCAAGAGGAACTGGAGGTTGAACGACCGCCCGCAATTTGCGCGTGGATCGACAGCGCCGTGGATGTCGATGCGCTCGCCGAACACATCGTGCGGTATCTGGTCGGTCCCGGCGAGGGCGGGCAGCCAGTGTTCTGGCGGTACTACGATCCGCGTGTCTTGAGCCTCACGCTGGCGGTGTTCGATCCGACCCAGCGGCTGGCCCTCTTGGGACCCGTCCACGAATGGTGCTTCGCTTGGGCCGGCCATCGCTGGCGCAGCGCCGGCCTAGGTGCCGAAATTGTGCCGCCGGACGATCAATCGTCGGGCTGGCCGCGCCTTGACCAGTGGCCACGCATCAACCGCAGCGAGATCGCCGACCAGATTCGCCGCCGGCTGCCGCTACTGTCGGTCGATCAGGCAGCGCAGTTGCCGGCTGCGCTCGATGGGGTCTTGTGCTCGGCGGGCGGACAGGACGCGATGACCACCGATGCGCTCGTCGAGGATGCGGTTCAACGTATGCGGCACGCTTTCGCGACCGAATAAAGACTGTCACTTCATACCATGAAATTCCGAGGATCAACCCATGCCGACCACTAAAGGCTGTCCGCTTTGCGATCGCCAGTCGCTGCTGATCTATCCCGTCCGATACGCGATCGCGTGCCCACGTGGCGCATCCAAAGCGCCGGCCCTGTCCGGCAATTTTCGGATCGACGGGCGCGCCCCTCAGGCCGTTGCCACCGCCAAGTACACGCTGCGCGCATTGCGTCCTGGCTATCTGTACACGTACGATGAGAAGCGGAAGAAGCTGGCCGCCTATATGGTTCTTGACGACGGGATCATGTGGAATTTCCCGCCGGACGTGACGCCGCCACCGGGCGACGCGGAGAACGCGCTTACCCAAGGTTGCGCGATGAACGGAGACTTGGCTTTCGAATCGTTTGGCCGTTGTGTGAGCGTCGAACACACGCCCGGCAGTGACGAAGCGACCAACCTCTGGATTGGCTGGTCGAATGTGCGATGGACCAAGGACCTCGTACACAACAAAATCAATGACGCCGCTTGGCGCAAGCAGCATATGCAGTGCATCAACGTTTCCGCGATGCTGGCCGGGGGCGCGACCGATACGGGCGAATTTCAAGCCACCCAGAGCAAGATCGCGCATTTCGCGATGGATGCTCAGGCGATGAAGGCTGCGTTCGGTTTTAGCAACCGCGCGCCCAAGGACGAGATTCGTCTACGTCAGCGCAACGTCGCCAAACGAATCGGTGATGCGATGGCTGAATCTCCGAACAAGAAAGGCTTTGTGGTCGCGGTCAACGACCCTGTCGGCCTCACTAACGATCTCGCGGAACTGACGGTTCCCAACCTGAACAACGGTTTCGACGAGCAGGTGTATTGGAAGTGGACATCGGCGCAACTGCTCGGACGTGCTGAAGCGGGAATTCGAGCGAACGCGAAGGCCGTTACCGGACTGACCTATGGAACCTCGAAAACCATCGCGGACGCCAATGCGGTCAATATGAAGGTTGGCGCACCAATCGCGCCGGATGCGATTGGGTTTTTCCACGTGATGCGCTCCTGGATTAGGACGGGAAGTCTTGAGCAGGCGATGAAGGAGGAAGACCGAAAGACCGAGAACGTCCCTGCAACGCAGGAAGAGGCGGCGAACGAGGCGTGGGAGGATGCAGCGTTCAAGGTCGGTCCCGATGGGAAGCGAACCAGCGTGCTTGATGAAGAGGCGTTGAAACGCTTCCCGCAGGAGTATCAACAAGCGCTCGAAGCCTTCAAGCCGAAGTGGCAGCCGCTAGTGCAGGCGCATGCGGATTGGCTCAAGTCGCAATTGCTCGCCGAATGGATGGCGGGTGTTCACGATTCGCAGGATCTCCGGAGCGGCTATGCGTACAGTGAGTCGTGTGCGCAGGTGATCGGCTCGGCGGTCGGTACTGAGCCCTGCAAGAAAGCCCTCGACGACTGGCTGAACGGTCAGGCTTCGAACATCCGCAATCTGTACGTGCGCGCCCTGATGTTCAATCAGGACACGCTGATGAAGTCGGCGGATGCACAGGTGCACGGTTCTGATATCCAGTACGAGAACTTCCTGAACCTCTACAAGGAAGCGTTCAAGAAGATCGAAAATCTTGGCAACGCGGCCAACTTGCGCGATCGGCTCATCGTGACGACCGCCAATCAGATCGTTGGCGTACTCACGAAGGCCACACGGGGTGCCGCGCTCGGTTTCGTGACCATTCGTTTGGCGATACAGTCCGGTGTTCGACTCAAACCGTCACAAGTCAGCAAGCTTGCAATTCGTGATTGGGCTCTGCAGCAAGCCAGGGAGTTGGGTGTCAAACTGGACGGCAACCGGACCGAACAGCGCGCGTCGGCGACCCAAGTCGGGAAACAGGTCCTGAAGACGGCACCACCCAGTGATCCGAATGTCGTTGCGTACGAGATGGACGTCGACGCGCTGGTTCGGGACGGGAAACTAGAGGCTAGCGCGATCAAGGCCGTCAGGGTTCCGGGCGTGGACACCGCCAAGAAGTGGCTCGGCTCGGCCCGGGAGTTCAATCTCGGCGTCGTGACGGTGATATTCCAGATGGCGACGCTCACCTTCGCGGCGAAAGATTGGGCGGACAGTGATCAGTTTAGCCAAGGCGAAACCGGTCTGAAGGCGGTCGGCGCTGTCGTTTCGATCGTCGGGACCGTCATTGAAACCGCGTCGGAAACCGTGGCGAAAGCACCGGCTCATCCGCTATCGGCGTTCATCATGAAGCAGTGGGCCGGTGCAAGCGAATGGGCCGAAGTCGGAGCGAAGGTCGGCCGCGGCCTTGGTGCGCTCGCAGGCATCGTGCTAGCCGGGTATGACATCTTCAAGAACATGCCAGAGGCATATGCCAATAAAGAATATGGTCTGACTACTCTCTACGCTTTCAGCGGAGTTCTAGGCGTGTACGTTGCGGTTGCTGCATTCTTCAGCCTGCCCCTGTTCTGGCCTGCCTTGGTCCTATCCATCTTAGTAGGTATCGCGATCGCGATTTTCAAAGCGTCGGCGCTCAAAGACTGGGTATCACGCAGCAAGTTCAGCAAGGGGGAACACTACGATTCGCTTGAGGCGGAACTCAAGGCATTTAACTCGGCGGCGGGAGGCTGACACGTGGACGAGCGCGTCATGAAAAAATGCATCGGCAAACCAGTACCGGAGTGGGATCTGGCGCATCGCCTGCCGATCAATCGAGCTGTTGGCCCAGACGTTCAGGATTTCGGGGCAACGTTCAGCGTCAATTCAACCTACATGGACGTAATCGAGCCGTCCTTTCTCGAACGACAGTGGTTCATTACCGGCGCTGTAGTGGCCTTTCTGGGTATTGGAATTGGTCCATATATCTATCTCGTAACGCACGCCGATCCAGCTCCTGCGTTTTGGATGTTTGTATTTAATTGCGTAGCGATTATCCCGGTAGCCCTTTTCGGCACAATAGTCTGGAAACTTGGGCGCGGCCTGTTCTTTGGATTGCGCTATCGCCCGATCCGCTTTCATCGTGACACCCGCAAGCTGTTTGCGATGCGCGCTCGCCGCTTCTTCGCGAAGTCCGGCGAGGGTGATGTCGTTTGGGAAGCACCGTGGACGGAAGATTCGATCTTTTGCCTGCATCGCGAAGACACGTCCTTTGGCACGATCTTCCACATTCGGCACTATACGGTTGACGACCACGGCAATGTCATCCGTGTGTTTTCGATCGGTAGGGAATGGACCGGCAAGCGACAGGTCGAAATGGCACTCGCGCAGTGGAACTACTGGTGCGCATACATGAACGACGGCCCGAACGGCTTGCCTAAACCGATGCTGTTTCACACGCAGCATGAGACGCCGCGTGAGTCGTTCCTGTTTTCGTTGTATAGCTTTGGGATGCGTGCGCCGGTCTTCATTCGTCTGTTGATGATGCCGCTGATTCTGGTTTTCACCGTCATGCGAATCCTTGCGAATGCAACGTGCCGCGAACCCGTCTGGCCTGCCGCGATCGAGAAGATCTCTGCGATTGCTCCCGACGATCCGTACGCGGAACCCCGCTCCGGAACGCCTGTCGGATGGGGCGATACCGTTCTGGCCCAACAGCGCGGTGAGTACCCGAATGATCCGAAAGCACGGGTCGAAGACTGGGTGGGAGAACCTGATGGCAGAATGTATGCAGCAGCTTGGCTCGAGAATCCTGGTGCCAACATGATGCACGCGGTGGCCCGTAGCTAACGGTGATTGATGACGAGGGTTTCCGGCATGACAGAAAGGCGAATCGTAGCGACGCTAGCCGCCGCGCTTGCATTGTTCGTCGGATACACGCCAAGTGCGTCCGCAAAATATGATGCTGCGGAAAAAGTGGTTCGGGCAGCACTGTCCGATGACAAGGACATCGAGTTTTTCGACTTGTACGAAAGCACTCCCGATTTGCATGGAATAAGTCGAACGCCGAACTACAAGCGCACGTTCATTTGTGGATACGCCACCTACAAAAAACAGGATGGCAAACCAGTTCGAGTGCGCTTTATCTATGTGGTCCATTCGGATGATCCGTCTCTCTCCGACTATGGCCCGCTCAACCTGGAGAAGCCCGAGTCGAATTACGGGATTCGTGATGAAAGCAGTGGAGGCAGGTATGCGACCGCGTTCGAATTCTCCGGGTGGAATCGCGTTTGCGCCAATGCTCAGCATCCGAAAACTTTTAGCGGAGTCGCTCCGAAGAGCGACGGTTGACCTGGATGAAGTACCGATCGGGTCTCGCTAGTTCAACAGCATGGTAATGCAAACGATGCGGAAAGGATGATGAAGGATGAAAACGGACGTGGCGTGATTCGCCTGCACGACAAGACGACCCACGGCGGCGAAGTGATCACCGCGAGCGACGATTTGACGGCGCTGGGCGTTCCGGTTGCGCTGAAGGATCACCTGACATGGTGTCCGAAGTGTGGCGGGCAGTTCAGGATCATTCCTCAAGACAGCACCCGCAACCATCACGGCACGCCGGTCGCCTTTCACGACGATCTGACGGAGTGCGGGGCGCGACTGATTTCGTCGCTTGAATAGAGGTATCGCGCATGAGCGATTCGCTAGGTCGGGTGGAGAAAGTAACTTTGACGGGTGCGCCGTCACGCAATCCCGTTTTGATTTCGGAGGCTCAGCGTCAAGCGCTGCGAACCGATATTCGCCAGCGGCTCGTGACCGCGCTGATGCGCTCGGGCGACGCCATCACCGACTCAAAGCTCGCTCGCCTGCCTGGACCAGTTCGCTATCGGGTTACGGGTGCGCTTGCCGCGTGGGACGCGTTGCGAACCACAACGGATCGCGTTGCGTCACCGACGCTAACCGAGATGTTGCGCTCGCACGGCATCCTTCGTTTGACGCGCTATTTCGACCGTTTCACGCGGGACCTCTTGCCGCATGGTGCTGACGGCCGCTCGGCCGACGCACTCGCCGGGGTCGCTCAGTACAGCGCCGTGTGGCTCGCGTTCGAGGTACGCAAAGGGGTTTTTTACGAGCCGACCCCACCGCTGCACCGCCTGCTCGACGCCGCCTATATCGCGGAGGATGTGCCGATCGGCATGCTCAGGATGCCGACCGATACGCTATGCATCATTCCCAAACCTACCCGCTGGAAACAAGCCGGCGACATCGAGGCGATCGCGATTTTCAAGAACGAGCGGTCGATCGGATTTGCGACATGGATAATGGCCGGCGGCCGCAGCGAAGGCGCGACGATGGATTCGATCACGCTGCCGCTGGAGGACCTCGACAAGACGATCCGTGAATTGGTGGATGAGTTGTTTCAACAGCCCGCGGCTGACGGAATGCCCGATCCTCCCGACGCTCAGCAGTTCTGGCGCGACGCCCTGAACTATGCGATCAAGATGTTGCTGTACCTCAACGCACGCGACGCGCAGGTTGTGCACGATCGCGCCTATTCGAACGCGCCGCGACACTTTCCCGGGCTCGGCAAGCGCAAGCGCACGGAACGGCTCGCCGAAATCGAACAACTCTACGATCGCCATGTCGTCGGCCCCGCGATTCTCGACGCCGAGGCCGCCGGATCAGTCCCATCGGACAGCGTACAGCGCGAAGTAAGCGGCCACTGGCGGCGGCCACACTTCCGGATGCAGCCATACGGGCCAGAAGCGGCATTGCGCAAACTTATCTTCGTCGGCCCAACGCTCGTGCGTCCCGATCGACTGGGGCTGTAGCTGAATGGATCACCTGCTGTCGCATTACGAATACGAACTCGGGTTGTTCGCGCGGGCGTTGGGCGATTTCGCGATCCGCTATCCGAAGATTGCCGCTCGGCTGGGCATCCAGAGCGGCCGGACCGACGATCCGCATGTGACGCGTCTGATTCAGACCTTTTCGTTTCTTGCCGCGCACCTCGACTCGAAGCTGGCCGACGATTATCCCGAATTCACGGAGGCGTTGCTTGAGGTTGTCCACCCGCATTATCTGCGCACGGTGCCATCGTGCGCGATTGCCCGATTCGAACCACGGGCGATCGTCGGCCAACTGACAGAGCCGGTCGTCGTGCCGCGTGGCGTGGAGTTGAATGCACGCACAGCCCCGGTGCGATTCCGGTCGGCCTACGACGTGACCATCTCGCCATTGCAAATCCGGTCCGCACGGTATGCACCGACGACGCTGGCACCGTCGGCCGTGAGATTGCCCGCCGACGCAACTGGCGTGCTGTCGATCAGTTTCACGTCGGCCGCCGGCCCGTTCACGGCGGCCATTGCTGACGGCCCCATACGCGTTTACCTTTCCGGCGAGCGGCCGTTTGTCTCGTCGCTGCTGGATGCTTTGCTGCTGCGTGCGGCCGCCGCGTATGTTGAGGTCGATCAATGTGGGCGCTGGCAGGCCATATCGAAGGTGCCGTTCGAACCGGTCGGTTTCGCCGATGACGACCGCTTGCTGCCGGGAAGCCGAACCACCAGTCGCACCGCGACCACCTATCGCTACTTGCTGGAATACTTCGCGTTTCCCGAGCTGTTCGATTTCGTCGATCTCGACATCGGCCGCGTGCGGCGTGCAGCAAGCGCCCCCGATGCTCGGGAGCTGACCTTGCACGTCGTACTGCGCGATACGCCCGTCGATTCGGTCGCTGCGCTGGCGCTCGCGTCGCTCGACGCAACGGCGTTCAAGCTGTTTTGTACGCCGGTCGTGAATCTCTTCTCTCAACCGGCCCAGCCCATTGTGTTGAAGGGGCAGGATGCCTATCCGGTTCAGCCCATGCGACTCGCGAAACGTTCGCCGCTGGGCGTGTATTCGGTCGACGCGGTCTATCTGGGCGAGCTGTCCAAGAAGAAGGACAAAGACGAGGACGTGTCGCTCGATAGGGATCGGCCTAGAACCCTGGTGCGACCCTATCAGGCACTGAGTCACGATCCACGCCCTGATTCGGCGACGGTCTATTGGGTCGCGTTTCGTGATCGCGACGCGGGATCGCCCGGTCGTCAAACCATGATGCTGTCGCTGGTCGGACTGGACGGACAGTCGGTCCGGCCAAAGCTGCCTCAAATCGATGTGGTGACGACGGTGACAAATCGCGACTTGCCGGCGCGCTTGTCGATCGGCAATTCGGTGGGCGATTTGCTGCTCGAAAGCAAGGCGCTGGATTGTCCAATTCAGTTGATTACTCGACCAACATTGACGGCCGAGCTGCCGCGCGGCAACGGCGCGTTGTGGCGTGTGCTATCCACGTTATCGCCGCATTCGCTGGATCTGACGCGGGACGGGCTGCCGGCCCTGAAAGCATTCCTGTGGCTCCACGCGGTGCGCACGACGCCGCTTGCGCAGCGCTGCATCGACGCAATCGCCGGTCTGAACTACAAGCCGGCGATCAAATGGATGTCGCTCGATAGTCAGTTTCCGTCGTTCGTGCGCGGCATCGAAATCATGCTGTCGTTCGACGAGACCGCGCTGCGAGAAGTCAGCTTGGTCGTGTTCACGAAACTGCTCGAACGGTTCTTCGCGCCGTACGGGCCGATAAACAGCTATGTTCAACTGGTGGTTCGTTCGGCGCAGACCGGCCGGGAACTGACGCGAGGCGTGACCACGCCCGGCACGCAGCCGCTGATTTGACCGTGGTATGCCCGGCCGCTTACCTGTGGACGCAAGATCGACTACCTGATCACGCAGGTCGCGGTGACGACGCTGCTCGTGTCGGCGATTTCGATCGCGATCGGCATCGCGTCGTTCTACACGTCGCTGTTTCGCGGGCTGCCGCCGCCGCCGTCGATCTTCCCGCCCGGTTCAAAACTCTTTTCACGATCGGCCTATTTCGCCGCCGGCACGCGGCGTCGATACTGACGCAAAAGGCCGCGTTGCGCAGGTTCGACGCGCAGCGTGGCCGGCAGCGACGGCCCGCGCCCATCCGACACCGGTGCACGCGGGCCGACTCATTTCCGCGAGGCGCGGGCAATTGCGCGGTCTCGCCATCGGAGCGGCAGATGAAGGGCATCAAGGTATTCGTGACGGGCGCGGCCGGCTACATCGGCGGCTCGGTGGCCGCACGGCTGGTATCGGCGGGGCACGTCGTCACCGGGCTGGCGCGCGACGGCGAGAAGGCCGCGGCACTCGCGGCGGCCGGCATCATGCCGGTCATCGGTACGCTCGACGACACGGCGCTGCTGCATGCGTTCGCGAGCGATGCGGATTGCGTGATCAATGCGGCGAGCAGCGATCACCGCGCATCGGTCGAGACGATCGTCGCGGCGCTGAGCGGCTCGGGCAAGACGTTCCTGCACACGAGCGGCACCAGCGTGATCGCGGACGATGCGCAGGGCGCGCACGGCGACGCGCCGGTGTTCGACGAGGCGACGCCGGTCGTCGCGCCGGCCAAGCCCGAGCGCCGCGCGATCGACCAGCTCGTGTTGTCGTCGGCGACGCTCGGCATCCGCTCGGCGGTCATCTGCAACAGCATGATCTACGGCGACGGGCTCGGCATCCGGCGCGACAGCGCGCAGCTGCCGCTGCTCGCGGCGCTCGCGCGCGAGGCCGGTGCGGTCCGCGTGATCGGCAAGGGGCTGAACCGCTGGTCGAACGTGCATGTCGAGGACGTCGCCGATCTCTACGTGCGCGCGCTGCGGCAGGCGTCGCCCGGCGCGCTGTATTTCGCGGAAAACGGCGAAGCGTCGTTCGCGGACATCGGTGCGGCGCTCGCCGCGCGTCTCGGGTTGCCGGCGGTCGCCGCGTGGGATATCGCCGATGCGGAACAGGCGCTCGGCCACGCGCGCGCGCATTTCTCGCTGGCGTCGAACAGCCGCGTGAAGGCCGTGCGCGCCCGGCAGGAACTCGGCTGGGCACCGCAGCACGGCGCGATGCTGGACTGGATCCGCCACGACATGCCGGTCGCGGCCTGACGCCGCGGCATTTCCCCGCAACACGCAACACGCAACACGCGCCCGCCCGGGCGCGTGCGTCCACCGGCCCGCGATCGCATTGATCGGACAATATTGGCCGCGCATTCTTGAATCTGAATCAACTATGATTCGCGCCGGCTCCCGCTTATCAAACGCGGGCGGCCGGACTATCGTGACGGCTCCTGAAACCGTCACCGATTCCCGACCATGAAGACCACCCTCGACGAGATGCTCGCATTCGTGACCATCGCCGATACCGGTTCGTTGACGGGGGCGGCGGACAAGCTCCACCAGCCGACGTCGGTGATGAGCCGGATCCTGCGGCGTCTCGAGGAAAAGCTCGATACGACGCTGATTCGCCGCACGACGCGCCGGCTCGAAGTGACGGAGGAAGGCAAGCTGTTCCTCGAATACGCGCGCGAGATCATCGCGTCGGTCGAATTCGCCGAGGAGCAGATCGTCAGCCAGCGCGAGAAGCCGGCCGGTTGCGGATCAACGCGGCGATGCCGTTCATGCAGCATGTGATCGCGCCGATGATGCCGGGTTTTCGCGAAGCGTTTCCGGCAATCGCGGCCGAACTGCATACCAGCGACGAAATCATCGACCTGCTCGAACAGCGCACCGACGTCGCGATCCGCATCGGCGAGCTGCGCGACTCGACGCTGCACGCGCGCAAGCTCGGCAGCAGCCGGCTGCGCATCCTCGCGAGCCCGGCGTACCTGGAGAAGGCCGGCGTGCCGACGCGCGTGGCCGATCTCGCGAACCATACGCTGCTCGGCTTCGTGCAGCCCGAAACGCTGAACCACTGGCCGCTGCGCACCGCGGACGGCGACGAGTACCGGATCCAGCCCGCGCTGCAGGCGTCGAGCGGCGAAACGCTGCTGACGCTCGCGCTGAACGGCGCCGGCATCGTGTGCCTGGCCGACTACATGACGGGCACCCATCGCCGCGACGGCAGTCTCGTCGAGGTGCTGGTCGACGACACCGCCGAATTCCGCCAGCCGATTCACGCGGTCTACTATCGCAATGCGACGCTGTCGTCGCGCATCGTCAGTTTCCTCGACTACGTGAGCGCGCAACTGAAGGACGGCGGCGACATCGACTGAAGCGGTTCGCATGCGGCCCGCATGCGAAGGGTCGCCTCGCAAGAAGGGCGACGTGTTCGATCGATATCGGACACGTCGCCCTTTTTTCATGGCGACCGATGCGACCGATGCAGCGCATCGGTCGAACCCGGGCGGTACGCCTACTGCCCGAGCGCGGTCATCAGCCTGACCTGCGCGAGCATTTCGTCGGTGCGCGCCTGCGCGAGCGAATCCTCGGCCGCGAGCAGCGAGCGCTGCACCTCCAGCGTGTCGATGAACGCCGATTCGCCGCTGCGCCATGACCGGTTGATCTGCGTATACGCGTCGCGCGCATTCGACACCGCGCGTTCGAGCCGCTCGGTCCGGCTGCGATCGCGGGCGGTCGCCGCCACCGACGTTTCGACCTCGCCGACCGCGCCGAGCACGGTCGAGCGATAGGCGGCGACGGCCTGATCGGCCTGCGCGCGGCGCAACGCGACGACGCCGCGGCGCCGCCCGCCGTCGAACAGCGGCGCACTCGCGCCGGCGCCGGCCATCCACGCGAGCGAACGCGCGAGCGTCGCGCCGGAGAAGCCGTCGATCGCCGCGCCGATCACGCCGATCAGCTGCAGGTGCGGCTTGAGGTCGGCTTCGGCCACACCGATGCGCGCATACGCGGCGACGACCCGCGCTTCGGCCGCGCGCACGTCGGGCCGGCGGCGCAGCAGGTCGGCCGGCGTACCGATCCCCGGCGCCGCTGCCGTCCACAGCGGCGCCGGCGCGGGCGGATCGAGTTGTGCATAGACGTCCTGCGGCGTCGACGCCGTGATGATCGACAAGCGGTGAATGGCCGCCTGCCGCTGCAACTGCAGCGCGGGCAGCGCCGCGAGCGTGGTCTCCGCCTGCGCGGCGGCGCGGTCGACGTCGGCGCTCGGCACGACGCCTGCGTCGAACAGGCGTCGCGTCGATGCCTCGGTGCCGCGCTGGCTTTCCGCGTTCGCCTCGACCAGCGCGAGCCGCTGCTCGAGCCCGCGCACCGTCACGTAGGTGCGCACGGTTTCGTCGATCGTCGCGATCCGCACCGCCGCCGCGTCGTTCTGAGCGGACGCGATGTCGGCATCGGCAGCCGACACGCCCTGGCGGATGCGCCCGAAGATGTCGATTTCCCACGCGACGCTCGCATTCAGGTCGAACGCATTGCCGGTCGTCGACGTATCGGTCGGGAATGCCTGCGACGCGGACAACCGCTGGCGGCCGGCATCGGCATTCAGGTCGAGCGACGGGAACCATTGCGACGCGGCGCCGATCCGCACCGCGCGGGCCGCGTCGATGCGTGCGACCGCCGCCTTCAGGTCGAGGTTGTTCGCGAGCGCGCGGTCGACCAGCCGGTCGAGAATCGGATCGTGAAAGCCGTGCCACCACGCGTCGGTCGCGGCGGCCGGGCCGGCGGCGGCGAGCTCCGCGTTCGCGTAGGTCGCGGCGAGCGGCGGCGGCGCGACGGTGGCGACCGGCGCGCTCGTGCACGCGGTCAGGACGGCTGCCGCGGACAGCGCGGCCACGAGTCGGATCAACTTCATTGCACTACCTCCGCGGCCGCCACCGCGACGCCGGACTTGCGCGTCGCGAGCCGGCGGACCAGCACATAGAACACCGGCGTGAACAGCAGCCCGAAGCACGTCACGCCGATCATCCCGAAGAACACCGCCGCGCCGACCGCCTGGCGCATTTCCGCGCCGGCGCCTTCGGAGATCACGAGCGGCAGCACGCCGAGAATGAACGCGAGCGACGTCATCACGATCGGCCGCAGCCGCTGCACGCACGCGTCGACCACCGCGTCGACCAGCTCCGTGCCTTCGGCCTCGAGCTGCCGCGCGACCTCGACGATCAGGATCGCGTTCTTCGCGGCGAGCCCGACCAGCACGATGAAGCCGATCTGCGTGAGGATGTTCACGTCCTGGCCGAGCGCGCGCACGCCGAGCGACGCGGCCAGCAGGCACATCGGCACGATCAGCAGGATCGACACCGGCAGGCTCCAGCTGCCGTACTGCGCGGCGAGCACGAGATAGACGAGCAGTACGCACAGCGGGAACACGAGCAGCCCCGTGTTGCCGGCCGTGGTCTGCTGGTACGACAAGTCGGTCCATTCGAACGCGATGCCCGGCGGCAGCACCTGCTTCGCGAGCGTTTCCATCGTCTTGATCGCAAAGCCGGAACCGAGCCCCGGCGCGGTATCGCCGTTGATCTCGGTGGCCGGATACAGGTTGTAGCGCGGCGCGCGATCGACGCCGAGCGTGTCGTCGATGCGCGTCACGCTGCCGATCGGCACCATGTCGCCGTCGTGGTTGCGCACCTTCAGGCGCCCGAGATCGGACGCATCCACGCGGAACGGCAGGTCCGCCTGCGCGGTGACGCGATAGGTGCGGCCGACGATGTTGAAGTCGTTGATGTAGGTCGAGCCGAAATACGTTTCGACCGCGTCGTTGATCTCCTGGCTCGGCACGCCGAGCATCTCCGCCTTCTCTCGGTCGAGTTCGACATGCACCTGCGGACTGGTCGCGGAGTAGGGCGTATAGACGCCGACCATGCCGGGCGTGCGGTTCGCGGCCGCGACGAGATCCTGCGTCGCCTTCGCGAGCGCGGCGGTGCCGAGCCCGTTGCGGTCTTCCAGCCGCATCGCGAAACCGCCCGTGCTGCCGAGGCCCTGCACCGGCGGCGGCATCGCGACGACGATCGACGCTTCGGTGATGCCGGCGAGGCGCTTGCGCATCTCGGCCGCGATCGTATCGATCGTCAGGCCCTGTGCACGGCGTTCGGGCCAGGGCTTGAACACCGGGAACAGGCCGGCGCTGTTCGCCGAGTTCGTGCCGGTGGCCGCGTTGACGCCGGAGAACACCGGCACGCGTTCGACACCCGGCACCGACAGCGCGATGTCCTCGATCTTGCGCGCGACCGCGCTCGTGCGTTCGAGCGTCGCGCCGTCCGGCGTGCGCACCAGCACGACCAGGTAGCCGCGATCCTGCGCGGGAATGAAGCCCTTCGGGCTCGAGACCAGC
This sequence comes from Burkholderia sp. BCC1977, assembly GCF_905339595.1. Classification (NCBI taxonomy): domain Bacteria; kingdom Pseudomonadati; phylum Pseudomonadota; class Betaproteobacteria; order Burkholderiales; family Burkholderiaceae; genus Burkholderia; species Burkholderia sp. BCC1977. Next base: position 96,399 of record NZ_CAJPGQ010000016.1, read on the forward strand.
AGATAGCCGGTCGCCGCGATCAGCACGACATACAGCGCGCTCATCGCGGGGATGATGCGCACGAGCTTCCTGACGAGCGCGCCGTACGCGTCGGACACGCGCTGGAACACGCGGTTGAACGCATTCGCGAAACGCCGCACCGCGCGCATGAGCGGCGCGAACAGCGCGGCCGCGCGCGAGCTCGAAGCGGGTGCATCGTGCTGGTTGTCGTGCGCCTTCAGCATCATCGCGGACAGCGCCGGCGCGAGCGTCACCGACGTGAAGAACGAGATCGCGGTCGACACGGCGATCGTCACGCCGAACTGGCGGAAGAACTGGCCGGAGATGCCCGGAATGAACGAGGTCGGCACGAACACCGCGCACAGCACGAGCGTGATCGCGAACAGCGCGCCGCCGACTTCCTGCATCGTCAGCAACGTCGCTTCGCGCGGCCCCGCGCCCGAGGATAGATGCCGCTCGACGTTCTCGACGACGACGATCGCGTTGTCGACGACGATCCCCACCGCGAGCACGAGGCCGAACAGCGTCAGGTTGTTGATCGAGTAGCCGAGCACGGCCATCGCCGCGAACGTGCCGACCAGCGACACCGGAATCGACAGGATCGGAATGATCGACGGCCGCCAGCCCTGCAGGAACAGCAGCACGACGAACACCACGAGCACGACGGCCTCGTAGATGGTCTTCACGAGTTCGTGGATGCTGTCGCCGATGAACGCCGTCGGGTTGTAGCCGATGTTGTAGACGATGCCCTTCGGGAACGCCTTGCCGAGCTCGGTCATCTTCTTCTCGACCGCGTCCATCGTCGCGACCGCATTCGCGCCGGGCTGCTGCAGCACCTGCAGCGCGACGGTCGGATGGCGCAGCATGTAGCTGTCGGTCGAGTACGCGAGCGCGCCGACCTCGACGCGCGCGACGTCCTTCAGCCGCACGAGGCGCCCGTCCTGCCCTTGCTTGACGACGATGTCGCTGAAATCCTCGGGCCGCTTCAGGCGCCCTTCGAAGATCAGGTTCGGCTGGAACGCCTGGTTCGTGATCGGCGCCTGCGCGACCACGCCGCCCGCGAGCTGCGTGTTCTGCGCGCGCACCGCGGCGATGAGGTCGCGCGGGCTCAGGCCGAACGATGCGGCGCGTTCCGGATCGAGCCAGATGCGCATCGAGTATTCGCGCGCGCCGAGCGGGTTGATGTCGCCGACGCCGTCGATCCGCTTCAGCACGTCGGCGACGTTGCGGATCGCGTAGTTCGACACGTACAGCGGATCGTAGCGCTGGTCCGGCGAGTAGATGAAGATCGTGCCGAGCTGCGTCGGCGACGACTTGCGGACCGACACGCCGCTGCGCTGCACGGGCTCGGGCAGGCGCGGCGTCGCGAGCGCGACGCGGTTCTGCACCAGCACCTGCGCCTTGTCGACGTCGGTGCCCGGCTTGAACGTCGCGGTGATGTTCAGGCTGCCGTCGGAGGTCGCCTGGCTATACATGTACAGCATGTCCTCGACGCCGTTCACTTCGAGTTCGATCGGCGTCGAGACGGTTTGCGACACGGTTTCCGCCGATGCGCCCGGGTAGCTCGCCTGGATCACGACGGTGGGCGGCGCGATGTCCGGGTACTCGGACACCGCGAGCGAGAAATAGGCCAGCGCGCCGGCGATGGTCAGCACGATCGACAGGACGATCGCGAGCACCGGCTGCTGGACCGACAGGCGGCCGAGGTTCATCGCGCGCTCCCGGTCGCGGCGCTCGCCGCAACGGTTGCGGTCGCAACGTTCGTCACGTTCGTCGCATTCTCCATCTGCGCCGCATCGATCGCGCGCGGCACCGCGTTGACCTTGTCGCCCGCCTGCACGCGCTGGAAGCCGTCGACGATCACGCGGTCGCCGGCCTTCAGCCCCGCATCGATTTCGCGCAGGTTGCCGAACAGGCGGCCGGGCGTCACCGGGCGCACCGACACGGTGCCGTTCGCGTCGACGAAGTACAGCACGCGGCGCGTCGCATCGGTCGCGATGGCCGAATCCGGCACGAGCAGCGCCGCGTGCGCGACGCGGCTCGACAGGGACACGCGGCCGAACTGGCCGGGGCTCAGGCGCGCGTCCGGATTCGCGACGCGCGCGCGCTGGCGCAGCGTGCCGGTCGAGTCGTCGAGGCGGTTGTCGACGAAATCCATCGTGCCCGACAGCGACGGCTTCGCATCGCCCGGCAGCGCGATCGCCACCTGTCGCGACGACGCGCTGCCGCCGTGTTGCGCGGCTTCGCGCGTGTAGCGCAGGTAGCTTTCCTCGTCGACGTCGAAGTAGATGTCGATCGGATCCTGCGACACGATCGTCGTCAGCACCGTGGCTTCGCTGTCGCCGCCCTTCACGAGGTTGCCCTCGCTGACGCGCTTGCGGCTGATGCGCCCCGACATCGGCGCGACGATGCGCGTAAACGACAGATCGAGCCGCGCGCGTTCGAGCGCGCCTTGCGCGCTCGTCACGTCGGCCTGCGCGCTTTGCACGGCCTGGCGGCGCTGGTCGTAGAGGCTCTGCGCGATGGTGTCGGTCCTGATCAGGACGCTGGCCCGCTCGAAGTCCTGCTGGCTCAGCTTCAACTGCGACCGCGCGCGTTCGAGCGTGCCCTGCGCGGCCGTCACCGCGGCCTGGTACGGGCGCGGATCGATGACGAACAACAGGTCGCCTTTCTTCACGGTCGCGCCGTCCTGGAACGCGACGCGTTCGAGATAGCCGCTCACGCGCGGGCGCACGTCGACCGTGTCGACCGCTTCGAAGCGGCCCGTGTAGACGTCGACGTCGTTCACGTTGCGCGCGACGGGCGCGCTGACGATCACGTTCGGCTTCGGGGCCGGCGCCTTGTCGTCCGACTGGCAGCCCGTCAACGCGAGCAACGCGGCGAGCGGAAGGGCGGCCAGCACGGCCGGTCGCGCGAGGCGCTTCAATCCTGGGTAGCTGTTCATGTTCTTCGGTGTATCGAATGACGCGCATGGCGCCGGATGGTGCGCAGTATCGTGCGCGGCGCGCGATGGATAAACGGATGCGGCGACATAAGAACTTGTACTGCGCAGTCACGAATCGCGAGGTGCGGTCACGATGCGCGGGGCAGGAACGGCGGGCGGGGCGCAGCGCGACGACGCGCGGCCCGAATGCCTTTTCAGGCGATTCGGGCCGGCGATGCGGAGGGGATGGACGAGCGGGGGTGCGTGGCGGGCAAGGTGCGCGCGCGTCGACGCCGATCAATGACCGCGGTAGATCGAGTCGCGGCCGTTGATCGTCAATGCGCGGCCGGATGCGCTGGCGCCGGCGCCTTCGCTGCCGTAGCCGGTCGTGTCGGCGGCCGGCGCCGTGCTCGGTGCCGTGTTCGGTGCGGCTTGTGCGACGGCGTTTTCACGCACGCGCTTTTCGGCGGCGAGGATCGCGACCGGATACTGGTTGTGGTCCATTGCCGGCGTATAGCCGACGGCCGCGAGGCGGGCCATTTCGGCCTTCACTTCGGCGCGGGTCAGTGGGTGGTCGTTCTGCTGCGCGAACGAAACGGCCGGTGCGGCGAGGATCAGTGCGGCCAGCGTGGAAGACACGAGCGTTTTCATCATGGGTACCTATCGGGTTGAGTGAGCCGCAACCACGTCGTTGTCGTTGCGAGTGCTGCCAATATAGGTATCCCGACGCCGCGGAAAAACGGGTCGCCGGCGAAATCATTTTTGATCTGGAATCACGAATCGGCGGTCGATTCCTTCGCCAGCCTTGTCGGGCGGGGCTGCCGCGCGAACGGTCCCTCCTCACGCAATCCACGGCCACCCCTTCAAACAGCCACTCAGACCTCCTGGGACTCAACTATGTCGAATTCCGTCTTGGACAGACTTAACCCGTCTGCCTAGACTGAACTCGCTTTCCCTCATTCCCTGGAGAAAATCATGAGTCTCAAAGGCAAGCTGCCCGCAGAAAAAATCCTTGGCTTCGGTACCGCGCCGCTCGGCAACATGTTCCGCAACATCCCCGACGCCGAGGCCGCGGCCACCGTCGAAGCCGCCTGGCAGCAAGGCATCCGCTACTTCGATTCCGCCCCGTTCTACGGCGCCGGTCTCGCCGAAATCCGTCTCGGCGACGCGCTCGCGAACCATCCGCGTGACGAATACGTGCTGAGCACGAAGGTCGGCCGCGTGATCCTCGACGAAGTCGAGGACGTGTCGGCGCGCGACCTCGGCGAGAAGGGCGGCCTGTTCGAACACGGCCGGCCGAACCGCATCGTCAACGACTACACCGCCGACGCGACGCTGCGCTCGATCGAGGACAGCCTGAAGCGCCTGCGCACCGATCGCCTCGACATCGTCTGGGTGCACGACATCGCACAGGACTTCTACGGCGACGAATGGCTCGCGCAATTCGAAGTCGCGCGCAAGGGCGCGTTCCGCGTGCTGAGCAAGCTGCGCGAAGAAGGCGTGATCAAGGCTTGGGGCCTCGGCGTGAACCGCGTCGAGCCGGTCGAACTGGTGCTCGACCTGTCGGAACCGCAACCGGACGGCATGCTGCTGGCCGGCCGCTACACGCTGCTCGATCACGAGCGCGCGCTGCAGCGCGTGATGCCGGCGGCTGCCGCGCAAGGCGTCGGGATCGTCGTCGGCGGCCCGTACAGCTCGGGCGTGCTCGCGGGCGGTACGCACTTCGAATACCAGAAGGCTTCGCCGGAAATCCTCGCGAAGGTCGAACGCATCAAGGCGATCGCCGCACGTCACGCGGTGCCGATCAAGGCCGCCGCGCTGCAGTTCTCGATGGCGCATCCTGCCACCGCCGCGGTGATTCCGGGCGCAAGCCGTCCGGAGCGGATCGCGGAAGACCAGGCCGCGCTGAACGTGGTGATTCCGGCCGACTTCTGGCGCGAAATGCGCGAACAAGGTCTGGTGGCAGCCGATGCACCGCTGCCGATCGATCGCTGATCCTGACAGGTGATGACATGGCACAGGCCAATGCAAGCATCGAGATCGCGGCTTCGGCCGATACGGTCTGGACACTGATCGGCGGCTTCGGATCGCTGCCCGACTGGCTGTCGTATATCCCGGCGAGCGAGCTGAGCGAAGGCGGTCGCGTGCGCAGCCTCGCGAACCCGGACGGCGACGCGATCGTCGAGCGTCTGGTCGCCTTCGACGACGCGGCACGCAGCTATACGTACGCGATCCTCGCGGCACCGTTCCCGGTCGTGAACTATCGCTCCACCCTGCGCGTGCGCGAGAACGGCGCGAACGCGGCGACAGTCGAGTGGTCGGGCACGTTCACGCCGAACGGTGCGACCGACGACGAAGCGATCCGCCTCTTCCGCGGCATCTACGAAGACGGGCTCGCCGAGCTGGCGAAGCGGTTCGCGGCGTGATGGCGCAGTGGCGCGATCGCGTGACGGTGTGACGATGTCGCGCGCGGTGAATGGGTGCCGGTCGTTTCGGCACCTGCCGGTTCCGTGTGTCGTTGCGGGGTTGCATCCGTGACGACGCGCGGAACCGGCGTCACCGCGCGTGCATCGTCAATCGTCGTATGAACGCGCCGAGCCGTCGTCGGCGCTCCTGTCGCGCCGTGCGTCGTCCAGCCGCCGCGGCGGCATGAGATGAACGCGGGACGCGCCCGCGTGCGGCGGCGGGGCAAGGAGTGATAACGCGCGGTTATACCGCTATCACATCTTGTCAATTGTTGCGCAGGAGCGGACTCCGTATGCTGGCCCATTGCGCGGCTTTCCGGCGCATTTCGGACGTGCGCGTCAGCCACGGCGCACGGCACCGCCGGCGCGTGACCGTGCCGGTCGGCGCACGAGGCTGCGCCGGGCGGCGTGCACGGCATTCCAGGAGCATGGCAGATGAATCTGAACATCGAGGGCCGCTGGGCGTTGGTTTGCGCAGCGAGCAAGGGGTTCGGCAAGGGGTGCGCGCAGGCGCTCGTCGCCGAGGGCGTGAACGTCGTGATCACCGCGCGCGGGAGCGACGCGCTGGACGCGACCGCCCGCGAATTGCGCGCGCTCAACCCGGCGGTCACGGTGATCGCGGTGGCCGGCGACATCACGACGAGCGCGGGCCGCGCGGCGGCGCTCGCGGCCGCGCCGCACCTCGACATCCTCGTGAACAACGCGGGCGGCCCGCCGCCGGGCGACTTCCGCGAATGGACGCGCGACGACTGGATCGCCGCGCTCGACGCGAACATGCTGACCGCGATCGAGCTGATCAAGGCGACCGTCGACGGGATGACCGAGCGCGGCTTCGGCCGCATCGTCAACATCACGTCGAGCGCGGTGAAGGCGCCGATCGACGTGCTCGGCCTGTCGAACGGCGCGCGCACGGGCCTGACCGGCTTCATCGCGGGCATCGCGCGGCAAAAGCGCATCGCGACGCGCAACGTGACGATCAACAACCTGCTGCCGGGGCTGTTCGACACCGATCGCCTGAAGCAGGCGACGGATGCGTCGGCGAAGGCAGAAGGCAAGGATTACGAAGCGATGCGCGAAGCGAAGCGGCAGGCCGTGCCGGCCGGACGCTTCGGCACGGCCGACGAGTTCGGTGCGGTCTGTGCGTTCCTGTGCAGCGCGCACGCGGGCTACCTGACGGGGCAGAACGTGCTGCTCGACGGCGGGGCATATCCGGGTACGTTCTGATCGGCGGCACCGGCCCGACTGCAATGCACGCGTCGCCTCGCTCCGGGCGGTGCGCGGCACGACCGGCATGAAAACTCGTGCCGCTCCGGTTCGAACCCATGCGGCCCGCTTGCGGCGACGAGCCAAGCGCGCCGGCACGACCCACGACCCACGACACAAACGCGAACCCGTCGTCGCACGGCGTGCGCATTCGATCCATCGACAGAGGAAACAACGGAAATGACACTCGCAGGCAACCTGCTGATCGGCCAGCGCGCGCGGCGCGGCACGAACGGCGTGACGTACGCGGTCGACGCCGCCAGCGGCGAACGCATGGAGCCGGCCTTCGGCGGCGCGAGCGTCGTCGATCTCGACGATGCATGCGCGCTCGCCTGGGCCGCGTTCGACACGTATCGCGAAACGCAACCCGACGCACGTGCGACGTTCCTCGAAACCATCGCCGCGAACATCCTCGCGCTCGGCGACGAACTGGTCGAGCGCTGCGTCGCGGAAACGGGCCTGCCGCGCGCTCGCATCGAAGGCGAGCGCGGCCGTACGGTCGGCCAGTTGCGGATGTTCGCCGACGTGGTGCGCGCGGGCGACTACCTCGAAGCCCGCATCGATCCGGCACAGCCGGCGCGTCAGCCGGCGCCGCGTCCGGACCTGCGCATGCGTCATATCGGCCTCGGGCCGGTCGCGGTGTTCGGCGCGAGCAATTTCCCGCTGGCATTTTCGGTCGCGGGCGGCGATACGGCGTCCGCGCTCGCGGCCGGCTGCCCGGTGATCGTGAAAGCGCACCCGGCGCATCCGGGTACGTCGGAGCTCGTCGGGATGGCCGTGCAGCAGGCAGTGAAGACGTGCGGGATGCCGGAAGGCACGTTCTCGTTGCTGTTCGACACCGGCCTCGAGATCGGGCAGGGGCTCGTGCGCGACCGGCGCATCAAGGCGGTCGGCTTCACCGGTTCGCGCCATGCCGGCACCGCGCTGATCGCGCTTGCGAACGCGCGGCCCGAACCGATTCCCGTGTACGCGGAGATGAGCAGCATCAATCCGGTGCTGCTGTTTCCGAACGCGCTCGACGCGCGCGGCGATGCGATCGCGCAGCAGTTCGTGCAGTCGCTGACGCTCGGCGCCGGGCAGTTCTGCACGAATCCAGGGTTGATCCTCGCGGTGGACGGGCCGGCGCTCGAGCGCTTCACCGCGGCGGCGGCGGAGCGGCTTACCCAGGCCGCGGCGGCGACGATGCTCACGCCGGGCATTCATCAGACCTTCGAGCGTTCGGTGGCCGCGTTCGCGCAGCATCCGCAGGTGCGCACGGTCGCACGCGCGCATGCACCGAGCGGCGCGAACCAGGGGCAGGGCGCGCTGTTCTCGACGAGCGCGGCTGCGTTCCGCGAGTCGAAGGCGCTGCATGAGGAGATGTTCGGCGCGGCGTCGCTGATCGTCCGGTGTTCGGACCTGAAGGAGATGCTCGACCTGATCGAGTCGCTGGAAGGGCAACTGACGACGGCGCTCCATCTCGACGAAGCCGATTACGCCGCCGCGCGCACGTTTCTGCCGGCGCTGGAGCGGCGCGCGGGCCGCGTGCTCGTCAACGGCTTCGGTACCGGCGTGGAAGTCGGGCATGCGATGGTGCACGGCGGCCCGTATCCGGCCACCGCGGACGGGCGCTCGACGTCGGTCGGAAGTCTCGCGATCCGTCGCTTCCTGCGGCCGGTCAGCTATCAGGACCTGCCGGAATCGCTGCTGCCTGACGCGCTGAAGACGTCGAATCCGCTGGCGATCAACCGGCTGATGGACGGGAAGGTCACGCTCGCGAACTGACGCGCGAGCGGGATGAGGGCGGCATCAGGTATCGCGCTTGCAATCGCATGCGGACCGATGCCGGCTCGATCGATTTCAGACGGGTCGGTGTGCGGGGAGGCGGGCGGCATGACGGATTCCCCGCTTTGCCGGCGATCGCGTCGGTCCGGGTCGCGGGCCTTCATGCCGCGATACGGGGGCACGGCGACACGGCGACACGGCGACACGGCAATACCGCGACACGGCCGCAGGTCCCGTCATTCGATGTGCGGGCAACGACGCCGAGTGCGGCACGCGTCACCGGCACACCGCGCGCGCCCCATCACCTCACTCGACTGCCGCGACCGCGTCCTCGCCGGTCAGGATCTCGCGGAACACGCCGACCAGCGGCCGCAGGTTGACCTTGTGCCACGCGGCCCACAGCGGCGTGCGATAGCTGAACCACGGCAGCTCGCGCAGCACGACGCCGTCCGGCACCTGGTGACGCAAGCTCTGCTGGATCATCGTCACGCCGAGCCCGGCGGCGACGAGCCCGAGCGCCGCGAGCGGCTCGCTCGCCTCGACGGAGATGTCCGGCGAGAAACCGGCCTTCGCGCACGCGGCGACGAACGCGCCATGGCGCGGCGCGCTTTCCTGCTGCGTGACGCCGATCCACGGCTGCGTCGCGAGATCGTCGGCCACCAGCGTCTTCTTCTTTGCGAGCGGATGGCCTTCGGGCAGCGCGAGCAGCATCGGATCGTTCAGCACGCGCATCGATTCGAGTTCCGGATCGTCGGGCGCGGGCGGCTCGGTCACGAGCGCGATGTCGAGACTGCGCTCGCGCAGGCCTTCGAGCTGTGCGGCGGACGTGTAGTTGTACAGCGCGATGTGCACGGCCGGGCGGTCCGCGCGCAGCGTCTTCAGCGCGCGCGGCAGCACGCCCGAGTGCGTGGCCGTTTCCAGGTAGCCGATGCACAGCCCGCCTTCGTCGCCGCGGCCGAGCCGGCGCGCGAGCGATTCCAGCCGATGCGCATGACGCAGGAACGCTTGCGTCTCGCTGAGGAACGTGCGGCCGTCACGCGTCAGACGAATACGTTGCTGGCTGCGTTCGAACAGCGTCAGCCCGAGCTTTTCCTCGAGCTGCGCGATCTGGCGGCTGAGCGGCGACTGCGAAATGTGCAGCCGTTCGGCGGCGCGGCCGACGTGTTCTTCCTCCGCGACCGCGATGAAATACTGAAGCTGACGGATGTCGAGCATATAAGACCTTCCGAGACTCAAGTTTGACGAATTATGTCTTGGACAGACATAACCGTGCAACCTAGACTGGACTCACTTTTCCGTGACCTGTGGAGAAATGCATGAGTCTCAAAGACACGCTGCCGGCCGACACGACGCTCGGTTTCGGCGCCGCCCCGCTCGGCAACATGTTCCGCGACATCCCCGACGAAGAAGCTGCCGCGACGGTCGAAGCCGCGTGGGCGCGCGGGATCCGCTACTTCGACACCGCGCCGTCGTATGGCGCGGGGCTGGCCGAGTCGCGGCTGGGCGACGTCCTCGCCGGGCATCGACGCGACGACTACGTGATCAGCACGAAGGTCGGCCGCATCGTCCTCGACGAAATGGAAGACGCGAACACGCGCGACTACGGCGACAAGACCGGAATCTTCGCGCATGGCCGCGCGAACCGGCTCGTCAGCGACTACACGGCCGACGCGACGCTGCGCTCGATCGAGGGGAGCCTGAAGCGTCTGCGCACCGATCGCCTCGACATCGTGTGGGTGCACGACATCGCGCAGGACATCTATGGCGACGAATGGCTCGCGCAGTTCGAGGTCGCGCGCAAGGGCGCGTTCCGGGTGCTGGGGAAGCTGCGCGAAGAAGGCGTGATCGGTGCGTGGGGCCTCGGCGTGAACCGCGTCGAACCGATCGAACTCGTGCTCGACCTCGCCGAGCCGCAACCGGACGGCATGCTGCTGGCCGGCCGCTATACGCTGCTCGATCACGAGCGCGCACTGCAGCGGGCGATGCCGGCGGCGGCCGCGCGGAATGTCGGGATCGTCGTCGGCGGCCCGTACAGCTCGGGTGTGCTGGTCGGTGGCGCGCATTTCGAATACCAGAAGGCGCCGCCGGAAATCGTCGCGAAGGTCGAACGCATCACCGCGATCGCCGCGCGCTACGACGTGCCGGTCAAGGCCGCCGCGCTGCAGTTCGTGCTCGCGCATCCGGCGGTCGCGTCGGTGATTCCCGGTGCGAGCCGTCCGGCGCGGATCGCGGAAGACGTCGACGCGCTGCATGCAACGATTCCGGCCGACTTCTGGCGCGAAATGCGCGAGCAAGGTCTGGTGGCAGCCGATGCGCCGCTGCCGATCGATCGCTGATCGCGCCGGTCGACGCGGTCGACGCGAGTAAAAAAAATGCCCGCGCAAGCGGGCATCGTCGTGACGGCGCAGAGCGGCGCGCCGTTCGGGCGAGCCCTTAGCCGTGCGCGCGCGGCCGGTAGTCGATCAGGCTGGAGAACACCGCGATCAGCACGGCCATCACGACGAAGAACAGCAGCGCGAGGAAGTACGAGCCCGACCACTGGACGATCAGGCCGATCAGGATCGGCACCACCACGCCGACCATGCTGCCGCAGAAGTTCATCGTGCCGCCGAGCACGCCCGCGCGCTCGGGGCCGCCGACGATCGCCGGCAGGCTCCAGTACATCCCGCAGAAGCGGATGAAGAACATCGCGATGCTGAGCAGCAGCACGACCGCGTTCGCGTTCGCGATATAGGCGGCGGCCAGGATACAGGCGGCCGCGATCAGCGACGAGCCGCTGAACATCGTGCGCATCACGAGGTTCGGCGAGGCGCCCGACGCCTTCCAGCGATCGCCGATGGTGCCGCCGATCAGTTCGCCGACGAAGCCCGACATGAAGATGACGAAGGTCGCACCGCCCGTCGTCGCGATGTTGAAGCCGTAGGTCTTGTGCAGGTAGCTCGGCATCCACGTGAGCAGCCCGTAGAACACCGCAAGGATGCAGCTGTAGCCGGCGAACATCGCGAGCACCGAACGGTCCTTCACGAGTTCGCGCAGCGGCACGCGTTCGGCCGCGGCCTTCGCCGGCGGGTTCGCGCGCGTGATGTGCTCGAGTTCGGCCGCGTTGACGCCCGGATGCTCGGACGGATGGTTTCGGATATAGCGCCACACGAGCACGCCCACCAGCATCGTGCCGATACCGGCGATCACGAACGCGATGCGCCACGATCCGAACCACGCGATCAGCCCGGAGATCAGGATCGCGCCGAGCGCGCTGCCGAGCGGGGCACCGCCGTCGACCAGCACGGCGCCGCGGCCGCGCTCGTGCGGCGTGAGCCACGAGCCGATCAGCTTCGCGCCGGCGGGAAACACCGGCGATTCGGAGAAGCCGAGGCCCATGCGCGTGAGCATCAGCAGCAGCCAGTTGTGCGAGGCCGCGCCGAGCGCCTGGAACGCGCCCCACGCGAGCGTCGCGGTCGCGATGATGCCGCGCGTGTGATAGCGGTCGAGCATCACGCCGACCGGGATCTGCATCAGCGCGTACGACCAGAAGAACGCGCTCAGCATCAGCCCTTCGAGCGCGGGCGACAGGTTGAATTCCGGCGCGATCAGCGGCATCGCGACCGACAGCGACGCGCGGTCGATGTAGTTGATCGCGACCAGCAGCAGCATGAGCAGGAAGATGCGCCAGCGGACGCTGGTCGGCCGGGCCGCCGCGTCGAGCGACGCGGATGCGGTCGAAGCGACCGGTGATGCGGCAGGGGAATTCGAGGGGGGCATGGTTGTCTCCGTCGTTATGGTTGCGGCGCGATGACGCGTTCCGTGCAGCGACTGTAGGGCGGCGGCCGCGTCTTGCCTAATGACGCTTCGTGATCGCGTGATAACCAAACGGAACGGCATGCGGGGGGAATAAGCGGCCGTTATCGGGCGATCCGGTTTTTTCATTACCGGCGGCGACCGGCCGCTTGTAGTGTTGGGTGCGGAGACTTCACACGGAGAAAGCACCATGAACCCATTCCAATACTTCTTTCCCACCACGCTGAAATTCGGCAACGGCCTCGCGCGCCAGGCCGGCGAACTGTTGAAGCCGCTGTTCAGCGGCAAGCTGCTGGTCGTGACCGACGAAGGCCTGATCGAGAGCGGCGTGCTCGAGGGGTTCTTCGCGTCGCTGCGCGAAGCAGAGGTTGCGTACGCAATCTTCTCGGGCGTCGAGGCGAACCCGAGCACCGCCGTGCTCGACGACGCGCTGATGTTCCTCAAGGAGCATCGCTGCACGGCGGTGATCGGCGTCGGCGGCGGCAGCAGCATCGACACCGCGAAGGGCGTGGCCGCGATGGCGACCAACGGCGGCACGATCCTCGACTACGAGGGCTACAACAAGATCCCCGACGAACCGCTGCCGATCTTCGCGATCCCGACCACGTCGGGCACCGGCAGCGAATGCACGGCATCGACGGTGTTCACGAACCGGGAAACGCTGTTCAAGACCGTGATCGTCAGCCACAAGATTTTCCCGAAGCTCGCGATCCTCGATGCGGAACTCACGCTGAAGCTGCCCGCGCCGATTACGGCGGCCACCGGCATGGACGCACTGACCCATGCGATCGAATCGTACGTGTCGAAGCAGGCGAACCCGGTGAGCCAGTCGCTCGCGCTCGGCGCGATCCGCCTGATCGGGCGCAGCCTGCGCAGCGCGTTCTACGTCGGCTCCGATCTGGCCGCGCGTGAAGACATGCTGCTCGGCTCGTTCCTCGCCGGCGTCGCGTTCTCGCAGTCGAAGCTCGGCAACGTGCATGCGATCTCGCACACGATGGGCGGCGTGTTCAACATCGCGCACGGCATCGCGAACGCGGCGCTGCTGCCGTACGTGATCGACTTCAACCGTGCGGCGTGCCCGGCGCTGTTCCGCGACATCGCGGAGGCGCTCGGCGGCGACGTGACCGGTCTCGACGCGGAAACGGCCGCGCGCGCGCTGGTCGAGCAGATCGTCGAACTCAATCGCGCGCTCGCGATTCCGTCGAACATCCGCGAGCTGGGTGTCGATCTCGCGCACCTGCCGCAGATGGTCGCCGACTCGATGCGCAGCGGCAACGTGCTCGTCAATCCGCGCCTGACCACCGCGCGCGACGTGGAAGCGATCATCCGCGCCGCCTACGCGGGCGAGATCTGAGCGCGCGGCATCCCCCGTTTCCCCGTTACCCCGATTCGATTCAACCAGGAGCAGTCATGTATTACGAAATGCGGACCTACACGGTCCAGATCGGCAAGATGAACGAATACCTGCGGCACTTCGAGCAGGAAGGCCTGCCGGTGATCTCCCGCTATGCGACGCTGGTCGGCTGGTGGTACACGGAAATCGGCGAGCTGAACCAGGTCGTTCACATCTGGGCGTACGAAAGCCTCGACGACCGCATCAAGCGCCGCACCGCGCTGTACGAGGATCCGGACTGGCTCGAGAAGTTCGTGCCGAAGGCGTTCCCGATGCTGGAAAAGATGGAGTCGAAGCTGCTGCGTCCGGCCGCGTTTTCGCCGATCAAGTAGGCAGGTGACTCTGCAGCGTCTCGACGAGCATGCGCGCGCCTGGCGTCAGGTGCGCGAAGGTGCGGGCCACCACGCCGAACGGCTCGTCGAGCGCGGGGATCGCGACCGGCAGGCACGCGACGAGGCCGAAGCGTTCGCCGAACTCGGCGACTTCGCGCGGAATCACCGCGACGAGTTCCGGGTTCGCCTGCAGCAGCGTCAACGTCGCGAACGTCGATGCCGTTTCGATCGGATAGCGCGGCACCTCGATGCCGGCATCCGCGAGCGCGCGTTCGAGCGCGAGCCGCATCGGCGTGTTGACCGGATACGCGACCCATTCCGCGTCGGCGAGATCGCTCAGTGTGAGCGCATCGCGTTCGGCCAGCGCATGCGTGCGCGCGGTCACGACCGCGAGCGGTTCGGATTTCAGCGGGATGGTGTCGTATGCTTCCGGGCGGCGGCTGTTGCCGTTGCGGCAGATCGCGAGATCGATGCGGCCGTCGTCGATCAGCGCGAGCAGGCTCGCGCTGGTGCCTTCGACGATCTCGACCGACAGGTGCGGCTGGCGGCGGCGCAGGTCGGTCAGCGCGCGCGTCAGCAGGGGCACCGCGCCCATGATCACGCCGACGGCCAGATGGCCGCCATGCCCCTGCGTGATCGCGAGCACTTCGGTATGCAGGTGTTCGAGGTCGCTGTGGATGAGCCGCGCATAGCGCGTGACGCAGCGGCCGAGGTCGTTCGCGACGAGCCCTTTCGGTTGCCGCTCGAACAGCGGCATGCCGAGGATGTCCTCGATCTCGCGCAGCACCTTGGTCGCACCGGGTTGCGAGATCGCGATCTCTTCGGCGGCCTTGTGCAGCGAGCCATGGTTTTCGAGCGCGATCAGCAGCTTGAGCTGCTTGAGGCGAAGGCGCGACGCGATGTTCGCGAGAGAGGGAACGGCCAGCGGCTTCATGGCGACGACCAAACCGAAAGCCGCGATTATAGCCCTTGCGAGCTGAAAACGATCTTGAGGATCGCTCATGCAGAACCGGTTCGCGCGCGTGCGGCGAACCAGTTCCGCACGTGTCGCGACGCGTGATGTCCGTCGTCAATTCCCGTATAGGTCGAAGTCGAAATACTTCGACGGATGACCGATCCGGTGACGGCCGCGCAGGCGGGCCATCGCGTGGTCGTCAAGCCGTTCGAGCCGGCCGTGCCCGATCATTTCTATCGGGTGATGTCCGCGTCGCAGCCGCTGTCGATGATCGGCGACGCGTTCTGATCGGATTTGCGGGAGGCGTTCGCGCGCATGCGGGATCGGCGCGACGCATGAACAGGGAGGGGGAGGATCGCGATCGCGCCGGACGCCGTGAGGCGTGCCGGCGCGTTGCCGCTCGAGCCCGGGATCGGACTCGTCGGGCTTGCGCTCGCACTCAGGCGAGCGCGGTGTCCGTGGTGTGCGAGGTCGACACGCCAGACCCGCTGGACGCAGCCGCACCCGCCTTCGCGGCAACAGCCAGACGCCGATAGCGCGCGAGCGCCCACAGCGGGAAGTACGCGGTATAGCCGTGATACTTCAGGTAGAAGATGCGCGGAAAGCCCGGCGCATTGTGCGACCGGTGCCACCAGAAGCCGTCGTCCTGCTGCACCGATTGCAGATACGCGATGCCGCGTTTCACCGAGTCGGATTCGCAGTCGCCGAACGCCATCTGCGCGAGCAGTGCCCACGCGGTGAAGTTCGACGTGCTTTCGCCCGCATTGGTGCCGGCGAGCGCCGGGTCGATGTAGCTGTCGTTCGTCTCGCCCCAGCCGCCGTCCGCGTGCTGATGCGCGCGCAGCCAGGCGAGCGCGTGCGCGATGTACGGTTGCGACGGGTCTTCGCCCGCGAGCGCGAGCCCGGCCAGCACGCTCCACGTGCCGTAGATGTAGTTCGTGCCCCAGCGGCCCCACCAGCTGCCGTCGGGCTGCTGCGTGCGCTTCACGTAGTCGATCGCGCGCGCGAGCGACGCGCGCTCGTCCACGCGCTTCGTGACGCCGAAGCACAGCAGCACGCGGCCCGACACGTCCTCGGTCGGCGGATCGAGCAGCGCGCCGTGATCCGCGAACGGGATCGCGTTCAGGTACAGGCGGTCGCAGTCGGCATCGAAGGCCGCGAAGCCGCCGTTGCGCGATTGCAGCCCGCGCATCCAGTCGAGCGCGCGGGCGACGCGCGCCGCATACGGATGCGAGCCGTCCGCGTTGCGATGCGTGCGGCCGCGACGGTCGAGCATCGCGGTGACGACCGCCGTGTCGTCGATGTCGGGGTAGTACGGGTTCGCGTACTGGAATGCCCAGCCGCCCGGTTGCGTGTCGGCGGGCGCGTTCTCGATCCAGTCGCCGCGCAGGTCGTTCACCTGGCGCTCGGCGAGCCAGTCGTATGCGCGCGTGATGCGGGCGTCGAGTTCATTCAGTGCGCTCACGGGCGCACCGGCTTCCGGCGCGGCCACGCTGCGCGCCTGTTCGAGCGCCATCGTGCTCCACGCGGTGTCCCATACCGGCGACAGGCACGGCTGGCAGTACACGCTGCCGTCGGGCCGCGTGACCAGCAGCTTCTCCAGCGCGTTCTCGCAGTCGCGGCGCAGCGGATGATCGTTCGGGTAGCCGAGCACGTCCATCATCTGATAGCTGTACACGATCGGCGGAAAGATCCCGCCGAGGCCGTCCTCGCCGTTCATGCGCTCCGCGCACCACGCTTCCGCATGCCGGATCGCACGCTGGCGCAGGCGTGTCGGCAGCAGCGGCTCGACATGGCGCACCACGCGGTCGAGCGCGAGGAACGCGCGACGCATCCCGCGCGCGGGCGGGAAGTAGTGGCGTTCCTGGTCGGGCGGGGTGACGAACAGCTCGGGGATCGCGATGTTGCGCGGATTGCGCGCCCGCGCCTTCAGCGAGCACAGCACGAGCAGCGGCACCATCGTCGTGCGCGCCCAGTACGCGACCTTGTACATCGAGATCGGCACCCACTTCGGGAACAGCACGAATTCGATCGGCATGAACGGTGCCGCGCGCCACGGCACCTGGCCGAACGTCGCGAGCAGGATGCGCGTGAACACGTTCGCGCGCGCCGCGCCGCCAAGCTTCAGGATCGTGTCGCGCGCGCGGACCATGTGCGGTGCCTGCTCGCTGTCGCCGGCGGCCTTCAGCGCGAAGTACGCCTTCACGCTGCACGACACGTCCGGATCGCCGTCGACGTAGAGGTCCCACCCGCCGTGCGTGTCGAGCCGCTGGATCGCGCGCAGGTAACGCGCCATCTTCTCCTGGCGCGCGTCGTCGATCTTGTCCATGAAATGCATCATCAGGATGTATTCCGCGGTGATCGTCGCGTCGGATTCGAGTTCGAAACACCAGCTGCCGTCAGGCTGCTGAAGACGCATCAGCGCGTCGCGTCCACGGGCGATCGCGGTGTCGAGCGCGGACCAGGAGGAGGGGGCGGGTTTGTTCATGCGGCGGATCATACCATCCAGCCGGAATGTTTATCGGGAGGCCGCGGGTGCTACCATCGGCCCCATGAAAAAACGCCTCGAACCCGCTCCGCGTGACCGCGCCGCACCCGTCGATCTGGCCGAACCGGCCGACCCGGCCGACGCGCAGGGTGCCGACGCATTGGACGCACCCGGTACCGCGCCGGCGTCCGCACCCGCCGCCGGCGTGCGGCGGAAAAAGGCGCCGGAACAGGTGCGCGCGCAGCTGCTGGAAGCGGCATCGGAAATCGCGACGCATCACGGCGTGGCCGCGTTGACGCTCGACGCGGTCGCCGAACGAGCGGGCGTGACGAAAGGCGCGCTGCAGTATCACTTCGCGAACAAGCAGGGCTTGCTCGATGCGCTGTTCGGGCAGGCGACCGAGCGCTTCGCGGCGCAGATGGCTGCGCGCCGGGCGGCCGATTCGCACGGCGACGGCGCGGCGGCGCGCGCGTATCTGCATGCGGTGCTTGACACCGCGCAGCCGGTCGCGAGCACCGACGTGCTGCGCGTGCTGGTCGCGTCGATGATCACCGAGCAGGAGACGCGCGCGCGCTGGTCGGTGCCGATGCGCGAGTGGACGCGGCCGGACCCGGTGCCGCTTGAGCAGGCTGCGACGCTGATGATCTGCCGGCTCGCGGCCGACGGGCTGTGGATCTCGGAGCTGCTCGACAGCGTGGAGATTTCGGCCGAGCTGCGCGCGGAGATCGTCCGGCAGCTGGACCGGATGAGCGCGGGCGAGCCGGCGGCGGGCAAGGGCAAGGGCGCGGGCGCTGGCAAGGGCGCGCGCGGCCGGCGCGGCTGAAGGCGGTTTCAGCCGCCGGACACGGCCGTATCCGCGCACGCTTGCGGGTGGCGATGACGTTGAAGCAGCGCGAGGATCGGCGCTCGCGTGCAGCGCGTGTCGGACGATCCGCGTCACCATGCGGCTGACGAGGTGTCCGGATTGCCGGCGCGTGCCGCTCGACGGCGGCACCGCGTTCGCGACATTCAGTCGAGCGACGATGCACCCAATCGCGTCGGCATGCGCGGCGCCTTCGTCGCGAAGAAAATGCACGTGACGATCGCGATCCAGAGCGGGCCGACGATCACCGCGATGCGCGTCGCGGGAAACGCTGCCATCAGCGCAACGACCACCAGCAGGAACACGAGTGCGGCGACGTTGGTCGACGGGAAGAACGGCACCCGGCAAGGCAGCTTCGTGATGTCGGTCGCGCGCAGCGTCTTGCGGAAGCGGTAGTGGGAAACGAGGATGACACCCCACGTCCACAATGCGCCGAACGTCGAAACCGCCGTCAGCCAGACGAACACATGCTTCGGGCTCACGTAGTTGAGCAACACGCCGAGCAGCGAGCAGGCGCACGAGAAGGTCAGGGCGATCGCCGGAATGCCGTTGCCCGAGATGCGGGCGAACAGCGCCGGCGCCTGCTTCTGAAGCGCGAGGTTGTAGAGGAGCCGGGAGGTGCCGTACAGGTTGCTGTTGCACGACGACAGCGCCGCGGTCAACACGACGAAGTTGATGATGCCCGCGGCCGCATGAATGCCGAGGCGATCGAAAGTCAGGACGAACGGGCTGCCCTCGGTGCCGATCCGGTCCCACGGATAGATCGACATGATCACGAACAGCGCGCCGACATAGAAGATCAGCACGCGCCAGAACACCGAGTTCACCGCGCGCGCGAGCGTCTTCTCGGGATTGCGGGCTTCACCGGCGGTGATGCCGAGCATCTCGATGCCCTGGTACGCACATGACCATCGGCAACGCCTTCAGGACGCCCGCGATACCGTTCGGCATGAAGCCGCCGTGCGACCACAGGTTCGAGATGCCGGTGGCGATGCCGCCATTGCCGATGCCGAACACGATCATGCCTGCGCCGACGACGATCATCAGCACGATCGTCACGACCTTGATCAGCGCGAACCAGAACTCGAACTCGCCGTACGCGCGTACCGCGACGAAGTTGACCGCGGTGACCGACGCGAGTGCCGCGAGCGTCCAGATCCAGGTCGGGACGTGCGGAAACCAGATGTTCATGTAGACCCCGGCCGCGGTGATCTCGCACATGCTGCCGACGAGCGCGGTGAGCCAGTAGGTCCAGCCGGTCAGATAGCCGGTCAGCGGGCCGAGATAGTCCTGCGCGTAGCGGCTGAACGATCCCGCGACCGGGTTCGTGATCGCCATTTCGCCGAGCGCGCGCATGATGACGAAGATCGCGACGCCGGCGATCGCGTAGCTGAGCAGGATCGCCGGACCGGCCGTGGTGATGGCGCTGGCCGAGCCGAGAAACAGCCCTACGCCGATGGCGGTGCCGAGCGCCATCAGGCTGACGTGGCGCTCCTCGAGTCCTCGGTGCAGCGATGCTTGTCGTTGCGACATGTCGTCTCCGTTCGTTGCCGCGGTACCGGCGACGCGCGCGTGCCGGATGCAGCTGTTGTTTGTTGGGGAAGGGGGGGCGACTCGCGGCGGATGTGACGGGTCACGTCCGTCACGTGCCGTGCCGTGCAGCGATTATTTCGAAGCGCTGCGCCAATGGACAGTGAGCAAACCTGCCGGATCGAGATCGCCCGTGCGCAATCTGCCGAGGCTGACCGGCGCTTTGTGCAATGGCGCCGATGTATCGATGGTTACGACAGGCGTGGGCGAGGTCACTCGACCGCGCCGTCGCGCGAGATGAATGCCCGCGAGCATGCAGCGCACCGAAGCGCACCGAGCCGCCGACCAGTTCGATCGTCGGCGCGTCGAGCGGCAGCCGCCGCGCGGAGCGCTCGATCGTCGCGCGCGGGTCGCCGGTGAGGCCGTCGAACGCGCGCCGCGACAGCGCGCGCACGCGCCCGTCCTGGCCCGACAATTCCAGTGTATTGCCCGCGAAATTCGCGATCTGCGCGTGATCGAGCGCGATCACCGTGCGCCCCGTTTCGGTCACGCGTTGCGCGATTCCGTTACCGCGTCGGCGGTCGGCGATCAGGTCGAGGCCGACCATCGCGAACGCGGTGGCGATGCTCATCATCACGTTCGTGTGATGGATCGGGTTTCCGTTCGCGTCGGCCGTGTCGAAGCAGATCGGCTCGAAGTTGAAGTTTGTACAGAAGCGTTCGAGCGCGACCGGGTCGGCACACCGCGCCGCTCGATGGAGACATTATTGCCATTCCCGCCGCCAACCAACAGAAGGCAAACGTGACGGATTTTTCCCCGGTACGCGCAACGCGCCAGGGAAAACCGTGCAATGTGCGCGAATCGCGCGTTACACCACGACATTCACCGGCGTGCCGTTCACGAAGTGCGCGATGTTGCGCATCAACTGATCGGCAAGCGACTGTTGCGCCTCGTCCGACGCCCACGCGACGTGCGGCGTCACGATCACGTTCGGCCGTTGCGCGATCCGCATGAGCGGATTGTCGTCGCCGGGCGGCTCGGTCGCCAGCACGTCGAAGCCGATGCCGCCGATCAGCCCTTCATCGAGTGCGTTCACGAGCGCCGTTTCATCGACCAGGCCGCCTCGCGCCGTATTGATGATGAGCGGCTTGCGCTTCATCTTGCGAAACTCGGGCATCGCGAGCATGCCGCGCGTGTGCGGCGTGAGCGGACTGTGGATCGTGATGACATCGCTGGTTTCGAGGATCTCGTCCCACGGCGTGTAGAGCGGGCCGAGCCCTTCTCGTCCCTTGTGCGCGGCGAACAGCGCGCGCATGCCGAACGCCTTCGCGATGTCCGCCACACGCTGACCGAGCACACCTTCGCCGATGATGCCGAGCGTCATGCCGCCGAGGTCGTGGATCGCGTGATTGAAAAAGCAGAACTGGCCGGACTTCTGCCATTCGCCGTTCAATACGTCGTTGCGATAGGCGATCAGGTTGCGCCGCAACGCGAGCATCAGCGCGAACGTATGCTCGGGCACGGTGTTGACCGCGTAGCCGCGAATATTGGAGACGCGGATGCCGTGCCGTTCGCACGCAGCCTTGTCGACGCAGTCGGTGCCGGTCGCGGCGACGGCAACGAGCTTGAGCGTCGGCAATTGCGCGATCACGTCGGCCGTCAACGGCACCTTGTTGGTGATGGCGATGGTCGCGCCGTCCAGGCGCGCCGCGACCTGATCGGCGCGCGTATGGTCGTACTCGACGAGCGCGTGTTCGAAAGCCGGCCGCGCGAGCCTGATTTGCGGCGCAAGCGTCGCCCGGTCGAGAAAGACGATCTTCTGCATGTTCGGTCCTGTAGAGCGGAGAGGAAAGAGGGCGGGGTGGTTCAGAGACGGCGTTTCACTTCGGCAACGATGTGGGCGGGCGTGATGCCGAAGTGTTCGTACAGCGCGTCGGCGGGACCCGATGCGCCGAACCCGGTCATGCCGACGAACCCGCCGCGATCGCCGAGGTAGCGGTCCCAGCCGAATCGCACGGCGGCTTCGACACCGACGCGCACCGTGTCCGCGCCGAGCACGGACTGACGATAGGCGAGGTCCTGTTCGTCGAACAGTTCCCAGCACGGCAGCGAAACGACGGCGGTCGGAATGCCGTCCTGTTGCAGGCGCGCGCGTGCCGCGACGGCCAGCGCCACTTCCGAGCCGGTCGCCAGCAACGTGACGGCACGCTTTCCGCCTTCGGCTTCGGCGAGCACATAGCCGCCGCGCGCGCACGGGTGGTCGGAGACGTGACGCGTGCGCACGAGCGGCAGCGTCTGCCGCGCGAACACCATCGTGCTGGGCCCGCTGCGATGTTCGTAGGCGAGCGCCCAGCATTCGGCTGCCTCGACGGCGTCGGCGGGACGAAACACCCGCATGTTCGGCATCGCGCGCAGCGACGCCAGGATCTCCACCGGCTGGTGCGTCGGGCCGTTCTTGCCGACGCCGATCGAATCGTGGCTGAACACGAACTTCACGGGGAGCCCCATCAGCGCGGCCATGCGCATCGCGGGCCGCTCGTAGTCGGCGAACGCGAGGTAGGTGACGGCCAGCGGTATCACGCCGCCGTGCGCGGCCATGCCGTTCGCCATCGCACCCATCACGTGCTCGCGCACGCCGCAATGCACGTAGGCGCCGCCGCGATCCTCGGCAGTGAACGCGTGCAGGCTGCGCTTGTGGCTCGTCGGCGCCTCGAGGTCCGCGCAGCCGACCATGCGCTCCGGCAACTGCGCGAGCAGGTCGTTGATCTCGGCGGAAATCATGATGCCGGCCTGGCCCTCGCCGCGCTCGACCGCGCGTTTGCGATAGTCGTCGAGCACGCGTTGCCAGCCGTCGGGCAAGCGGCCGGCCTGAATGCGCTCGAATTCGGCGCGGGCATCGGCGGGCAAGGCGGCGAGCCGTTCGTGCCAGGCACGATGGTCGTCCCGGCTGCGCTGACCGGCGGCGCGCCAGGCGTCGAGCACGTCGTGCGGAATCTCGAACGGCGCATGCGGCCAGCCGAGTTCGTCGCGCGCGGCATCGGCGTCGGCCTCGAACAGCTTGCCGCTGTGGCCGCCGCGTTGTCCCTGCAGGCGCGCGATGCCGCGCGCAATGACGGTGCGGCACGCAAGCAGCGACGGGCGCGGATCGTGCCTGGCTTCGGCGAGCGCGGTGGAGACGGCCTCGATGTCGTGCCCGTCGACTTCGATCACGTGCCAGCCCGCGACCCGAAACCGCTCGCTCACGTCCTCGCTGATCGACAGCGACGTGCTGCCGTCATCGGTGATGCGGTTGTCGTCCCAGCAGAGAATCAGCTTGCCGAGCTTCAGGTGTCCGGCAAGCGAGATCATTTCCTGGCCGACACCTTCCTGCAGGCACCCGTCGCCGACGAACGCATACGTATGGTGATTCACGAGGCCGTCGCCGAATTTCGCATTCAGGTAAGCCTCGGCGACGGCCATGCCGAATGCGTTCGCGATGCCCTGTCCGAGCGGGCCCGTCGTGACCTCGATACCCGCGGCCGTATCGAACTCGGGATGCCCCTCGCACTGCGAGCCCATTTCGCGAAAGGTCTTGATCTGGTCGATGCCGAACCGCGCGTAACCCGTCAGATGCAGCAGCGCGTAGAGGAGCATCGAGCCGTGCCCGTTTGACAGCACGAAGCGGTCGCGGTCGGGCCACTGCGGATCGGCGGGATTGAATTTCAGATGCCGCGTGAACAGCGCCGTCGCGATGTCGGCCATGCCGAGCGGCACGCCCTGATGGCCTTCGCCGGCGCGCACGATCGCGTCGATGGCAAGAAACCGGATGGCGTTGGCGAGCGGTCGCGTGTCGCGCGACGGCATGAGTGTGGACATGACTTCTCCTTGCCGCGTCGCCCGTCAGGCGGCGGCTGTCAGATGATCAGCGGGGAAACAGGGAAGGGCGCCGCGCCGGTTGTCCCGGCGCGGCGCAAGGCGTCAGTGCAGGAACCCGATCGAGATCCACGGCACGGCGGCCACGACGATCAGCCCGATCACGAGCGCCGCGATATAGCCGACGATCGGCTTCATGCCTTCGTCCGGATGGATGCGGCTCACCGCGCAGGCCGAGTAGTAGCCGACGCCGAACGGCGGCGCGAAGAGGCCCACGCCCATCGACAGGATCACGACCATCGCATAGTGCACGTCGTGAATGCCCATCTGCCGCGCGATCGGGAACATCAGCGGGCCGAACAGCACGATCGCGGGGATGCCCTCGAGCACGCTGCCGAGCACGATGAACACCAGCACCGACGCCGCCATGAACATCGCCGCGCCGCCGGGCAGGGCCGCCATCGACTGCGCGAGCTGCCCGGAGAAGCCGGATTGCGTGAGCGCCCACGCCATGCTCGTGGCCGCGCCGATGATCAGCAGGATCGCGCCGGACAACGCGGCGGTGTCGATCAGCATCGGCTTCAGGCGCGCCCACTCGAAACGCCGGTAGATCAGCAGGCCCGCGAGCACGGCATAGGCGATACCGATCGTCGACACTTCGGTCGCCGTCGCGACACCTTCGACGACGGCGAGGCGAATCACGAACGGCAACGCGAGTGCGGGGATCGCGATGGCGAACTTGCGCGCGATTTCACCGCGGGTCGCGCGACGCACGCCCGACAGGTCGTCGCCGCGATAGCGCCACCAGACGACGGCGCACAGCGTGATCCCGAGCACGACGCCCGGCAGCATGCCGCCCGTGAAGAGCGCGGAGATCGACACGCCCGTCACCGAGCCGAGCGTGATCAACACGAGACTGGGTGGAATGGTCTCTGTCTGTGCGCCCGTCGCCGCCAGCAACGCGACGAGGTCGCCGGACTTCGCGCCGCGCGCCTTCATCTCGGGGAACAGCACGGGCGCGACCGCCGCCATGTCGGCGGCTTTCGAGCCGGAGATGCCCGACACCAGGTACATCGCGCCGACCAGCACGTACGACAGGCCGCCGCGCACGTGGCCGAGCAGGCTCGCGAGGAAGGCGATCATGGCGTTGGCCATGCCGGTCATCTCGATCAGCTGCCCGAGAAACACGAAGAGCGGCACCGACAGCAGGATCAGGTGCGACATGCCTTCGTCCATTCGCCCGACCACCACGCTGAGCGGCGTGCTCGTCGTGAGCGCCAGGTAGCCGAAGGTCGCGAGCCCGAATGAGAACGCGATCGGCACGCCGGACAGCACGCACAGGGCGACGAGCCCGACGAAGAAGATCAGCAGGTTCAGGTTGCCGAGGTCCTGCAGCAACGGACTCAAGGCCACGAAGCCGCCGCCGATCGCCGCCACCAGCGCAAGCGCCGCGAGCGTCATCTGCCAGTTGGCCGTGCGCATCAGGCGCAGGCACGCGACGACCAGCATCAGCACCGAACCGGTGGGCAGCGCCGCGGCGCGCCACGTATTCGAGATCTCGAGCGCCGGCGTCGTGATGATGCCTTCGTCCTGCGCGAACTCGATGGCGGGCCCGATCACCAGCACGAGGAATGCGACCGGCGCGGCGATGGCGACCACGTCGAGAAACGCGCGGACGGCGGGCGAGGCCTTGCCGACCAGCGCCGTCATGCGCATGTGTTCGCCGCGGCGCAGTGCGACCACCGCACCGAGCATCGCGAGCCAGAGGAACAGCATCGACGCGAGCTCGTCGGACCAGACGAGGGGCGTATGCAGCAGATAGCGGCTCGTGACGCCCGCCAGCAACACGCAGATTTCCGCGACCACCAGCAGCGCGGCCGGAATCTCGACGAGGTGCCCGAGCACGGCGTCGATCGCGTCGACGATGCGGCGCGGCGACGGATGAGGGAAAGTGACCGTGTGCATGGTGTTCATACCAGTTTGCCGACGTACTTTTCGAGCAGGTTCCAGCCCTGGTCGCCATACTTCGCTTTCCAGTCGCCATAGAAGCTGGTCTTGCGCAGCGCGTCGCGAAACGCCTGGCGGTCCACGTCGACGACGTTGATGCCCCGTGCCTTCAGGTCGTTGCGCAACGAGCCGTTCAGCTTCGCGATGTCCGCGCGTTGCAGGAGCCCGGCCGCTTCGAATTCGCGGGTGACGATCGCCCGCATGTCGGCGGGCAGCTTTTCCCACGCGCGGCGATTGCCGAGAATCCAGTAGCCGTCCCACACGTGCGACGTGAGGCTGATGGATTTCTGCACTTCGTAGAGCTTGGCCGTCGCGACGATCGGCAGCGCATTTTCCTGGCCCTCGACGACACCCGTTTGCAGCGCCGAATACAGCTCGTTGAAGTTGATCGGGGCAGGGCCCGCATCGAGCGCCTTGAACAGCGACGTGAGCATCGGCGCCTGCGGCACGCGGATCTTGAAGCCCTTCAGGTCTTCCGGCTTCCGGATGACGCGCGTCGACGAACTGACCTGGCGGAAGCCGTTGTCCCACGGGCGCGACACGGTGACGATGCCGGCCTTTTCGATCTGCGCGCGGATGTAGGCGCCGAGATCGCCGTCCATCGCCTTCCAGACGGTGTCGTAGTCGGGGAACGCGAAACCCGTGTTGACGATGCCGGCGGCGGGCGCCAGTGTCGCGAGAATCGACGATGCCTGGTTGAAGAACTCGACGCCGCCGCTTCTCACCTGCGACAGCAGGTCGGTATCCGAGCCGAGCTGGTTCGCGGGGAAGACCTTGATGTCGAGCTTGCCGCCCGTGGCCGCGCGAATCTTGTCGCAGGCCTGTTGCGCGCGGATGTTGACCGGGTGCGTCGGGTCCTGGCCCGTCGCGAGCTTGTACGAGAATTCGGCGGCCGACGCGCTGCGGATCGACAGGCCCCACAGCGGCGCCGCCGCGGCGACGGTCGCGCCCGCTTTCAGGAAGGTGCGTCGGTTGATGCCGCTGCGAGTGGTCGAGCGGTTGCTCATGATGTGCTCCTCCAATACGGATTTGTGATGTATCGGTGCGTTCTACCCGGACAACACGCTCTCTGGCGCGTTTGTCTTCGCCCGGCGGCTGCCTGTCGCGCGCGGCCGGCCGGGCCCCGCCGCGCGTCGTGCGTCCTCGGCCGCGGATCGGCCGTGAATCAGCCGCAAGTCAGCCGTGAATCAGCATGCCGCCGTTGACGTCGATCACGGCGCCCGTGATGTACGACGAGATCGGCGACGCGAGAAACAGGAATGCGCCCGCGACGTCGTCGGGATCGCCGAGTCGGTTCAGCGGAATGCCCGCGAGAATCTCGCCGCGCTTGTCGTCGCTGATCTTGCCTGCGTTGATGTCGGTCTGGATCAGGCCGGGCGTCACGCAGTTCACGCGGATCCCGTCGGCGCCGAGCTCGCGCGCCATCGCTTTCGCGAGGCCGAGCACGCCGGCCTTCGCCGCCGAGTAGTGCGGGCCGCCGAGAATGCCGCCGCCGCGCTGCGCCGAGACCGACGACATGCAGCCGATCGAGCCGCTCTTCTGCTTCTTCATCTGCGGCACGACCGCTTGCGACAGATACAGCACGCCGCGCAGGTTCACGTCGAGGATGCGGTCCCAGCTGTCGGCGTCGATGTCGAGCAGCTTCACGGCCTGCGTGATACCGGCGTTGTTGATGAGCACGTCGATCGCACCGAAATCGGCGACGATCTGTTCGACCGCGGCCTGGCATGCCTGCCGGTCGGTGACGTTGCACGCGTAGCCGCGATGCCCGGCGCCGATCGACGCGGCCGCATCGCGCGCCGCCGATGCATCGAGATCGAGGATCGCGATTTGCGCACCGTGCTTCGCGAACATGCGTGCAGTGGCCATGCCGATGCCGCGCGGCGAGGCCGCGCCGGAAATGACGGCGACCTTGCCGTCGAGAAGACGAGACTCTGACATGTTGCGGTTCTCCTGATAGGGGGTTCGGTATGGGTTGTCGTGATGGCGGGTGGCCCGGTTCAGCCGAGCCAGCGCTTGATGGTGTCGCTCATCGTTTCCGTCGAGATGCCGTAGCGGTCGTGCAGCGTCGGCAACGCGCCGGCGTCGAGGAACGCATCGGGCAGCGCGATCTGCCGGAACGGCGGGGTGACGCCGGCGCCGAGCAGCGTGCGCGCGACCGCTTCGCCGAGGCCGCCGATCACCGTATGGTTCTCGGCGACGATCACCATGCGGCCCGTGCGCTTCGCTTCGCGCAGGATGGTCGCGGTGTCGAGCGGCTTGATGGTCGGCACGTGCAGCACGCCGACGCCGATGTTGTCTTCCTCCAGCGCCTTCGCGACTTCCAGCGAGCGCATCGTCATGATCCCGGACGAGATCAGCAGCACGTCGTTGCCGTCGCGCAGCAGCTTCGCCTTGCCGAGTTCGAAGCGGTAGTCGTATTCGTCGAGCACGGCCGGCACGTTGCCGCGCAGCAGGCGCGCGTAGACGGGGCCCTTGTGCGCGGCGATCGCCGGCACCATCTGCTCGATATCGAGCGCGTCGCACGGATCGATCACCGTCATGTTCGGCATCGCGCGCATCAGCGCGAGGTCTTCGGCGGCCTGGTGGCTCGGGCCGTAGCCGGTCGTGAGGCCCGGCAGCGCGCAGACGATCTTGACGTCGAGGTTGTCTTCCGCGATGGTCTGGTGGATGAAGTCGTACGCGCGACGCGTCGCGAACACCGCATAGGTCGTGACGAACGGCTGCGCGCCTTCGTGCGCGAAACCGGCCGCGGCACCCATCAGCAGCTGCTCGGCCATGCCCATCTGGTAGTAGCGCTCGGGAAATTCCTTCGCGAAGATGTGCAGGTCGGTGTACTTGCCGAGGTCGGCCGTCATGCCGATCACGTTCGTCTTCACGCGCGCCAGTGTCGACAGCGCATGGCCGAACGGCGCGGGGCGCGTGATCTGGCCTTCGCCCGCGATCGACGCGATCATCGCGGAGGTCTTCAGGCGCGGCTTCTTCGCGACGGTGCTCATGCTTGCCTCCCGGCGTCGAGCGCGTCGAGCGCGAGCGTCCACTCGTGCGCGTCGACGCGGATGAAATGGTTCTTCTCGCGTGCTTCGAGGAACGGCACGCCGCAACCCATCTTCGTATCGCAGACGATGATGCGGGGTTGCGCGCCGGTATGCCGGCGGGCGTTGTCGAACGCATGCGCGACGGCTTCGATGTCGTTGCCGTTCACGCGCTGCGTGTACCAGCCGAACGCTTCGAGCTTGTCGACGAGCGGTTCGAACGCCATGATCTGCGTCGACGGGCCGTCGGCCTGCTGGTTGTTCACGTCGACGATCGCGATCAGGTTGTCGAGTTTCCAGTGCGCGGCCGACATCAGGCCTTCCCAGATCGCGCCTTCGTCGAGCTCGCCGTCGGAGAACAGCGTGTAGACGAACGCGTCCGAGCCCTTGCGCTTGAGCCCGAGGCAACGGCCGACGGCGATCGTCAGGCCCTGGCCGAGCGAGCCGCCGGACATCTCCATGCCGGGCGTGTAGCTCGCCATGCCGGACATCGGCAAGCGGCTGTCGTCGCTGCCGTAGGTCTCGAGTTCGTCCGCGGGGAGGATGCCGGCTTCGAAGAGCGCGGCGTACAGCGCGATCGCGTAGTGGCCGTTCGACAGCAGGAAGCGGTCGCGTCCTTCCCATTCGGGATCGTCGGGGCGGTAGCGCATCGCGCCGAAGTAGGCGACGGACAGCACGTCCGCAATGTCGAGCGCCTGGCCGATATAGCCTTGCCCCTGTACTTCGCCCATCAGCAGCGCGTTGCGGCGGATGCGGTAGGCGTGTTCCGCGAGTTGGGCGGTGCGCCCGGCTTCGCTCGTATTCACGCGTGTCTCCTTCTTGCGGCGTCCGGCCTGTCGAAGGCCGCGCGCCGGGTGATTCGTGGCGGGATGTTTCGTGCTGCTCGCAGATTCGGGTAATCCCTTGCTTCGGATGTGCTGCGAGTGAGAGAAAGCGTATCTGCTTGAATCGATCGGCTCAAACGAATTAAAGTGGCTCATCGCTGAATTCAATTCATGTGAGCGCTGCAATGCACAACAAGGTCACACTCAAGTCGATACAGGCGTTCGAGGCCGCCGCGCGGCTTTCATCGTTCGCGCTCGCAGCAGACGAACTGTTCGTGACACCGTCCGCGATCAGTCATCAGATCAAGCTGCTGGAGGATCAGTTGAGCGTTCGCCTGTTTCATCGCGTGCATCGCGCGGTGATCCTCACCGATACCGGGCGGCAGTATGCGGAGGAGATCGGCGCGGCGTTCGCGCGCATCGACAAGGCGACCCGCGACATCGGACGGGTGGAGAAGAGCGACATCCTCACCGTGCACGCCACGCCCAGCATCGCGACGCAATGGCTGATGCCGCGGCTCGCCCGCTTCAGCGCATTGCATCCGGATATCGACGTGCGGCTCAATGCATCGTCGGCGCCCGTCGACCTGATCAAGGAATCCGTCGATATCGACATCCGCTACGGCGCGCGGCGGTTGCAGCCGGCCGGCACGATGGTGCTCGACCTGCCGCTCGAAACGATCGTGCCGCTATGCGCGCCGCGGATCGCGAACGGCGAGCATCCGATTCGCACGGTCGCGGATCTGCGGCATCACACCCTCATCCACAGCGAAGGCTGCCTGGTCGGGTGGCGGGACTGGATGCGGCTGCACCGCAAGGTCGTGCTCGACATCACGCGAGGGCCGCGCTTCGATCGCTCGTTCATGGCGGTCAGCGCGGCGGTGGACGGGATGGGCGTGTGTCTGGAAAGTCTCCTGCTCGTGCAGCGTGAGCTCGAAATGGGCACGCTGGTGGCCCCGCTCGGCTTCGACGGACTGCGCGTGAACGGGTACACGCTCAATCTGCTGAAGTCGCGGGCGGACTTGCCGAAGCTGCGATGTTTTCAGGACTGGCTGTTTGCCGAGCTGGAAGGGCACGAGTAGCGTTCCGCGCGGAAGGCGGCGACTCGCGCATCACGACGGGATGCGTGCGGCCGGCGTCAGGCCGCCGGCGATGCCGGTCGCGACGGCCATTTCCGCACGCGCGGGCGCGATCGACTCGTCGGCGGAACGTACCCTGGACATCCCCGTTCCCCGTTCCCCGTTCCCCGTTCCCCGGTCGCCGGTCGCCGGTCGCCGCACGTGTCGCGCGGATGCGGTGCGATCGATTCCGGCA
The DNA here is from genome assembly GCF_905339595.1 of Burkholderia sp. BCC1977. Lineage (NCBI taxonomy): Bacteria > Pseudomonadati > Pseudomonadota > Betaproteobacteria > Burkholderiales > Burkholderiaceae > Burkholderia > Burkholderia sp. BCC1977. The sequence continues at coordinate 127,201 of NZ_CAJPGQ010000016.1, forward strand.
AGCATCCTCAATGTTGGGGATGCGCTCGCCAGCGGGCGCCGCTACGATCGGCACCGGCGTATCGAGGTGCGGATGCAACCGACGCGGCGCGGCGACGACGTCTCGACGGCTGCGCGGGATTGATCCGATCATATGAACGATGTCATCGCGCCGGGCGGCGGTGTTCTGACACAGGACGCGCGTACCGTGACGGGAAGCGAATACGACGGGTCCCGCGACAAGACCATGCGGCGGCGCGCCGATGACGACAGGCCGGGTGCGGTATTGCGGGGATCATCACATGCTGACGAGAGACTATGTGGAGCGCGAGCTTTCTCATATCGGGAGAATGGTCGCGCTGCTGGAAAGCGATGCCGGTAACGGCGAGGCGGTGATGCCGCGCGCGATGCGCGTGAGTTGTCCGAGTTACTGGCGCGGGCGGATCGAAGCGCTGCTGGCGATCCCCGGCATGCCGCGCCACGTGACGAAACTCTGCAACGTGCTGCTCGCGAAGATCGACGGGATGGAATCGCGGCTGGCGACGGTGAAGTAGCGCGGGCGGTTGCGTTTGCGCGAGCGTGGCCGCGCGCCAACGAAAAAAGCCACGGAACGATCCGTGGCTTTCCCTTTCCATCGCGAGGCCGTGGCACGACCGCGCATCACAGCCGCGCATCACAGCCGCATATCACGGCCGCGTATGACGTCCGCATATCGCACGGCATCGTGCGAGCGCGCTTACGCGATGCTCTTCGACCAGTTCGCGTACCAGTTGCGGAACAGCGTGTACTGCGCTTCCGCGTAGTTGCGTTGCGCGTCGCTCAGTGCATCGGTTTCGTTGAAGTGCAGCGTGTATTCCTTGTCGCCGTTCAGCACCATCAGGTGCTTGTAGAACAGGACCAGGTCGCAGCCTTCGTCGAACGACGACAGCACGGCCAGCGCGGCTTCCAGTTCCTTCGCACGCACGCGCGCCACGGCATCGCCTTGCGCGGCCTTCTTGCACAGGTCGACCAGTTGCAGCACTTCGCGCGGCAGCGCGTTGCCGATGCCGGTGATCGCGCCTGCCGCGCCGCAGTTCACGAAGCCATGGAACACTTGCGTGTCGACGCCGGCCATCAGCGTCACGCTGTCGTCCTGCGACGTGATGTTCTCGGCGGCATAGCGCATGTCGGCGGCGCCGCCGAATTCCTTGAAGCCGATCAGGTTCGGATGCTGGCGACGCAGTTCGAAGAACAGGTCGGCGCGGGTCGCGAAGCCGTAGTACGGGCTGTTGTAGATCACGGCCGGCAGGTTCGGCGCGGCGTTCAGGATCGCGGCGAAGTGGGCCTTCTGTGCGGCCGGCGACGCGCCGCGCGACAGCACGCGCGGGATCACCATCAGGCCGTGCGCGCCGACCTTCGCGGCATGCGCGGCGTGCGACACGGCTTCCTTCGAGTTCACCGCGCCGGTGCCGACGATCGTCGGGACGCCGGCTTCGACCAGGCGCGCGACGCCTTCCTGGCGTTGCGCTTCGGTCAGCAGCGGCCAGTCGCCCATCGAGCCGCAGTACACCACCGCGCGCATGCCCAGTGCCACCAGTTCCTTGCCCTTCTTCACCAGCGCGTCGAAATCCGGCTGACGGTCAGCGGTGCACGGCGTCATCAGGGCCGGAATGGTGCCGGTAAAAATGTTGTCGCTCATCTCGTTTCCTCACATTCAGATAGGGTCAACTGCCATTGCTGGCAACGTGGGCTGTACGCGCGCTCGCCGTCTCGTCGGTGCTTCACGTGATCCGGACGGCGGCTGGCCACCTCTTGTTTGCCTCGGTGCCGAAACGTTGCCTCCGGTTTCGCCCGAGAGTCAGCCATCGACGAGTGCATTCTAGCCAGTCCGCATATTTTATACAATATAAAATTAAAAGGGCATGACGAAGGTCGTCGTTGCGGGGTGTCGGAAGGGCGGCGAAGCGCGTCGCGGCGGCCTCCGGCGGGGATCGCTGGCGATCATGGCGAAGCGGGCCGATGTGCGTCCCGGCCCTGCCTGACCGCCGCCGAAGCCTGGCAGGCGTTCCTCGAGCCGGGTTCCGCCGCACGTTCATCTGACCTAAATCGCTCGCCCCGCAAGCGCCCGGCCCGGTCGGCAAACACCGCCCGGCGTGTCGCATTTGTGTCGAAATCATTTTTGAGATTCCGTGGATTGTGTATTGAATATTGTATAAAATCGTTCGGCGCGCTTGCTCGCGAACCGGCCCGTCAAGGGAAATGGAAGACAACGAGAGGAGATTCGGAGATGGCAAGTCAGGTCGGCGAGGCAGTCTCGCCTGGTGGTGCGGCAGCCGTGCAGGACACGGCGTCGAAACGGGAGTTGAAGCGGGTCGTCGCGGCGTCGATGGTCGGGTCGGTGGCGGAGTGGTACGAGTTCTTCCTGTACGGAACGGCATCGGCGCTGGTGTTCGGCACGCACTTCTTCAAGAAGACGGGCAACCCGATCGACGGCCTGCTCGCCGCGTTCGCGCTGTATGCGGTGGGGTTCGCCGCGCGCCCGATCGGCGGGCTGGTGTTCGGCTACTACGGCGACAAGTTCGGCCGCAAGTATCTGCTGCAGGTCAGCCTGATCGTGGTCGGCATCACGACGTTCCTGATGGGCTGCCTGCCGACCTTCGACGCGATCGGCTATTGGGCGCCGGTGCTGCTGGTGTCGCTGCGCCTGATCCAGGGCTTCGCGTTCGGCGGCGAGTGGGGCGGCGCGATCCTGCTGGTCAGCGAACACAGCCCGGACAACCGCCGCGGCTACTGGGCCAGCTGGCCGCAGGCCGGCGTGCCGGCCGGCAACCTCGTCGCGACGATCATCCTGCTGGTGCTGTCGAGCTCGCTGTCCGAAGCCGACTTCCTGGCGTGGGGCTGGCGCGCGGCGTTCTGGTTCTCGGCGGTGGTCGTGCTGATCGGCTTCTGGATTCGCCGCAAGGTCGACGATGCGCCGATCTTCAAGGAAGCGCAGGCGCGCCGTGCGCAGAAGCAGGAGAAGCAGCTCGGCGTCGGCCACGTGCTGAAGTACCACTGGCGGCAGGTGCTGATCGGCATCGGCGCGCGGTTCGCCGAGAACATCCTGTATTACATGGTCGTCACGTTTTCGCTGACCTACCTGAAGCTGGTCGTCGGTTTCGACACCACGCGGATCCTGAAGCTGATGTTCGCGGCCAACGCGATTCACTTCTTCTTCATCCCGTTGATGGGGCTGATGTCGGATCTCGTCGGGCGCAAGCCCGTGTATCTGACGGGCGCCGTGCTGACCGCCGGCTGGGGCTTCGTCGCGTTCCCGATGATGGACACCGGCAACGACTGGATCATCATGGCCGCGATCGTGTTCGGCCTGTTCATCGAATCGATGACGTACTCGCCGTATTCGGCGCTGATGACCGAGATGTTCCCGACCAACGTGCGCTATACCGCGCTGTCGCTGTGCTACCAGGTCGCGCCGCTGATGGCCGGCTCGCTCGCGCCGCTGATCGGGCTGTCGCTGCTCGAGCGCTATCACTCGTCGACGCCGATCGCGTTGTATCTGGTTGCAGCGGCGCTGATCTCGATCGTGTGCGTGGGGCTCGCGAAGGAAACGCGCGGCAAGTCGCTGCGTGAGGTCGATGCAGAGGCCAGTCGGCGCACGCACGCGTGATGCGGGTGATCGAAGACCGGTCGAATCCAGGCAAGCCACCCGCGAGGGTGGCTTTTTTGCGGTTCATCGTGGATTTCCGGGGAGCGCGGGGAAGACGGTCGGCGTTCGGCCCGCTACGGTCGTCGCTGGTTGCGCCCGATAGCGGCCATCGACAGGTGCTTGTCGAGGGGGCGTGGTCGTCACGCGGGCACGCTTGCACGCGCGCCGAGCATTCGGGGCGGCGGCGATCGCCTCGGTTTTTCCTTGCGAGCATTCTGCAAGGCCTGACCGCTTGTGACCGGCACCGCCTAGATTCGCGCGAGCGTGTCGTGATCGGCCTCGCCGCCGAAATATTTCTCGAGCGCCGCCACGAACACCGCGTTGTCGGCAGTCGCATGCGCGAACAACGTGACCGACGAGCGGAATTTCAGGTAATCCGGATACCCGAAAATCGTCTGGATCGAACGGCCTTCGATCTGATTGACGAGCCGTGTGCATTCCCGCAGCCTTTCGCCGAGCAGCGGATGGTCAAGATACGCGACGGCTTCGGCCAGTGTCGAGATCGCGTAGCGTTGCGCCATCGCGCTGTCGCCAAGCCCTTCGATCTGCGGAAACACGAACCACATCCAGTGACTTTGCTTGTGTCCGTGCCTCAACTCGTCGCATACGCGCGCGTACACCGAATCCTGTGCGTCGACAAAGCGCTGAAGATCATGGGGATCGTCCATTTCGCGTTCCCTCCGTTCCGGCGCGGCAAGCCGCCTGAACATTCATTGTGAGCGTTACCCGGATGGCGTGCAAACGCCCCCTTGACCGTGCGCTCCCCCGGCTTCGCATCGCGTCCCGCGAGGGGAGCGAATTTGCTGCAGCGCACAGCACTGCATTCGATCGTTCCAAAGTGACGTCGCGCATGCCGTCGGATGGCGACGGGTCGGCAACGGGCGTAGCATTCAGACATGCGGCCGGCCGCGAATCTCACTGACGGCTCACTGACGGATCGGCGGCACACCCCGGTCCGGCCAGCCGGCCACGCATGACGGCCCGGCAAAGGAGCATCGATGCGCTCGCAAGCAACGTCCGTCCCGCGCCTGAGACGCTATGGGATCGCGGCTGCGATCGTCATCGCCTGCCTGATCGTCATCGGACGCATCACCGGTTTCCTGGTCGACTGGCTTTGGTTCTCGTCGATCGGCTATGCCGGCGTCTTCTGGACGATCCTGTCCGCGAGGGTGCTGCTGTTCGTCGCGGTGTTCGCCGTGTCGGCGGCCGCGATCGGCGCGTCGGGGTTGCTCGCGCATCGTCACGCCAGGCCCGTCGATGTCTGGCAGGTAGCGGACGCTTCGTCGACGCGTGCGGAGGATGTCCTGCGGGCGCTGGCAGGGGAGGTCGCGTCGCGCGTTCCCTGGCGCGCGGTCATCGCCGCGGGTGCCGTCATTCTCGGGCTGGCGATCGCCGCCGGTGCGATGTCGAGCTGGGATGTCGCGCTGCGTTTTCTGCATCGGGTGCCGTTCGGCGCGCACGATCCGATCTTCGGCAAGGACATCGGTTTCTATCTGTTCGCGCTACCCGTCTGGATCGTGCTGAAGAACCTGCTGCTGCAAGTGGTCGTCTGCTGCGCGATCGTCGCAGGCAGCGTCTACTGGCTGCGCGGCGACATCATGCTCCGCCCGCCGAAGGGGCTTTCGTCGGCCGCCGCGGTTCACGGGTCGGCGCTACTGGCACTCTTCTTCCTGGTGAAAGCCTGGTCCTGGTGGCTCGAACGCTTTCTCCTGCTCTACGACAACAACGGGGTCGTGGTCGGCGCCGGTTATACGGATGTCCACGTGATGCTGCCGGTGCTGTGGTTGCTCGTCGGCCTCGCCACCGCGTCGGCCGTTGCGATGCTGGTCAACATGAGGCGGCCCGGCTATCGGTTGCCAGCCGCTGCGCTGCTGCTCGTGTTCGGCACGTCGTTCGCGCTCGGCATCGTCTATCCCGCGCTGTTCCAGCGCTTCTACGTCAAGCCGAGCGAGCTGCAGCTCGAGACGCCCTATATCCAGCACAACATCGCGTTGACGCGGCAGGCCTACGGTCTCGCGCGGATCGAGGTCAAACCGTTTGCGGCCGAGCAGGGCCTGAATGTTGCGTCGCTGCAGGCCAATCGCACGACCGTCGACAATATCCGCCTGTGGGATGTGCAGCCGCTGAGGGATACCTATGCGCAGTTGCAGGAGATCAGGACTTACTACAAGTTCTTTTCCGTGGATATCGATCGCTACCGTCTCGACTCCGGCTACCGGCAGGTCATGCTGTCGGCGCGCGATCTGGATCAGACGATGCTGCCGGAGAACGCCCGAACCTGGGTGAACCTGCATCTGCTGTTCACCCACGGCAACGGCATCGTGATGTCGCCGGTCACGGAGAAATCCACGGAAGGCTTGCCGTCGCTTTATCTGCGCGACATTCCGCCGGTCGCCGACGGCGGACCGGCGATCAACGAACCGCGCATCTACTTCGGTGAAGGCGGGCAGGGCTATGTGATCGTGAAGGGCAGTGTGCCCGAATTCGACTACCCGAAGGGCGACAGCAACGTCTACACGTCCTACAGCGGGCGCGATGGCGTCGCGATCGGCGGCGCGGTGCGGCGCAGCCTGTTCGCCTGGCAGTTCGGCGATCCCAACATCCTGCTGACGCACTACATCACGAACGAGAGCAGGATCCTCTTTCACCGCAACATCCGGGACCGGATACGCACGATCGCACCGTTTCTCGCGCTCGACCACGACCCCTATGTCGTGGCAAGCAACGGACGCCTGTTCTGGATGCAGGACGCCTATACGACCAGCCGCTGGTTTCCGTATGCGCCGCCCGGCGTCGGCGATGGCGCCAACTACATTCGCAACGCGGTCAAGGTGGTGGTCGACGCGTACAACGGCACGGTCGACTTCTACGTCAGCGATCCTGACGATCCGCTGGTGCGGACTTACGCGCGCATCTTCCCCGGCATGTTCAAGCCGCTCGACACGATGCCGCAGGATCTGCGACAGCACATCCGCTACCCCGAGGATCTGTTCCTGATCCAGGCGAACCTCTACCGCGCGTATCACATGGATGCACCGGAAGTGTTCTATAACCGCGAGGATCTCTGGCAGTTTCCTCGCGCGCTCGGCGAGATCGACGGGGGCGACGCCGCGAACCGGCAGATGGCGCCGTACTACACGATCATGCGGCTGCCCGGCGATGCGCAGGCCGGCTTCGTGCTCATGCTGCCGATGGTGCCGAGCCAGCGCGAGAACATGATCGCGTGGCTGGCCGCGCGTTGCGATCCGCCCGGGTACGGCAAGCTGATCGTCTACGCGTTCCCCAAGGAAAAGCTGATCTACGGGCCGTACCAGATCGAGGCGCGCATCCAGCAGAGCACGGAAATCTCGCAGCAGATCTCGCTGTGGAACCAGATGGGCTCACGCGTCATCCGCGGACATCTCGTGGTCGTTCCGATCGAGCACTCGATTCTCTACGTGTCGCCGCTCTACCTGCGCGCGTCGTCGGGCCAGTTGCCCGAGCTGAAACGGGTGATCGCGGCCTATGGCGATCGCGTCGTGATGGAGGAAAACCTGAGCGAGGCGCTCGCGGCGCTGTTCAAGGAGACGAGGCCGGGACCGGTGGCGGCGCCGGCCGGCGCCGCGGCGGATGCGCGCGCCCGTGACGCGCTGGCCCATTACGATCGTGCGATCGAGCGGCTGAAGGCGGGCGATTGGGCCGGCTTCGGCGCGGAACTCGATGCGCTCCGGCCGTTGCTCGAAGCGCTGGGCGCCGCTCGCGCGGATCGCAAGCCGTGAGTGACGTGCGGCTGAACGCGCGTGAGCGTGGCCGCCCGTCATCGAGCCGTTGTCGTGTCGTTGCGGGCACGCACGTTGTCCTGAGTCGGGACTGGGTGCCGAAAGCGGGCCGGCAGCCGCTTCGTCACCCCATCCATCGATCGAGCCGGCCAACCTGTCAGGTCAGCGGCGGCGCGTGCCCATGATCCTCCAGACTTCGCGCGTCGTCGTATTCCCGCGAAATATCCTTGTTCGTGTAGTCGCCGAGCTTCGATGCGGCGACCAGGCTCAGCACCGCACACGCCAGCACGTACACGGCGATCGCATACCCCGAATGGTAGTAGGCAAACAGCGCCGTCGCGATCAGCGGTGCCGGGCCGCCTGCAATGACCGAAGCGAGCTGATAACCCATCGACGCACCGCTATACCGCAACCGCCCGGTAAACGACTCGGCGATCAATGCGGCCTGCGGCCCGTACATCATCGAATGCGGGATCAGCGACAGCACGATGGCCGCGAAGATCCATACCGGATTCCGGCTGTCGACCATCGCGAAGTAGAGGAATCCGAATACACCGACGGAAACCGCGCCGATCATGTACATCCGCCGCCGCCCGATCAGATCCGACACGTGACCGAACAGCGGAATGGTGACGAACTCGACCACGGACGCCACCAGCACCGCCGTCAGCAGCAGCTCGCGCGTGGCGCCCAGCGCCGTGATCCCGTAAGTGAACACGAACGCCGTAAAGATATAGAACGGCGCCTGTTCGGCCATCCGCGCAAACGCGGACAGCACGATATCCCGCGGCTGCTTGCGCAGCACTTCGAGCATCGGCGTCTTCTCGATCCGGCGCTCGGCCAGTAGTTTTGCGAAGATCGGCGTCTCGAGAATGTTCAGGCGGATATAGAGCCCGATCGCGACCAGCAGGATGCTGAGGACAAACGGCACGCGCCAGCCCCATGTGAGGAAACTGCTGCCGGAAAACCAGCTCATGGCCAGCACGGCGAGGTTGGCGAGGAACAATCCCGCCGGCACGCCGAACTGCGGCCACGACGCGACGAAGCCGCGATGCGCATTGGTGCGCGCCCACTCCATCGACATCAGGACCGAGCCGCCCCATTCGCCGCCGACGCCGACGCCCTGGATGAAGCGCAGCACCGTGAGCAAGACGGCGCCCCAGATGCCGATCGTGGCGTAGGTCGGAACGAAGGCCACGGCGAATGTGGCGAGCCCCATCAGCAACAGGGTCACGATCAGCGTGGCCTTGCGTCCGATGCGGTCGCCGTAGTGGCCGAAGATCGCCGCGCCGACCGGCCGCGCGACAAAGCCGACGGCATAGATCAGGAACGCCTGCAGCGTGCCGACGAGCGGGTGGGACTGCGGGAAATACAGCTTAGCGAAGACCAGGCCGGTGACCGTGCTGTAGAGGAAGAAGTCATACCATTCGATCGTGGTGCCAATCGTGCTGGCGATGACGGCGCGGCGCAACTGGCGCCGGGCTTCCTCGTCGGAGAGGGGCGTGGCCGCGGATTGCATGGCAGCCATTTTGATATCTCCCGTAAAAGGGCGACAGAGAAATAAACCATACGCCCGGCGATGGGTTTCGGCAAGCGCACGCCCATGAATGGCTTGCGGGGCGCTCGAGCCTTTCAGTAAGAAGTCCTGAAATATGATTCGATCAACCGCCGCCCGAGCGTGCGACCGGCCGGCGCGGGGCGATGCCGGACGTCGACTTCGCGCGGTAGCGCATCGTTCGATGCCCGTCATGGACGGGACCGCGCCGATGGACGCACGAGTTGAATGCCGGTCTCGGTCGAAGCAGCGGCCGTCTGATCGTGGAGTAGTATTCCCCCATGTCCAGGCTATTGCTCGGCCTCTACGGCGCACAGCCAACCCATCCGTGACGAGGGCGGCAAGCTCGTCAAAGGGTTGGGAAACTGCTTCAACGATACGTGCGGTGGCGTCGGCCGCGACGACGACATCGATCGGAGTGCGTCATGTCAACCGAGTGGAAGCACCGCGTCAGACTGTTTGTCCAGCGTTTCTGGCAGCCGACCAGCGCGTGCATGACCTGCATGCCGGGGAGCTGGGGAAACATCATGAGCGTTGCCCACTGGACTATTGCATTTCATACAGGTCTGGTTACCGGACTCCTGGCTGTGCTTCTGACTTTCACGCCCGCGGCGAAACTCTACGCGCATCGATACGGCAACGCGGTGATCGTTGGCGTCCTGACAACGTTCGGCGACGCCTACTCGCACGCGAGTCACTACCGTATCCCCTATGTCGAGCACATCGTGACGGGTGCAATTTCAGGTCTCTTGACGCTGGCGGCTTCATATCTCTTCGAAGACCGCGCGCGACGCCTTCGGGCGGTATGGGCTCGGGTTTTCGGATAGGTTGTTCGCTGATTTTCTGAACCTGCCGGGCCGAACGGAAAGAGGCGCCACGGTGAGGCTACCTTCACAAGAAATGGCCGGACTGATTCAAACTCTGAACGTCCGTTTCGGGGCAGCGCGATCGGCTGCAGCGGGTCGCGAGCGCGCAGCCGCGACCCGCGCCAGAGCGGCGACGGTCCTCCTCGACACGTCGGATCAGCGCGAAGCCTCTCCGACGCAGGGCGATGATCCTCGACAGCCGACAGGGTTCAGGCTGCTGCCGCCTCATGAATCGAGTCGTGCCGCTCGCCGCCCAGGATATCGACAAGATCGGTCAACATCCGCCCCAATTCACCCGTCATCAGCGTGACATCCGAGTCGAAGCGTTCATCGTCGTTCTGGGCGGTGGGATCCGTCGCCTCCTTGATCACGTCGAGCGGCGTGACGCGCTTGATCGTCAGCGACGGCGTCAGCACGAAGGAGATTCGGTCATCCCAGGTCATCGCGAGGCGCATGCATTGTTTGCCGGCCTCGATGTGCCGGCGCATGTCGTTCGCTTCCAGCGCGTGGCCGACGTATCGCACCGTGGCGCCACCTTCGCCGCTCGAACGCAACTCGGCGTCCTGGTCCACGGTGAATCCGCCCGGCGCCTCGCCGGACAACAGCCAATCCGTCATCGCGGCGACCGGCGAAAGCGCCACCTGAACGCCGGCGAGCGGCAATTGATCGATCGATTTGACGAGCAGGCCGCGAACGTCGTCGGCAAGCGCCTGTGCAGCCGCATCGATGACGAGCCAGCCGTTCACCGTATCGATCCACACGCGGGTATCGCGGCGAATGGTGAACGCGCGCGGCAGCAGTTCGTCGGTCACCTGCTCCTTGAGTTCGCGCAGCTGTTTCCGCCCGACCTTGAAGCCCTGCTGCTCCTCGACTTCAAGCGCCCGGGCCTTGGTCACCTGATTGACGACCGACGCCGGGAGCAGCTTCTTTTCGGCACGAAACGTCAGCAGCATCTGCCGGTTGATCGAATACACAAGCGCGCCGTCGTCACGCGGCGACGCCCATCCGACGCGCTGCATCTCGATGCTGGTGCCCGGCTGAAACGCGTAGGGCGCCAGCCATGCTTCCATCTGGTCGGGGGTAACGGCCCACGGTGCCGGGAGACGATGAAGCTGAAGGTTCTTGAACCACATAGGCGTGCGGGCAAAGCGCGTCATTCTATATGACGGTGGCGTTTGCCGGCCAGAAGCGGACGCTCGTCCGCGCTTTCACAAGGACGTTGGAACGTCGGTTCCGCCCAGTCAACCGACCTTCGCGCGCCAACTGACGCGGGGTAGACGGGCGAGCGCTCGCGCGATCAGGTTCGGGTTTGGCGGCTCATCCACGCTCCGACGAAATTCGGGATCATTGCGGTCTATCGAAGACGCCCGCTTCGAGATCTTTCCTGAAATGCTGTAGCCAATCGCTTTCGTCGCCGATCACGTATTCCCTCGAAATCTGCGTCGAAAACCTGGTTATGGTGACATAGCCCTGTAGGCCGAGGTTCTCGTCACCCTTCGGATCCGTCGTATCCGTTTCCAGAACATTGAAATCGTCTGCTGTCAAACCATGGCGCTCCAGCGTCGCCAGATACGCCTTGTGTTCATCCGTTTCGATTAGCCGCATGTTCACCCTCTTGGTGTTCAACGGAGATGTCGTGGGACCCGACCGCGACGGGAACCGACCGCACCCGCTCAAGCATTGAAATCATGCGCATCGAACCCATGAGGTACGCGTCACGATCTCCGTATGCGGCGCTACCAGGAAGCGAGCATCGTGGCTCCGGTTTTATCGTCTGGGTCCTTTCATGCCTTCCGACTCCATGGCCGCATTCCACTCCTCAATCGCCTCGATGGGATCCATCGCCTCGTCAAGCGACGCCGTTGCGCGCTCGGCGGCGGCTCTGGTTTCGTCTACCGGGAAGGCGACATCTCCGTCGCCGTCACCCGGGGGCTGCAGCATGTCATTGAGCATCGCGCTCAACTCCGACGTGTCCCATGGCAGCCCACGCCGCGTTCGGTCCTTTATGTAATGCCTCACTTCCGCGTCCTGCTCCGCGGTGAGCGGCAACCCGCGGAAGGTGCTTTGGGGGTCAGAGTTAGCCATCACTTTCTCCTGCTTCTATTGCGTTTTCAGTGTACTCGCCATTGCGACCACGAGAGCCGTAATCGCGGCGCTCTTGCGCCCGATCGACTGTGTGGCCGCGACAGGCAACAGGCGGCCAAGGGCGGTCGGTCGACGTCAACTCCTAGATCGTTGACAATGGCCGTGCCTGTCCGTCGATGGCCGGGGGCGTACAAGAGGAAAAATG